>NZ_LZLE01000337.1 GCF_001673155.1 Mycobacterium sp. 1423905.2 | reverse complement strand
GCCCGGCGACGAATTCCCCGTGCACATCACACATCAACGCAGCAGCGCCGGCCAGTCATGACCAACGCCTCGAACCGGGCGGTCGTCGTCGGCGGCGGTCCCAACGGGCTGGCCGCGGCCATCCAACTTGCCCGCAATGGGCTCGACGTCCAGGTGCTCGAAGCCGCCGACACCATCGGTGGGGGAGCGCGCTCCGGAGAATTGACCGTTCCCGGCGTGATCCACGACCACTGTTCGGCCTTTCATCCACTAGGCGTCGGTTCGCCGTTCTGGAACGACATCGACCTGGCCAGCTATGGGCTGAGTTGGAAATGGCCCGAAATCGACTGCGCCCATCCGCTCGACGACGGCACGGCGGGGGTGTTGCTTCGCTCGATCGAGCAGACCGTCGCCCGCCTGGGTTCCGACGGCAAGCGGTGGCGCGCCGCCGTCGGTGGTCTGGCCGCCGGATTCGACGACCTGGCCGAGGACCTCATGCGCCCGGTGCTCAACATCCCGCACCACCCACTCCGGCTGGCCGCCTTCGGCCCGCGCGCGCTGCTCCCGGCTACCGCCGTGGTCCGCTGGTTCAAGACCGAACAGGCGCGCGCGCTGTTCGCCGGCACCGCCGCCCACGTCTACACGCGTCTGGACCGCCCGCTGACCGCATCACTTGGCTTGATGATCTTGGCCAGCGGACACCGCTACGGTTGGCCCGTCGCCGAAGGCGGCTCCGGCTCGATCACCGATGCACTCGGCGCCGCCCTACGGGCACATGGGGGACGCGTCGCCACCGGTGTCTCGGTCACCCGCCGCCGTGACATCCCCGACGCCGACATCGTCATGCTCGACCTCAGCCCGGCCGCCGTGCTGCAAATCTACGGTGACGCCATGCCCAGCCGGATCAAGCGGTCGTACCAGAGATACCGGGAAGGATCGTCGGCATTCAAGGTCGACTACGCCATCGAAGGCGACATTCCGTGGACGAACCCGGACTGCGCACGAGCGGGCACGGTGCACCTGGGCGGCACCGCAGCCGAAGTCGCCGACACCGAACGCCAACGCGCACAAGGGAAGATGGCGCAACGACCGTTCGTGCTCCTCGGGCAGCAGTACCTGGCCGACCCGTCGCGCAGCGCCGGCAACATCAACCCGATCTGGGCGTACGCGCACGTTCCCTTCGGCTATACCGGTGACGCCACCGCGGCGGTGACCGACCAGATCGAGCGATTCGCCCCCGGCTTCCGGAACCGCATCGTCGCTTCGGTCAGCAAGTCGACCAGCGAACTGCAGGACTACAACCGCAACTTCATTGGCGGCGACATCATCGGCGGCGCCAACGACCGGCTGCAGGTCCTGTTCCGGCCCCGCATCGCCCTCGACCCGTATGCAATCGGTGTGCCGGGGGTCTACCTGTGTTCGCAATCCGCGCCGCCGGGCGCAGGCATTCACGGGTTGTGCGGATATCACGCCGCGCAGTCGGCGTTGCGGTGGTTACGCAAGCGCTGATCACATCCGGCGCGACGCGACGCCGTGGTTATTCCTGCACGATCACCGGGTCGCCGACGTTGACGGTGTTGTAGTACCACTCGGCGTCCTGCGAACTCAGGCTGATGCAGCCGTGGCTGACGTTCTCCAGCCCCATCGCATTGACGGCCCACGGGGCCGAATGCACGTAGAGGCCCCGGTTGGTGATGCGCACGGCGTAGTCCACCGAGATCCGGTAGCCGTCCGGGTCGTCGACGGGTATGCCGACGCTGCTCGAATCCATGATCACCGAGCGTTCCTTGGCCAGCACCGTGTATGTGCCGGGCGGAGTTGGGTATTCGGGCCGGCCCATCGAAGCCGGCATCACGCCGTCTTCACCCCAATGCGGCCGGTGGTGCGGTGCAGGCAGCGAGGGCGGCGGAC
>NZ_LZLE01000336.1 GCF_001673155.1 Mycobacterium sp. 1423905.2 | reverse complement strand
GACTGGATGGCGATCGCGCGTTCGCGGTTGGCCTCCAGGTTGGCCGCCCAGGCGTCGAGCGTCCGAGCGTAGTGCGTCGGCAGGTACTGGGTCTCCTCCAGCGCGAAGCCGCTCTTTCGGGACAGGTCGACGATGTCGGACTCGCCGCACATCTGCCCGCCCGGGAAGATCTCCTTGCCCAGGAAATGCAGGAAACGCAGGTCGGTCATCGTGATCGGGATGCCACGGTCCTTCCAGCTGGACTGCGGATAGGTGAAGATGCTGTGCATCAGCATCCGGCTGTCGTCGGGCAGCGTCGCGTAGGCCCAGTCCCAGAACGCGGGCCAGCGCTCTTTTTTGAACGCGTCGAACGCCTCGAAGCTGACGATCCGGTCGACCTGACCGTCGAACTCCTCCCAGCCCTGCAGCCGGGCGTCGGCATGGCGCTTGGTGGGGATCGCGGCCAGCCGCTGCTTGGTGCGCGCATAGTGGTTGCGGCTCAACGTGATGGCGATGACGTTGTCGGAGAACCAGGCCGAGCACGTGCAGAAGACGTTCGACGCGATGGACACCCCCCGCAGCCGGCGGGTGCTGTTGGAGGGTTGGGAGAAGTTCCACGAGCCCGTCGACCGCATCGTCTCCATCGGCGCCTTCGAGCACTTCGGCCGCCAGCGCTATGGCCGCTTCTTCAAGATGGCCTACCAGGCGCTGCCGTCCGACGGAATCATGTTGTTGCACACCATCGTTCGCCCGTCCTTCAAGGAGATCCGGGCGCGAGGCATGAGGCTGACCCACGAGATCGTGCACTTCTCGCAATTCATCCTCACCGAGATCTTCCCCGGGGGCTGGCTCCCGACCCCCCAGACCGTCGGGGAGTACGCCGTCACGGCCGGCTTCGAGCTGACCCGGATCCACTCGCTGCAGCTGCACTACGCGCGCACCCTCGACATGTGGGCGGCCGCCCTCGAGGCCAACCGCGCACAGGCCATCGCCATCCAGTCGCAAGAGGTCTACGACCGCTACATGAAGTACCTGACCGGTTGCGCGAAGCTATTCCGCCAGGGCTACACCGACGTCGAC
>NZ_LZLE01000335.1 GCF_001673155.1 Mycobacterium sp. 1423905.2 | reverse complement strand
CACTCGGCGTCCAGTGCGCGGCTGCCCGCACACTCGGCAAACGGCTACTCGGCCCCCTACTCGGCCTCTACTCGGCCTCGGCCAAGCGTCCCTTGAGCGCCTCGAACTCGTCCTTGATGCCCGTCGGCAACTTCTCGCCGACGAACTCCAGCCACTCCTCGATCAACGGCAGCTCTTCGCGCCACTCGTCGGCGTTGACCGCCAGCGCCTGCTCCACGTCGGCCGCGTCGACGTCCAGACCCTCCAGGTCGAGGTCCTCGGCGGCCGGCACGGTGCCGATCGGGGTGGTGCGGCCGCCGGCCTGGTGCTCGATGCGGTCGACGATCCACTTCAGCACGCGGCTGTTCTCACCGAAGCCCGGCCACAGGAAGCGGCCGTCGTCGCCGCGGCGGAACCAGTTGACGAAGAACACCTTCGGCAACTTGGACTCGTCGGCCTGCTTGCCCAGGTTGATCCAGTGGCCCAGGTAGTCGCCGACGTTGTAACCCAGGAACGGCAGCATGGCCATCGGGTCGCGACGGACATTGCCCACCTTGCCCTCGGCCGCGGCGGTCTGCTCGCTGCCCAGCGTGGCGCCGATGAACACCCCGTGCTGCCAGTCGCGGGCCTCGGTCACCAGCGGCACCGTGGTCTTGCGGCGTCCGCCGAACAAGATGCCCGAGATCGGCACGCCCTGGGGGTCGTCCCACTCCGGCGCCAGGATCGGGCACTGCGACATCGGCGTGCAGTAGCGGGAGTTGGGGTGCGCGGCCTTCTCGCCTGACTCCGGCGTCCAGTCGCGGCCCTTCCAGTCGATCAGGTGCTGGGGGTCGCCCTCGAGGCCTTCCCACCACACGTCACCGTCGTCGGTCAGCGCCACGTTGGTGAAGACCGTGTTGCCGCCCTCGATGGTGCGCATCGCGTTGGGGTTGGAGTTCCAGTTGGTGCCGGGGGCGACCCCGAAGAAGCCGAATTCAGGGTTGACCGCGTACAGCCGGCCGTCGTCACCGAACCGCATCCAGGCGATGTCGTCGCCGAGGGTCTCAGCGCGCCAGCCCGGGATGGTGGGCTGCAGCATCGCCAGGTTGGTCTTGCCGCACGCCGACGGGAACGCCGCGGCGAAGTAGTAAGCCTTGTTCTCCGGGGAGATCAGCTTGAGGATCAGCATGTGCTCGGCCAGCCAGCCCTCGTCGTGGGCCATCGCCGAAGCGATCCGCAGGGAGTAGCACTTCTTGCCCAGCAGCGCGTTGCCGCCGTAGCCCGAGCCGTAGCTCCAGATCTCGCGGGTCTCGGGGAAGTGGGTGATGTACTTGGTGTCGTTGCAGGGCCACGGCACGTCCTTCTGGCCCGCGTCCAGCGGCGCACCCACCGAGTGCAGCGCCTTGACGAAGAAGCCGTCGTCGCCGATCTTCTCCAGCGCCGCCTTGCCCATGCGGGTCATGGTGCGCATGGAGACGACGACGTACTCGGAGTCGGTGATCTCCACGCCCAGCTTGGGGTCGTCGGCGCCCAGGGGACCCATGCAGAACGGCACCACGTACATGGTGCGACCACGCATACACCCGCGGTACAAATCGGTCATGATCGACCGCATCTCGCTGGGGTCTTTCCAGTTGTTGGTCGGGCCGGCGTCGATCTCGCGCTCGGAGCAGATAAACGTGCGGGACTCCACGCGCGCGACATCGGACGGGTCGGACAGCGCCAGGAAGGAGTTGGGGTGCTTGTCGGGGTTGAGGCGGATGAAGGTGCCGGCCTCGACGAGCTGGTCGGACAGCCGCTGGAACTCCTCTTCGGAGCCGTCGGTGAACACCACCCGGTCGGGCTGGGTGAGCTCGGCGACCTCTTCCACCCAAGACAGCAGCCCCTGATGTTTGGTCGGCGCGGTATCAAGTCCGGGGATGGTCGCTGAGGTCATCGAACTCTCCTGAATTCTGCTGTGTAGTTACGTCTTGCCTGGTCGTGCGAATCGCGGGCGCTTGTTCATGCTCTGCCAGCACAGCTATTGACGCGTTTGTCATCTTTACTACAGATTAACGTGCATCACTTGTCGGGTAAGGCGTGGGCGGGTATAAGCCTGCTCACAAGACCGATTCAGAAGCCGCTGCTCCTTAGAAACTATTGCCTGTGGCATCGAACCTCCAAGCCGGGTCTGCCGCGACGGAAGCTTCGTCCTTAGCTATACCCGGGGATATACCCGGTTTTTCCCCAAGTTCTGCACGCACCGCCGCCAATGCGGCCTGCACAGTCGGCATTTCCCGGTCCCGCACCGCGGCGGCGCGCGCGGCGGCGATGGCGTGTTCGCGCAGCTCGCTGTCGATGCCGCTGACTTGGTCGTTCACCCGGGTGTTCTCGGCCTCGTCGCGGGCACTGCAGGCGGTGTTGAGCAGCGATTCGGCGACCAGGACCTGACTGGCGACCAGCTGCTCGGTGACCGACCGCAACTCCGCGGTCACCTCCCCCGCCCACCGGTCCAGCAGGGCCCGGTCGTGCAACAGCGCGCGGGTGTTCACCACCCACACGGTGACCACCAGGCCAATGACCACACACGCCGCGATGCCCGCAGCGGTGACCGCGACGGGCAACCCCGCGGTCAGTCCGGTCATCAGCCGGGTCAGCGTGAGCGCCACCCCCAGCCCGAACCCCGCGCCCAGCAGCATCATCAGCCGCATCTCCAGCCGTCGGGACTTCAGCGGCGGGGCGGTGATGGTGACGGTGGGTAATGGTTCGAGCGGCGGCAGGTCCAGCGGCACACCCATCACCTCGGCGACGTCGGCGAGCTGCTCGGCGGTGCCGTCGGCGACCTCGGAGACCACCTCTTCGACCCGGGCGCGGGTGCGGGCCTCGAAGCCGGCCATGTCGCGTCGGGACAATCCGGACACGTCTTCCTGCAGTTCCCCGCGCACCGACGAACACCGGTTGCGGGCGAAGTACGCCAGCTGCACCCGGGCCTGCTGGATCTGACCGCGCAGCGTGATGGACCGTTCGGTTCGGGATTGGCGTCGTTGCCGCAGCGCGTCGCTGCGCTCTTCGCGCAACGCTTCGACCCGGGCCTGCCGGCCACTGCCCTCGGCGTCGCGGTCGAACCTCTCGGCGACCTTGCGCAACCGGGATTCCCACGCCCGCAACCTGTTTCGGCGCGGGATGTCCGGGTCGGCGAGCCGTTGCGCCAATGTTTCGATCAGGTCGTCCACGCGCGGCTTGCCGAGCTCGGGCGCGGCCGCGACGCCAACCCAGGGCACCTCGGCGTAGCGCCGCGCGTGCGCGGACAACCGGTCGCGGTTGGCGGCCAGTACCTCACGCCAGGTGAGGTGCATGTCGATCTTGGACACCACCCCGACCACCACGTCGGTGTTCTCCGCCGCGGCGTCCAGCAGCGTGCAGTCGGAGTCGGTCAGGCCCACCGCCGCGGAGACCACGAACACCACCGCCGTCGGCGCGTCGCCCGGGTCTAACTCCGTCGCCTCGACGAACGTGTGTTGTTCGAGCCGCTGGCGCAGCGCGGCGACCACGCCGGTGACGCCGGCCAGCCAGGGGCCGGTCACCAGGATCACGTCTTTGCGGTTGATCGCCGGCGAGTCGAGCCGCGGGCCGATCGCGGCCACCAGCTCGTCGACCGCCGCCGGGTCGTCCCGTTCGCTCGCGCTCATCGTGCCGCCACGCCCACCGGTAGCCCGCCGGCCCGCGACCACAGCCGAAGCGCACCGCGAGCCAGGTCCGCGCCGCAACCGCGAAGGGCTGGAGGGCCTTCACGGCTGTAACGATGCCACCGCCGCGCGCGCGCCAGGGGTGCGGCGGGCCCGACATCCAGCCCCGCCGAGCGCAGCACCGCTTCGGCGGCACCCATCCTGGCCAACACGATCTCGTCGCTGGATAAAAACTCGCTGAGCCGATCGTCGCCGACGGTAAGTGCCGCCAACTGCGCGGTGGCGTGCTGGATGCGTTGGTAGCGCGTGTGAGCGCCGGCGGCAACGAGCGCCGCGACGACCTCGGCTACGCCGCTGACCCGCCACAACAGCGCCCGGAATGCGGCCAGGTCGCGTCCTTGCCGGACGGCGGCGATACCCAACGCGATGCCGAACAGATCCAGCTTTTCCAGCAAGGCCACTCGCATCTGACCCGATATCGGCAGCGCCGCGGTCAAGAACCCGGCATGCGACTCGTCCAGGCAGGACCACCCCGCCCCGGCCAACGCCCGCACCGCGGCCCAGTCGGCGGGGTCGAGCGCCCGCGCGGCGACGGCGAGCAGCGCACCGAGCGGCAGCACCGGCACCCCGGCCGCCACCGAGAGCCCCGCGCACCGGGCCTGGGCCGCCGACATGGGCCCTTCCTCGCCGAACCCGGTGAGGTCGGCCTTGCTCAGCACCACCAATGCTGGTGGATCAGCGGCGACGGCCGCGCGGTCCTCGGGTTTGAGCACTTCGACGGTGACATACACCGGCAGCTCCGCTGGTTCGGCCACCGCAATGCCTGCCGCGCTGTTCAGCGCGCGTGCCACGGTGTCGCGCCCGGTTCCCGACCGACCGCGCACCGAGATCCGCAGCGGCGCGCCGGCCCGTTCGGCGATGGCGCGTACCCGCTGATCGCCGGTCTCCTCGGCGAATCGCGTGAGCTCGTCGACGAAAATCTTTTCTGCCCCTGTCGCTTTTCTTCCACCGAATGGTGGCAGCTACGTCGCGCAGATGCGAGCCAGGTACTACTCGTTACCAGTTGAAGGCAACTGTTAGGTATCAATCTGGATCAGGAGCGGCTACACCGAGTGTTCATAGGCCACCATGGACAAATGCATGCGCATCCCGGGTTGGGATCACTTCCCGACACGCCGGTGGAATCCGGCACCGAGTTGGCGCACGAAGAGGACTCCCGCCGCGGCTACCTGCCCTCGACCAGCTTCCGGTCCCGCCGCTCGGCGTTGTCGCCCGCCCAACGTGACCTATGGGAACGGCTGTGGCCACGGCTGGGCCGCCAGGCGCACGACGAAGGAAACACCCCGCCGCTTGACAGCCGAGCCTGGTTCGGCCGCGAGGCGCCGCTGGTGCTCGAGATCGGCTGCGGCAACGGCGCGTCGACCCTGGCGATGGCCCAGGCCGAACCGGACATCGACGTCATCGCGGTGGAGATCTATCGCCGCGGCTTGGCTCAGCTGCTGGCCGGGATCGACAGCGCCGGTGTCAGCAATATCCGCTTGATCCGCGGAAACGCCGTGGATGTGCTGCGAGACCTGCTCGCCCCGCGCTCACTGACCGGGGTGCGCGTCTTCTTTCCCGACCCGTGGCCCAAGGCCCGGCACCACAAACGTCGGTTGCTGCAACCGGCGACGGTTGCCATGATCGCCGACCGGCTACTCCCCGGTGGTGTCTTGCATGCCGCGACCGATCACTCCGGCTACGCCGAGCACATCGCCCAGACCGGCGACGCTGAACCGCAACTCGTCCGTGTCGATCCGCGCCGCGACGCACTGCCGATCTCGGTGGTCCGCCCGGTGACCAAGTACGAGACCAAGGCCGGGCACGAGGGCCGCACCGTCGCCGAACTGATCTGGAAAAGACGATGACTTCATGAGCGTGACCGAAGACGTGACCGCACAGACACCCGAGCCGCTGACCGAGGCGCCCTCGGTTCTGGGCGGAAAGGCACTCGGCGACTACGCGGCGCCGGGACGGGTGCTGCTGGTGTGGGACGCGCCGAACCTGGACATGGGGCTGGGTTCGATTCTGGGTCGACGCCCGACGGCAATGGAGCGGCCCCGCTTCGACGCCCTGGGCCGCTGGTTGCTGGCCCGCACCGCCGACGTGGCCGCGAGCCGCCCCGGCGCCGTGGTCGAACCGGAGGCCACCGTCTTCACCAACATCGCGCCGGGCAGCGCCGAGGTGGTGCGGCCGTGGGTCGACGCGCTGCGCAACGTGGGCTTCGCCGTCTTCGCCAAACCCAAAATCGACGAGGACAGCGACGTCGACCGGGACATGCTGCAACACATCGAACAGCGGTACGCCGAAGGGCTGGCCGCGCTGGTCGTCGCTTCGGCGGACGGGCAGGCGTTCCGCCAGCCGCTGGAAGAAATCGCCCGCGGCGGGACGCCGGTTCAGGTGCTCGGATTTCGTGAACACGCTAGTTGGGCGCTAGCGTCGGATACCTTGGAGTTCGTCGACCTAGAAGACATTTCGGGTGTCTTCCGGGAGCCGCTCCCGCGGATCGGGCTCGATTCGCTACCTGAGCAGGGAGCTTGGCTGCAGCCATTCCGGCCGCTGTCCTCGCTGTTGACCTCGCGTGCGTGAACAGGCCTCGCGTGGCGAAAAAACCGAGCGTCTGATAACCGAAAAGCAGAAAGCAATGCGCGGGTCGTTACAGATCCAGTAAGGAGCTTACGTGTTCGCCTGGTGGGGTCGAACTGTGTACCGCTACCGGTACATCGTAATCGGGGTCACGGTGGCTCTGTGCCTGGGCGGCGGCATCTTCGGCCTCAGCCTCGGTAAGCACGTCACCCAGAGCGGTTTCTACGACGAGGGCAGCCAGTCGGTCAAGGCCTCGGTGCTCGGCGACAACGTCTACGGCCGCGACCGCACCGGCCACATCGTCGCCATCTTCAAAGCCCCGGACGGCAAGAACGTCAACGACCCGGCATGGTCGAAGAAGATCACCGACGAGCTCAACAAATTCGTCTCCGACCACCCCAAAGAGGTGCTCGGCTGGGCCGGATACCTGCGGGCACCCGATACCACCAGTTCGATCGTCAAGGGCATGGCCACCGACGACAAGAAGTACACGTTCGTGTCCATTCCGCTCAAGGGTGACGACGACGACACCATCCTCAACAACTACAAGGCCATTCAGCCCGCCTTGCAGAAGCTCGACGGCGGCACCGTGCAACTGGCCGGGCTGGAGCCGGTCGCCGAGGCGCTGACCGGCACCATCGCCACCGACCAGCGGCGCATGGAGGTGCTGGCGCTGCCGTTGGTGGCCGTGGTGCTGTTCCTGGTGTTCGGCGGCGCGGTGGCGGCCTGCCTGCCGGTCATGGTGGGTGGCTTGAGCATCGCGGGCGCTCTGGGCATCCTGCGGCTGGTCGCGGTGTTCGGGCCGGTGCACTTCTTCGCTCAGCCCGTGGTCTCACTGATCGGTTTGGGTATCGCGGTGGACTACGGCTTGTTCGTGGTGAGCCGGTTCCGTGAAGAGATAGCCGAGGGTTACGACACCGAGACGGCGGTGCGGCGCACGGTGATGACGGCCGGGCGCACGGTGGCCTTCTCCGCGGTGCTGATCATCGCCTCCGGCATCAGCCTGCTCATGTTGCCGCAAGGCTTCGTCAAGTCACTGACCTACGCGCTGATAGCCGCCGTCGGCTTGGCGGCGGTGCTCTCGGTGACGTTGTTGCCGGCGGTGCTGGGGGTGCTGGGTCGCCATGTGGACGCGCTCGGTGTGCGCACGGCGTTCCGGGTGCCGTTCCTGCGCAACTGGAAGCCGTCGAGGGCCTACCTGAACTGGCTGGCCGACCGGCTGCAGAAGACCAAGACCCGCGAAGAGGTCGAGGCCGGCTTCTGGGGCAAGCTGGTCAACTGGGTGATGAAGCGGCCGCTGGTCTTCGCCATCCCGATCGTCGTCGGCATGATCCTGCTGGTGCTGCCGTTGTTCAACCTGTCGCTGGGCGGCATGAGCGAGAAGTATCTGCCGCCCAACAATGCGGTCCGGCAATCCCAGGAGCATTTCGACAAGCTCTTCCCCGGGTATCGCACCAACCCGCTGACCTTGGTCATCCAGTCGACCAACCATCAGCCGGTCACCGACGGCCAGATCGCCGACATCCGCAGCAAGGCCATGGCGATCAGCGGGTTCATCGAGCAGGACAACAACCCGGCCAACATGTGGCAAGAACGCAGCCAGGCCCCGGGTGGCTCGAAGGACCCGTCCGTGCGGGTACTGCAGAACGGTTTGCTCAACCCTGGTGACGCGCCGAAGAAGCTGCAGGAATTGAGATCGATCACCCCACCCAAGGGGATAGCTGTCTATGTCGGCGGCACCCCGGCGCTGGAGCAGGACTCCATCCATAGCCTGTTCGACAACATGCCGGCGATGCTGGTGATCCTGCTCAGCGCCACCACAGTGCTGATGTTCCTGGCGTTCGGTTCGGTGGTGTTGCCGATCAAGGCGGCGGTGATGAGCGCGTTGACGCTCGGCTCCACCATGGGCATTTTGACCTGGATCTTCGTCGACGGACACGGCTCCGGGATACTGAACTTCACCGCGACGCCGCTGACCGCCCCAGTCATCGCGCTGGTGGTCGCGGTCGGCTATGGGTTGGCCACCGACTACGAGGTGTTCCTGGTATCCCGCATGGTCGAAGCGCGAGAACACGGCATGTCCACCCAGGAAGCCATCCGCATCGGTACGGCGACTACCGGCCGCCTGATCACCGCCGCGGCGCTGGTGCTGGCGGTGGTAGCCGGTTCGTTCGTGTTCTCCGACCTGGTGATGATGAAGTATCTGGCCTTCGGGTTGATGGCGGCGCTGCTGCTGGACGCCACCGTGGTCCGGATGTTCCTGGTGCCGTCGGTGATGAAGCTGCTCGGCGACGACTGCTGGTGGGCC
>NZ_LZLE01000334.1 GCF_001673155.1 Mycobacterium sp. 1423905.2 | reverse complement strand
ACCAGGATCTCTCGCGATCACAACCCGTACCCGTTGACCGGAGTCACTCTGGACGACAACGGGATCCCGCACTACGACCACCTGCCGGCCACACTCCTGGAGATGCTCGCCTACCACGTCGACCGTCGTCCGGACAGCGAGGCGGTCGCCGAACTCGGCGGCGAGCGATTGACCTACCGGCAGCTATGGGACCGTTCGGCGCGGGTTGCCGGAGGATTGCGGGCCGGTGGTCTGAAGCGGGGTGACCGCGTCGCCATCAGATACCCCGCCGGTGTCAATTGGGTGTTGGCGTTCTGGGGCGCGGTGCTGGCCGGAGGTGTTGCGGTGCCGGTCAATACGCGACTTACCCAACCCGAGGTCGAGTTCGTGCTGTCCGACGCCGGCGCGCACGTGGATCTGGCCGGCGACGGCGCCTTGCCCGACGACAACCCCTATGTGACCGAAAAACTGAGCGCCGACGACGTCGCCGCCCTGTTCTACACCTCCGGAACCACCGGTCATCCCAAAGGAGTGCCGACCACGCACGAGGCGTTTGTCACCAACACCGAAAACATGCTTCGCTCGATCGGTGGAACAAGCGAGCTCGGCGAGCAGTTCCGCACGCTCATCTCGGTCCCGCTGTTCCACGTAACGGGATGCAACGCGCAACTTCTGAGCGCGATGCGCACCGGCGGAAGCTCGGTGATCATGCCCGCGCTGGACCTCGATGGGTTGATCGGCGCGGTGACCGCCGAACGGATCTCCTCCATGGTGACCGTTCCCGCGGTCTACTCATTGCTGTTGCGCCACAAGGCTTTTGCCGATACCGATGTCTCTGGCGTGCGATGGGTCGGATATGGGGGTGCTCCGATCGCGCCGTCCCTGGTCCGCAGCGTCAAGGAAGCGTTCCCGCGGGCCACGGTGTTCAACGGCTACGGCATGACCGAGACCGCGTCGCTGATGACCGTGCTGCCGGACTCCGATGCAGTCGAACACGCCGACTCGGTGGGCTATGCGGTGCCCTCGGTGGAACTCGGTGTCATGCCCTACGGCGACGACCCGAAAAATGGTGAACTGGTGGTGCGCGGCGCCAACGTGACCGCCGGCTACTGGAACCGCCCGGACACCACCGCCGCCACCATCATCGATGGCTGGCTGCACACCGGTGACGTGGTGCGCGTCGACGAGGCGGGCCGCGTGCACA
>NZ_LZLE01000333.1 GCF_001673155.1 Mycobacterium sp. 1423905.2 | reverse complement strand
GTGGAGGGCCTGGCCCAGCGCATCGTGGCCGGCGACGTGCCGGAGAGCCTGCGCGACAAGACCGTCATCAGCCTGGATCTGGGCTCGATGGTGGCCGGCGCCAAGTACCGCGGCGAATTCGAGGAACGCCTCAAGGCCGTCCTCGACGACATCAAGAACTCGGCCGGGCAGATCATCACCTTCATTGACGAGCTGCACACCATCGTCGGCGCCGGCGCGACCGGTGAAGGTGCGATGGACGCCGGCAACATGATCAAGCCGATGCTGGCTCGTGGCGAGCTGCGGCTAGTCGGCGCCACCACGCTCGACGAGTACCGCAAGTACATCGAGAAGGACGCCGCGCTGGAGCGCCGCTTCCAGCAGGTGTTCGTCGGCGAGCCGTCGGTGGAGGACACCGTCGGCATCCTGCGTGGGCTCAAGGACCGCTACGAGGTGCACCACGGCGTGCGCATCACGGACTCGGCCCTGGTGGCCGCGGCGACGCTGTCTGACCGCTACATCACCGCCCGGTTCCTGCCGGACAAGGCCATCGACCTGGTCGACGAGGCCGCCAGCCGGCTGAAGATGGAGATCGACTCCCGGCCCGTCGAGATCGACGAGGTCGA
>NZ_LZLE01000332.1 GCF_001673155.1 Mycobacterium sp. 1423905.2 | reverse complement strand
CTGGTCGCTTCCGGCCCGCTGACAGCCTGCCACAGCGAAGGGCCCGCTCATCCGGGCGCGGTCGCGGTCGTGGCCTCCACCGAAGTGTGGGGCAGCGTCGCTCGTGCGGTCGCCGGCGGACGTCTGCCCGTCAAGTCGATCCTGACCGGCGCCGACGCCGACCCGCATTCCTACGAGGCCACGACCGCGACCGCGCCCGGATGAGCGGGCCCTTCGCTGTGGCAGGCTGTCAGCGGGCCGGAAGCGACCAGGCACAGCAATGCGGCAGTAAACGCCAATCGCACGTTTACATCCCTTCGCCGGCCGACAGGCGCACATAATACTAATGAAAACCGTTTCCATTAGGAAATCGCGTGGTGGCGTCCCGCGCACCGGTCTGCCCAAATCGTTGTAGCGTCACCGATCGTGAGTCCCACACCGCGCGCGCGGGCGACTCTGGCGTCGTTGGCGGCCGAGCTCAAGGTGTCCCGCACCACCATCTCGAACGCCTTCAACCGGCCGGATCAGCTCTCCGCGGACCTTCGGGAGCGGGTGCTGGCCACGGCGAAGCGGATGGGCTATGCCGGGCCGGACCCCGTCGCGCGCTCGTTGCGCACCCGCAAGGCCGGCGCGGTGGGTTTGGTGATGGCCGAACCGCTGACCTATTTCTTCAGCGACCCGGCGGCGCGCGACTTCGTTGCCGGTGTCGCGCAATCGTGCGAAGAGGTAGGGCAGGGGCTGCTGCTGGTCGCCGTCGGCGCCACCCGCAGTCTGGAAGACGGGACGGCGGCGGTATTGGGTGCGGGGGTGGACGGCTTCATCGTCTACTCGGTGTGCGACGACGACCCCTACCTGCAGACCGTGTTGCAGCGCCGGATGCCCGTCGTGGTGGTGGATCAACCCAAGGGCATCAGCGGAGTGTCTCGGGTCGGCATCGACGACCGGGCGGCGATGCGCAAGGTCGCCGACTATGTAGTCGGGTTAGGCCACCGTGAGATCGGGCTGCTGACCATGCGGCTGGGCAGCGATCGGCGTCAAGGTCTGGTGGATGCCGAACGGCTCAAGTCGCCCGCGTTCGACGTGCAGCGCGAACGCATCATGGGCGTATGGGACGCGATGGAAGCGGCCGGCGTCGATCCCGACGCGTTGACCGTGGTGGAAAGTTACGAGCACCTGCCCGCCTCCGGCGGTGACGCGGCGAAAGTGGCGCTGGAGGCCAACCCGCGCATTACAGCGTTGATGTGCACGGCCGATATCTTGGCGCTCTCGGCGATGGATTACCTTCGCGCTCACGGCATTTACGTGCCGGGTCAGATGACCGTCACCGGATTCGACGGCGTTCCGGACGCGATCAGCCGCGGGCTGACCACGGTGGCGCAGCCCAGCCTGCACAAGGGCCGTCGGGCCGGCGAACTGCTGCAGCGGCCGCCGCGATCGGGTCTGCCGGTGGTCGAGGTGCTCGACACCGAGTTGATCCGCGGCCGTACCGCGGGGCCGCCGGCTTAGTTGCTGTCTTGATCGCCGATCAGCAGGCGCACGGCCAGATCGAGGCGCTTGCTGACGTCGGTGGCCGAGGCGCGGCGGGTCAGCCAGGCCAGCAGGTTGGACAGCCACACATCCGAGATCACCCGGGCAATGTGGTATTGGTCCTCGGTCGGTTCCCCGTCGGCCATGGCCCGCGCGAACATGCTGTCGATCAGTTTCTCGACCTGGTCGACCTCGCTGGCGGCCGAGGCGTCGGCGAATACGTAGGCCCGCGTCATCGCCTCGGTCAGCAGCGGGTTGCGCTGCATGGCCCGGTTGAGCTTGCCGACCATGAAGTTGAGCCGCTGAAACGGCGTGCCGCCGGTCATGGAAGAGCGGTCGGTCTTGGCGTCGATGCGGCTGAACTCCCGGCCCAGCGCCGAGACCAGCAAGTGCACTTTGGACGGGAAGTAGCGGTAGAGCGTGCCGACGGCGACATCGGCGCGGTCGGCTACCGCGCGCATCTGCACCGCCTCATAGCCGCCCTTGGAGGCGATGGCCATGGTGGCGTCCAAGATGCGCTTACGGCGCTCTCGCTGCGCTTCCGAACCGAGTTCCGACTCCGCCAGTACCGCCACGTTCATCACCTCGCGTGGTTGCGCGTCGGAACCGCGGGCCGAATTAGCGTTGGCTGGCGACATTTAGCGGGCAACTCCTCTTTCGGGCGGTTCGTTCGCAAACGATACGCATGTTGAACGAAAATCTCCCACCTCCCCGCGGCTAGACCAACCAAGATGTACTGGTGTTATACCCATCGATTTGACGGTTGGTCGTCTGCACTATTAGAACACGTTCTAGTGGGGTTGAATCGTTCCTAACCATGTGGAATTAGCGACCGGGAGGTCTGCAGTGGTAGCGACCGTCACCGATGAACAGTTCGCGGCGCGCGAACTGGTGCGCGATTGGGCCCGCACTTCGGCCTCCGGATCGGCCGCCACTACCGCGGTGCGCGCGGTGGAGCAAGGTGACATCGACGCGTGGCGCCCGGTGTTCGCCGGCCTGGCCGATCTGGGTTTGTTCGGCGTTGCCGTCGACGAGGACCACGGCGGGGCCGGCGGCAGCATCGAAGACCTGTGCGCGATGGTCGAGGAGGCGGCCCGGGCGTTGGTTCCGGGTCCGGTAGCCACTACGGCGCTGGCGGCCCTCGTCGTCGCCGACCCCGAGGCGCTGGTCTCGGGGGAGCGGTTCGCCGGCGTCGCGCTCGAAGGCGATGTCACGTTCGACTCCGGCCGGGCCTCCGGTGAACTGCCGTTGGTGCTAGGTGCTACCGCCGACGGCTTGCTGCTGGTGCCGGCCGCAGATGCCTGGCTGCTCGTCGACGCCGGAGGCGACGGAGTGCGGGTGGAGGCATTGAAGGCGACCGACTTCTCGCGCCCCCTGGCGCGGGTGGTGCTGACATCGGCGCCGGCCACCGCCGTAGCGGCCCCGGGGGAGCGGGTGAAGGACCTGGCCGCCACCGTGCTGGCCGCCGAGGCCGCCGGGGTGACGCGCTGGGCGCTGGACACCGCGGTCGCCTACGCCAAGGTGCGGGAACAGTTCGGCAAGCCCATCGGCAGCTTCCAAGCGATCAAGCACATCTGCGCGGAGATGCTGTGCCGTGCCGAGCAGGCCGAGGTAGCAGCCGCCGACGCCGCCCGGGCCGCGGCCGACTCCGACGACGAGCAACTGGCCATCGCCGCGGCCCTGGCCGCCAGCATCGGCATCACCGCCGCCAAGGCCAACGTCAAAGATTGCATCCAGGTGCTCGGCGGTATCGGCTGCACTTGGGAGCACGACGCACACCTGTACCTGCGCCGCGCCTACGCCAACGGCCGCTTTCTGGGCGGAGCCGAATACTGGCTGCGCCGCGTAGCCGCGTTGACCCACGACGGCGTCCGACGCCGGCTCGGCTTGGACCTCTCTGAGGTGTCCGACCGGCGACCTGAGATCGCGGCGGCCATTGCCGAGGTGGCGAATCTGCCCGAAGAGAAGCGACAGGTCGCGCTCGCTGAGGCCGGACTGTTGGCGCCGCACTGGCCGGCGCCGCATGGCCGTGCCGCACTGCCGGCCGAGCAGTTGCTCATCGACCAAGAGATGGCGGCGGCCGGCGTGGTGCGGCCCGACTTGGTCATCGGCTGGTGGGCCGCGCCGACCATCCTCGAACATGGCACTCCTGAACAGATCGAGAAATTCGTGCCAGCTACCCTGCGCGGCGAATTCCTGTGGTGCCAACTTTTTTCCGAGCCCGGCGCCGGGTCGGACCTGGCGTCGTTGCGCACCAAGGCGGTACGTGGCGACGGTGGGTGGTTGCTCACCGGGCAAAAAGTGTGGACATCCGCCGCGCACAAGGCCCGATGGGGGGTCTGCCTGGCGCGCACCGACCCCGACGCACCAAAACACAAGGGCATCACTTACTTCCTGGTCGACATGCACTCGCCGGGCATCGAGATTCGCCCGCTGCGCGAGATCACCGGTGACTCGCTGTTCAACGAAGTGTTCCTGGACAGCGTGTTCGTTCCCGACGAGATGGTGGTCGGTGCGGTGAACGACGGCTGGCGGCTGGCGCGGACCACGCTGGCCAACGAGCGCGTGGCCATGGCCACCGGGACGGCATTGGGCAACCCGATGGAGGAACTGCTCAAGGTGCTGGCCCAGTTGAAACTCGATGCCGCCCAACAGGATCGGTTGGCCCGGTTGATTCTCCTCGCGCAAGCGGGCGCGCTGCTCGATCAGCGGATCGCTCAGCTGGCCGTAGGTGGGCAGGATCCGGGCGCGCAGTCCAGCGTGCGCAAGCTGATCGGGGTGCGCTACCGGCAAGCGTTGGCCGAGTACATGATGGACGTCTCCGAGGGCGGCGGCTTGGTGGAAAACTCTGCCGTGCATGACTTCTTGAACACCCGCTGCCTGACCATCGCGGGCGGGACGGAGCAGATCCTGCTCACGGTGGCCGCCGAGCGGTTACTCGGCCTGCCGCGGTAGGCCTCCTTTCGTCGAGCCTGAAGTTTCGCAGGCCCGCACTCGCACTTTCCCTACAAATCTTCAGGCTCGGCGTCATGTCGGGCCCCGATGCCACTATGCGCGACATGCAGGTGGTGTTTCGGGGCGGCGAAGCCGTCGCAAGCGGTGCGGTGACGCGGCACGAGTTGCGCCGCTGGTATCGGCCGATCTTTCCCGGCGTGTACGCCCCGAAGGCACAAGAGCTCTCGCTGCGGCAGAGGACCGAAGGCGCATGGTTATGGTCGCGGGGCCGAGCGGTCATTGCCGGTGTCGCCGCGTCGGCGTTGCATGGGGCCCGGTGGGTCGACGCTGATATCGCCATCGAACTGATCTCGTCGAACACCCGGCCACCACGGGGAATCGTCGCCCGCGAACAGGTGATCGCCGAGGATGAAGCCACGCGCGTCGCGGGCCTGCCCGTCACCACCCTGGTTCGGACGGCCTACGACTTGGGCCGCCTACTGCCTCGCGATCAGGCGGTGGCGCGTATGGACGCGTTGATGCACGCCTCGCCGTTTCAAGTCGATGCGGTGTTGGCGCTGGCCCAGCGATATCCCGGCGCCCGGGGAACGCGCCGATTGCCGTCTACGCTGCGGCTGGTCGATGGTGGCGCCGCGTCCCCCAAGGAGTCGTGGCTGCGGCTAGAGCTCATCGATGCGGGCTTTCCCGTTCCCACCACCCAGCTACCCGTCAGCGAAAATCATTGGGGCGTGGCCTTGTTAGACATGGGTTGGCCGGAGTACGGCGTGGCGGTCGAGTACGACGGCGACCAGCATCGCAGCGACCGCCGGCAATACGCGAAAGATCAGTGGCGGTCGCGCAAGCTCGCGGAACTGGGATGGATCGTTGTCCGAGTCATCGCCGAAGACAGACCCGCCGACGTCATCGAGCGGGTCGCGAAAGCGCTGCAAACGCGGGGGTGGCGGCCCGGTCGCACACCGATCACCGCGTTGGCCGGCTAACCCTAGGAGAAGTTGGTCTGTGCGCAGGTGCTGGGTGTGGTCAGGTTGACCCCGGAATAGACCACCTGAGTGTGGGTGCAGACGATCACGTTGACGTTGGTCATGGGTTGACCCGTCGACCAGCTGGTCGAGTCGATGACGCCGGTCGTCTGGTATTTGTCCGGCGGCCCCTCTCCGAAATAGACGGTGGTAATCACGTCGTTTCCGCCTTCTTTGAACACCCGCTCGAATTGACCGGTGGCGTGCGCATCCAGGTAAGCCAACCGGTTCGTCGAGCGGATCTCGGTGGTTTGCCGAGCCCACAGGTCCGACGGGAATCCAGCCGGACCCTCGGGGGTGCGCAGATTGGTACCTGCGACGAAGTCACAACTGCCGTTGCCATGGCAATTGACGACGGCGCGGGTCTCCAGCTGATTGGCCTCGTCGACGGGGAACAGTGTGGTCGCGGTATTGGTGCCCGCCGTCGCCACCGGAGCAGACGACAACGCCGCCATCAGACCGACCACCGCGAAACCAAGCCGCTTCATCGCGCTCCCCTTCCCGGTTTGCTACCCCTACTCGTCGTAGGTCACTTCTACCGAATCAGATTCGGGGTGAGATTGACAGGCCAGAATTAGCCCGTCGTCAAGGTCTTCCTGTTCCAGCACGTCGTTGACCTCCATGCTGACTTTGCCGTTGCGCAGCGTGGTCGCGCACGCGCCGCAGTGGCCCTCCCGGCAGGAGAACGGCGCGTCCAGCCCCTTGGCGAGCAGCACGTCGAGCAGCTTGGCGTTGCGCGGCCACGACACGGTGTGCGTCTCGCCGTCCAACTCGACGACGGCGGTGGCGGGCGGCTGGTCACCGGTCTCCTCCACCGTTACCGACGCGAACGGGTCGGACTCCAGCGACTTGAAGACCTCGATGTGCACCTGCTGGTCCGGCACATCCAGGGTTTGCAGGGCCGTGCGCGCCGCCTCCATGAATGGACCTGGACCGCAGATGTATGCCGGTCGATCCGTGAACGGAGCGGCCAGCTTCGCCAGCGCCGGTGCGGTCGGCAGTCCCTGTACCGACTCCAGCCAGTGCACCACCGTGAGCCGGTGCGGGTACTTGACCGCGAGCTCACGCAGTGTGTCGCAGAAGATCACCGACCGCTCGTCGCGGTTGGCGTACACCAGCGTCACCTGCCCGCCGCCTTCCGACAGCGCCGACTTGCAGATCGACATGATTGGGGTGATACCGCTGCCGGCGGCCAGCAATAGGAAATCGGCATCGAGCGTCTTGGGTACGAACGTGCCCGACGGCGCCAGCACATGGATCCGCATCCCCTTGTGCGCGTTCTCGCACAGCCAGTTGGACGCGTAGCCGTCGGCGGTCCGCTTGACCGTGACCGTGAGCGCGTCGTCGGTGAACGGGGAACTGCACAGCGAATAGCAGCGCGCGACCGAGCCGGTGCGGTCACTGGGGATGCGCAGCGTCAAGAATTGGCCGGGCGCGTAGCGCAGTCGCTCCGGGGGGATGGCCGGGTCTCCGGGCCCGTCCGGCACCGAGAAAACCAGCGACCGCGAGTCGTCGGTTTCGGCGACGACCTCGGCGATCTCCAGCTCCAAGACGTGGTCGCCGAGCGGCTCGTCGGGAACACCCTCGGTCAAGGCCGCCTTCCCTTCCGTCATAACTAGAACATGTTATAGAAAAGCCGATTCGTATCGCTACCAGCCGCAGGAATACCCTGCTCGACACAAATCGGAACGTGTTCTAGTCTTTGTCTAAGTCCAAATCTGTCCGTGTCGGTTGTGAGCCCAGTCCGCCACCTCGCAGGAGGCAAATCCAAGTGACGTCCATTCAACAGCGTGATGCGCAGGCCGTGTTGGCCGCCATCGATGATCTGCTTCCCCGGATTCGGGAGCGCGCTCAAGCGACGGAGGACCTGCGGCGGCTGCCCCAGGAGACCGTCGACCAGCTGGAAGAGGCCGGCTTCTTCACGCTGTTGCAGCCCGAACAGTGGGGCGGTCTGCAGTGCGACCCGACGCTGTTCTACGAGGCGACCCGGCGGCTGGCCAGTGCCTGCGGTTCGACCGGCTGGGTGAGCTCGATCATCGGCGTGCACAACTGGCACCTGGCGCTGTTCGACCAGCAGGCTCAGGAGGAGGTTTGGGGCGAAGACACCAAGACCCGCATCTCCTCCTCATACGCCCCGATGGGCGCCGGTGTGGTCACCGACGGTGGTTACCTGGTCAACGGCTCGTGGAACTGGTCGTCCGGCTGCGACCACGCCACGTGGGCCTTCCTCGGCGGGCCGGTGATCAAGGACGGCCGGCCGGTCGACTTCGGCAGCTTCCTGATCCCCCGCAGCGAGTACCGCATCGACGACGTGTGGCATGTGGTCGGGCTGCGCGGCACTGGCAGTAACACCGTGGTCGTCAAAGACGTCTTCGTCCCCCGGCACCGGTTCCTGTCCTACAAGGCGATGAACGACGGCACCGCCGGCGGCTACCAGACCAACACCGCGCCGGTCTACAAAATGCCCTGGGGCACAATGCATCCCACCACCATCTCGGCGCCCATCGTGGGTATGGCCTACGGCGCCTACCAGGCGCACGTCGAGCACCAGGGCAAGCGGGTGCGGGCGGCGTTCGCCGGGGAGAAGGCCAAAGACGACCCGTTCGCCAAGGTGCGCATCGCCGAGGCGGCCAGTGACATCGACGCCGCGTGGCGCCAGTTGAGCGGCAACGTCGCCGACGAGTACGCGTTGTTGTCGGCGGGCAAGGAGATCCCGTTCGACCTGCGCGCCCGGGCGCGCCGCGATCAGGTACGCGCCACCGGACGCTCGATCGCCTCGATCGACCGGCTGTTCGAGGCCTCCGGCGCCACCGCGCTGGCCAATGACGCACCCATCCAACGGTTCTGGCGCGACGCTCACGCCGGCCGGGTGCACGCCGCCAACGATCCCGAACGTGCCTACGTGATCTTCGGGAACCACGAGTTCGGGTTGCCGCCTGGCGACACCATGGTCTAGCCCATGACCGTCACCGAGGAACTGACGTTCGAGGCCACCTCACGCTTCGCCGAAGTCGACGTGGACGGGCCGCTCAAGCTGCATTACCACGAGGCCGGCGTCGGCCACGAGCAAACCGTGGTGCTGCTGCATGGCGGGGGTCCCGGCGCGTCGAGTTGGACGAACTTTTCCCGCAACATCGCCGTACTCGCCGAGCGATTCCATGTGCTCGCCGTCGACCAGCCGGGTTACGGCCACTCCGACAAGCGTGCCGAGCACGGGCAGTTCAACCGGTACGCCGCCAGGGCACTCAACGGTCTTTTCGAGCAACTCGGCTTGGGGCGAGTGCCGCTGGTCGGCAACTCGCTGGGTGGCGGCACCGCGGTGCGGTTCGCTTTGGACTACCCGGACAAGGCCGGGCGCCTGGTGCTCATGGGGCCGGGCGGCCTGAGCGTGAATCTCTTTGCACCCGACCCGACCGAGGGCGTCAAGCGACTGGGGAAGTTCTCCATCGAGCCCACCCGGGCGAACCTCGAGGCGTTCCTGCGGGTCATGGTGTACGACCAGAAGCTGATCACTCCGGAACTGGTGGACCAACGTTTCGAGTTGGCCAGCACCGAGGAGTCGCTGACCGCGACCCGGGCGATGGGAAAGTCGTTCTCGGGCGCCGATTTCGAGTTGGGCATGATGTGGCGTGAGGTCTACAAGCTGCGTCAGCCGGTCTTGCTGATCTGGGGGCGCGAGGACCGGGTCAACCCGCTGGATGGCGCGCTGGTCGCGCTGAAGACCATTCCCCGTGCGCAGCTGCACGTCTTCGGGCAATGTGGGCATTGGGCGCAGGTGGAGAAGTTCGACGAGTTCAACAAACTCACGATTGATTTCTTAGGAGGTGGGAGATGAGCATCCGGTCGCTGGGCTATCTGCGCATCGAGGCCACCGATATGAACGCGTGGCGGGAATACGGCCTGAAAGTCCTCGGCATGGTCGAGGGTAAGGGCAACACCGAGGGCGCGTTATATCTGCGGATGGACGACTTCCCGGCCCGGCTGGTGATCGTGCCCGGTGAGCACGACCGGCTGGCAGAGGCCGGCTGGGAATGCGCCAATGCCGAAGGGTTGCAGGAGATCCGGAACCGGCTCGAGGTCGAGGGCACTCCGTACAAGGAAGCTACCGCCGCCGAACTGGCCGACCGCCGCGTCGACGAGATGATCCGGTTCTCCGACCCGTCGGGCAACTGCCTGGAGGTGTTCCACGGCGCCGCGCTCGAGCACCGGCGCGTGGTCAGCCCCTATGGGCACAAGTTCGTCACCGGTGAACAGGGTCTGGGGCATGTCGTGTTGTCCACCCGCGACGACGCCGAGTCGCTGCACTTTTATCGCGACGTGCTGGGCTTCAAGCTGCGTGACTCGATGAGACTGCCCCCGCAGATCGTCGGTCGCCCCGCTGACGGGCCCCCGGCGTGGTTGAGGTTCTTCGGCTGCAATCCGCGCCACCACAGCCTGGCCTTCATGCCGGCGCCAACACCGAGTGGCATCGTGCACCTGATGGTGGAAGTGGAGAACGCCGACGACGTCGGTCTGTGCCTGGACCGGGCGTTGCGCCGCAAGGTGCCGATGTCGGCCACGCTGGGCCGGCACGTCAACGACCTGATGCTGTCGTTCTACATGAAGACGCCCAGCGGCTTCGACATCGAGTTTGGTTGCGAGGGAAGGCAAGTCGAAGACCACGACTGGATTGCGCGGGAAAGCACCGCGGTAAGTCTGTGGGGGCACGACTTCTCGGTCGGGTTCAAGGGCTGATCGCAGGGTTAGCCGGTAATGGGTGACGCGCCGATTGACCCGCGCACGTTCCGTAGCGTGCTGGGCCAGTTCTGCACGGGCATCACCATCATCACCACCGTGCACGACGATGTGCCGGTCGGCTTCGCCTGCCAGTCTTTCGCGGCGCTGTCGCTGGACCCGCCGCTGGTGCTGTTCTGCCCGACGAAGGTCTCGCGGTCCTGGCAGGCCATCGAGGCCAGCGGCCGGTTCTGTGTGAACGTGCTGACCGAGAAGCAGAAGCACGTCTCGGCGCGGTTCGGATCCAAAGAACCCGACAAGTTCGCCGGAATTGATTGGCACACATCGGAACTCGGTTCGCCGATCATCGACGGTTCGCTGGCTTACATCGACTGCACGGTGGCGTCCGTGCACGACGGCGGCGACCACTTCGTCGTGTTCGGCGCGGTGCAGTGTCTCTCCGAGGTGCCGAAGATCAAGCCCCGGCCGTTACTTTTCTACCGCGGCGAATACACTGGCATCGAACCGGACAAGACCACTCCGGCGCAGTGGCGCGACGACCTTGAAGCGTTTCTCACCACCACCACCCAGGACACCTGGTTGTAAGCGTTACGGTCAGATCGGCCTGCGGTGGTTGTGCGACTCGCCTGGATTGGTCCCGAGGTTGGTCCCTTGGTTGGTGCCGGTCGCGGCGGGGTGTTCCTGGCTGTACGCCTGGTCTTCTCGATTCGTCCGTAGATCTTCGGTCTCGGCTGATTCCAGGTCCTTGTCGCGCCTGACCGTCGGGTCGAGGTCGTCCGCGCGTTGCCATTGCTCTTGCAGTTGTTCACGCGAGGTGGTCACGTCGCTTTGGTGCTTGGCCGCACGCTCGTGCAGCCGGGCAGCTTCGGCCGCCTTGGCCTCCGCCTCGGCCTGCGCGGCACGGGCTTTGGCCGCGGTTTCCTCGGCGAGCGCTTCGCGTCGCTGCACCTTGGTCTGCTCGATCCGAGCCTGCTCGCGGATCTCTTCTGCCTGCTGTAGCTGACGACGGCGCTTGGCTCTGGTAGCCATGGCGGCGAGGAGGGCAATCAACACGATTGCCACCACAGCGACGATAACGATCAGAACGATATCCCTGGTACTCATGATGAGCTCCATTTAATTGATCGGTGTGCGGTTGTATGCAGCCGTCTCTACCGAGTCCCCATATTCAACAAAGACAAAACGACCATTCGTTCGGCGGCACAAATGGCCGCCGTGGCTCTCGGCCAGAATGAACACATGGCACTGGATCTGACCGCATACTTCGAGCGGGTCAACTACCACGGCGCGACCGAGACAACCCTCGAGGTTTTGCAGAACCTGATGACCGCCCACACTCGTGCAATTCCGTTCGAGAACCTCGACCCGCTGTTGGGTGTGCCGGTCGGTGACCTCGGTCCGCAAGCGTTGTTCGACAAGCTGGTGCACCGGCGGCGCGGCGGTTACTGCTACGAGCAGAACGGTCTGATGGGCTACGTGCTGGCCGAGCTGGGCTACCAGGTGCGTCGATTCGCCGGCCGGGTGGTGTGGATGCTTGCCCCCGACGCGCCGCTGCCCGCGCAGACACACACCGTGCTCGGCGTCACCTTCCCTGGCTCGCGCGGGTCCTATCTCGTCGACGTCGGGTTCGGAGGCCAGACTCCGACGTCACCGCTGCGTCTGGAAACCGGCAGCGAACAGCAGACCACGCATGAGCCGTACCGACTCGACGACCATGAAGAGGGCCTGGTGCTACAGGCGAAGGTTCGCGATCAGTGGCAGACGCTCTACCGATTCACCACCCAGTCCCGGCCACGGATCGACCTGACGGTGGGCAGTTGGTACGTGTCGACATGTCCGGCATCGCACTTCGTGACCGGCCTGACCGCGGCTATGGTCACCGACGACGCACGAGTGAATCTGGCGGGTCGAACCATGACCACTCACCGCGCCGACGGATCGGAGAAAATCGTTCTGGACGACGCCGCGGCGGTGGTGGACACCTTGGCTGAGCGCTTCGGCATCAACGTGGCAGACGTCGGTGACCGCGGCGCCCTCGAAGCGAGGATCGCACAGACCAGTTAGCGGCGCCGCAGCCAGGGGCCGACCCGCCGCAGCGCCTCCACGATGTCACTGGTCGGCCCGGCGAATGACAGCCGGACGAACAGGTTGCCCCGGACGGTGTCGAAGTCGATGCCTGGAGCGATGGCTACCCCGGTGTCTGCCAACAACTTCGAGCAGAACAACAGCGAGTCGTCGGTGAAATCAGAGACGTCGGCGTAGACGTAGAACGCGCCGTCGGTCGGCGCCAGTCGGTCGATGCCGATCTGGCGCAGACCGTCGAGCAGGAGTGTGCGATTGCTGCTGTAATGGCGCAGGTTGGCGTCGGCCTCGGCGGCGGCCTCGGGGGTGAACGCCGCCACGGCTGCGAGTTGGGACAGTACTGGTGGGCAGATGGTGAAGTTGCCCGTCAAGCAGTCCACGGCGCGACGTAGTTCAGTGGGCACCACGAGCCAGCCCAGCCGCCATCCCGTCATCGCGTAGTACTTGGAGAAGCTGTTGACTATCACCGCGTTTCGCGACGTTTGCCACGCGCAGCTGGTTGGCGGCGCACCCGGATAAACCAGACCGTGATAGACCTCGTCACTGATCAACCGCACCCCGGTGGTGTCACACCACGAGGCGATGGCCGCGAGCTCTTCAGCTGGTATCACCGTCCCGGTCGGATTGGCGGGACTGGCGACGATGACCCCTTGCACCGGCGGGTCGAGTTCGGCAAGCAATTGGGCGGTCGGTTGGAACCGGGTTTCCGGCCCGCATGGGATCTCCACAACCTCGCACCCCAAGGCCGACAGGATGTTTCGATAGCACGGGTAGCCGGGGCTGGCCATCGCCACCCGATCGCCAACGTCGAAGCATGCCAAGAAGGAGAGCAGGAAACCACCCGAGGAACCAGTCGTGACCACCACCGCATCGGGTTCTACGGTGATGCCGTGCTGACGCTGATAGTCCGCTGCAATCGCCGCGCGCAACTCCGGAATGCCCAGCGCCACCGTGTAACCCAATTGGTTCAGGTGCAACGCCGATGCCGCGGCGGCGCGCACTGGCTCCGGGGCGCCGACGCTGGGTTGGCCTGCCGAGAGGTTCACCAAGTCACCATGGGTGCGCTGGCGCTCTGCGGCGGCCAGCCACACATCCATCACGTAGAACGGTGGGATGCCGGCGCGCAGAGCCACTCGGTCGGTCACGGCGTTGGGAGTACCTCGGATTCGAGTCGGCTAAGCAGATCCGACGGGGAGTCGAGCAGGTGCGCGCTGCCGTGCGCCCGCTTGAAATACAGGTGCATGTCGTGCTCCCACGTGATCGCTATGCCCCCGTGCAGCTGAATGCCCTCGGCCGCCACGACATTGAGCGCCTCGGTAGCGGCCAGCCGTGCGGTGGCCGCGGTGGTGGGTGACGGTTGTGCGCAAGCGTCGTTGACGACGGCGCGGGCCGCGGCAACTGTTACGTACAGATCTGCCATGCGGTGCTTGAGCGCCTGGAAGCTGCCGATCGGACGGCCGAATTGCACCCGGTTCTTGGCGTACTCGACGGTCAGGTCCAAGCAGCGTTCGGCGGCCCCGATCTGCTCGGCTGCCAACAGGATCGCCGCAGCGTCGGCGATGCCCGGATCATCGCTCAGCGGCTCGGTCTGTTCGGGCTGCAGCTTCGCCAGCCGACGAGTCGGATCCATGGTGGTGACAGGCTGCGCGGTGAAGCCGGTCCACTTGGTGAGCTGACCGTCCGAAACGGCCACCACCACGTCGGCGATGTCACCGTTGACCACGTAATCGGGGTCGATGACCAGGGCCCCGATGGCGCTGCCTTCGGCAAGGGCTCCCAGCGTTTCGGCGTCCGGCTCCGCCGCGGCAAGCAGGGCCAGCTCGGCCAGCGTGGTTCCCAGCAGCGGGGAGGGAACCAGCGCCCGGCCCAATTCCTGCAATACCGTTGCCGCATCGGCCAGTTCACCACCGGCCCCACCCAATTCCTCGGGTATCACCAGCGCGGCGGCGCCCACCTGCTCGCACAGCAGCTGCCACAGGGACTCGTCGTAGCCGCGCTCAGACTCCATGGCCGCCCGCACGGCCGCCGGGCCGGCATGCTTGGCCACCAGCGCCGCGACGGTGTCGCGCAGCATTTCCCGTTCTTCGCTGACCGTCATAACGCCTCCAGCACTCGGCGCCGATGTTCCTCCGGGGTGCCCCACGCCGACCGCAGCGCCTGTACCCGCAACAGCCAATGAGACAGGTCGTGCTCTTGAGTGAACCCGATGGCGCCGTGGGTCTGCAACGCCGAACGCGCCGCCAACAGGCCGGCCTCGCCGGCCGCTACCTTGGCGGCGCTGACATCACGTGCTGCCAAGGTCAGCCCCGCGCCGTAGACGAGTGGGCGGGCCAACTCGATGGCGATGTGGACGTCGGCAAGTTTGTGCTTGATGGCCTGATACGAGCCGATCACCCGGCCGAACTGGGAGCGCTGCTTGGCGTAGTCGACGGTAGTGCTCAGCAGCGCTTCGGCCGCACCGACCAGTTGCGCGGCGGTGGACAGTGCCCCGAATTCGTACGCGCGCGCGACGTCGGCGTCCCAAGACTCCCCGCTTGGCGTCACGTCGTAGAGGTGACGGCTGGGGTCGACGGAGTCATGTCGGTCGCCGGCTTGGCCTTCGGTTACACCGTTGTCGCCGGCGACCAACACTAGACCGGCGGTGTCCGCGTCAACCGCGCGCGGCACTTGCGGCGGTAGCGCGACGGTGGCTATCAGCTCCCCGGAGGCAAGCTCGGCGCTGCGGTCGTCGTCGGCGAGCAAAACCGGCGCGACGGCAATGGATTCCGTCACCGGACCCGGCACACACCAGCGGCCAAGCCGTTCCAGGGCGACCACCAGGTCCACCGGTTGAGCGTCTAAGCCGTCGAATTTCTCGGCAACGGTCAGCGCCGTCACACCGAGGTTGGCCAACTGCTCCCATACTTTGCGGCCGGGCGCGAGGTCACCGGCCGACCAGGCCCGCACCACACTGGGCAAGTCGGCGGCGCCGAGCGCGGCATCGATGCTGGCGGCGAAGTCGCGCTGCTGCGCGTCGAGTGCAAATTCCACTATCGCTTCTCTCCAGCTCTTTCCCGGGGCAGGCCCAGCAGGCGTTCCGAGATGATGTTGCGCTGAATTTCGTTGGTGCCGGCATAAATCGGTCCGCCGAGCGCGAACAGCAGACCCTCGGTCCAGGACCCGGCCAATTCCGCGTCGGCGCCGAGAATGTCGAGCGCGGTCTGATGCAATTCGATGTCGAGGTCCGACCAGAACACCTTGGTGACCGACGATTCGGCTCCAAGCTCGCCGCCGGCGGCCAGCCTGGTCACCGTTGCGAACGTCTGCAACCGGTAGGCCTGTGCTTTGATCCATCCGTCGGCGACGCGTTCGGCGAAAGCTTCCGGTGAGCCGTGGTTTTTCCACAATTGCACCACTCGTTCGGCCGCGGCCAGGAAACGCGCCGGGCTGCGTAGTGACATGCCCCGCTCATTGCTCGACGTACTCATTGCCGCCCGCCAACCGTCGTTCGGGGTGCCGATCACGTCCTGGTCGGGCACGAACACATCGTCGAGAAAGATTTCACCGAACCCGGTATCACCACCGAGCTGGGCGATCGGGCGCACAGTGACGCCGGCGGCCTTGAGGTCGAACATGAAGTAGGTCAGCCCGTGATGGCGCTGCGCTTCGGGATCTGACCGAAACAACCCGAAACCCATGTCGGCGAACGGGGCTCGTGAGCTCCAGATCTTCTGCCCGTTGAGCAACCAGCCACCGTCGGTCTTGGTGGCGGTGGACCGCAATGACGCCAGGTCACTACCGGATTCCGGCTCCGACCAGGCTTGGGCCCAGATCTGTTCACCGCTGGCCATTTTCGGCAAGATCCGGTCGAGTTGTTCAGCGGTGCCGTGAGCAAACAACGTGGGCGCCAACATCGACGTGCCGTTGGCGCTGGCCCGTCCGGGTGCTCCGGCCCGGAAGTATTCCTCTTCGTAGACCACCCAGTGCAGCAGCGGCGCGTCGCGCCCGCCGTACTTCTTCGGCCAGGTGATGACCGACAGTCCGGCGTCGAACAGCACTCGGTCCCAATGCCGATGCTGGGCAAAACCTTCGGCGTTATCGTAGGACTTCGTCGGAATGGAATCGGCATTGGCCTTGAGGAAGTCTCGCACCTCGGCTTGGAAGGCCAATGTGTCGTCGTCGAAATCGAGGTCCACTTCAGCCCATCTCTCGCAGTTGTGGTTTGACCACCTTGCCGCCGGCGTTACGCGGCAACGCGTCGACGAACCGCACCGAACGGGGTGCCTTGAAGTTCGCCAAATGCTCTCGGGAATAAGCGATTACCGATACCTCGTCGACTTGGGCGCCGGGCCGGGCGACGATGAACGCTCGTCCCACTTCGCCCAGTCGATGGTCGGGTACCCCGATCACGGCCACATCGGCGACGCCGGGCATCCGGGCCAGCACCTGCTCGATCTCGGCGGGATAGACGTTGAAACCGCCGCAGATGTACATGTCCTTGAGGCGGTCGGTAATACGCAGGTTGCCCACCTCGTCGATGACGCCAATATCACCGGTATGCAACCAACCGTCAGCGTCGATGGCCGCCGCCGTCGCATCCGGGTCGTCGAGGTAGCCCAGCATCACATTGGGTCCGCGCAGGAGCACCTCCCCGGAATCGTCGATGCGCAAGTCGAAATCGGCGAAAGGGCGACCGCACGTGGTCGCCACCGTCACCGCGTCGTCCTCGGCCCGGCACATCGTGCCCATGCCGTTGGCTTCGGTCAGACCGTACGCGGTGAGCACAATGTCGATGTCGAGTTCGGACTGCATGCGTTCGACCAGGACTACCGGCACCGTGGCCGCGCCGGTCACCGCGAAACGCAGTGAGCTCAAGTCATATTCGCCGCGGGCGGGGTGGTCGAGCAAGGTCTGGTAGATGGTGGGCGGACCCGGCAGCACCGTGATGCGGTGCTGCTCGATCGCCTGCAGGGCGCGCAGCGGATCGAAAGTCAGGTGCGGGATCAAGGTGGCGCCGGTCTGCAGACAGGCCAGGATCCCGGCTTTGTAACCGAAGTTGTGGAAGAACGGGTTGATACACAGATAGCGGTCGTTGCTGGTGATCTTGCCGTTGGCGGCCCAACTAGCCGATGCCGACAACGACTGCCGATGCGCGCACAGCACACCTTTGCTGCGCCCGGTGGTGCCGGAGGTGAACAAGATGTCGCTGACGTCGTCGGGACCGACGGAAGCCGCTCGGACGCGCGCCGCTTCCGTGTCGCTGCCATGGCTCATGAACTCGTCCCAGGTTCCGTCGGCTTCGTCGATCGGTATCCGCACGATGTGCCGCAACACCGGCAGAGCGGCACGTTCCAGATCGGCGGCCCGGTCAGTGCCCAAGAAACGGCCCATCGCGAAGAGCACCGGCGCCTCGGTGCGGGCCAGAATGTCCACGGCTTCGGCTGCGGTGTATCGCGTATTCAGCGGGACCATCGCCGCACCCGCATGGTGGATGGCTAGACAAGCGACGACCCAGTGCCAGGTGTTGGGTGACCAAATCGCCACTCGGTCGCCGGCCTGCACGCCCAGCGCGATCAGCGCGGCCGCCGCCCGGTGTACCTCGTCGCGCAGCTGCGCCGAGGTGAAGTCCCGGTCGTCGGTGATCAAGGCGTCATGGTCGGGGAATTGACTCGCGAGACGATCCAGCGCCGCGGGCACGGTGCGCGGATCGCTGGTCATGACGCTCCATTCTCAACCGGCCAAGCCGGGCTAACAAAGCAAGTGCTTGGTAGGTTAGCCTACAGGTCATGCAGGACGTCGAGGAGTTCCGGGCGGAGGTGCGCCAGTGGCTCGCCGACAATCTGGTCGGTGAATTCGCGGCGCTGAAGGGTCTGGGCGGCCCCGGCCGAGAGCACGAGGCATTCGAGGAACGCCGGGCATGGAACCAACATCTGGCGGCCGCGGGACTGACCTGCCTCGGGTGGCCGGTCGAGCACGGCGGACGGGGACTGTCGACGGCGCACCGGGTGGCCTTCTACGAGGAGTACGCGCTCGCCGACGCGCCGGACAAGGTCAATCACTTCGGCGAGGAGTTGTTGGGGCCCACGCTGATCGCGTTCGGCACGCCAGAACAACAGCAGCGCTTCTTGCCGCGCATCCTCGACGTCACTGAACTGTGGTGCCAGGGATACTCGGAGCCGGGCGCCGGCAGCGACTTGGCGAACGTCTCCACGACCGCTGAACTCGACGGTGATCAGTGGGTGATCAACGGACAGAAGGTGTGGACGTCGCTGGCTCACTTGTCGCAATGGTGCTTTGTGGTCGCCCGCACTGAGAAGGGTTCCAAACGGCATGCCGGGCTGTCGTACTTGTTGGTGCCCTTGGATCAGCCCGGGGTGCAGGTGCGGCCCATCGTTCAGATCACCGGCACGGCGGAATTCAACGAAGTCTTCTTCGACGACGCCCGCACCGACGCTTCCCTGGTGGTGGGCCAGCCGGGTGATGGTTGGCGGGTCGCGATGGGCACCCTCACTTTCGAGCGGGGCGTCTCGACGCTGGGCCAACAAATCGTCTACGCCCGTGAGCTTTCCAATCTCGCCCAGCTGGCCCAGCGCACCGGCGCCGCCGACGACCCGTTCATCCGGCAGCGGTTGGCGCGGGCGTGGGCCGGACTGCGGGCCATGCGTTCCTATGCGTTGGCCACCATGGACGTCGAACAGCCGGGTCAGGACAACGTGTCGAAGTTGTTGTGGGCCAACTGGCATCGTTCACTAGGGGAGTTGGCGATGGACGTGCTCGGCAAGGCCGGGCTGGCCATGCCCGACAGTGAGTTCAACGAGTGGCAGCGGCTATATCTGTTCACCCGCGCCGACACGATCTACGGCGGTTCCAACGAGATTCAGCGCAATATCATTGCCGAGCGGGTGCTCGGCTTGCCGAGGGAGGTCAAGGGGTGACGCTTTCTGTCGCGCCGAAAGAGATTGCCGGCCATGGCCTGTTAGACGGCAAGGTGGTCGTCGTGACCGCCGCCGCGGGCACCGGCATCGGTTCGGCCACCGCGCGCCGCGCGCTGCTCGAGGGCGCTGACGTGATGATCTCCGATCATCACGAACGCCGGCTGGGCGAGACCGCAGCCGAGCTGTCCGAGCTGGGATTGGGTCGCGTGGAAAGCGTTGTGTGTGACGTCACCTCAACCGCGCAGGTTGACGCCTTGTTCGCGTCGACCACCGCAAGGCTGGGCCGGGTCGACGTGTTGGTCAACAACGCTGGGTTGGGCGGGCAGACACCGGTGGCCGACATGACCGACGAGGAGTGGGACCGCGTCTTGGACGTGTCGTTGACGTCGGTGTTCCGGGCCACTCGGGCGGCGTTGCGGTACTTCCGCGACGCACCGCACGGCGGGGTGATTGTCAACAACGCCAGCGTCCTGGGCTGGCGGGCCCAGCATTCGCAGGCGCATTACGCCGCGGCCAAGGCGGGGGTCATGGCGCTGACGCGGTGCAGCGCGATCGAGGCCGCCGAGTACGGGGTCCGGATCAATGCTGTGTCGCCGAGCATCGCGCGGCACAAGTTCCTGGACAAGACGAGTTCGCCAGAATTGCTCGACCGGTTGTCTTCGAGTGAGGCGTTCGGCCGCGCCGCCGAGCCGTGGGAGGTGGCGGCCACCATAGCGTTCTTAGCTAGCGATTACTCCAGCTATCTGACCGGTGAAGTCATCTCGGTGTCCAGCCAGCATCCGTAGGAACCTTAGGGCCGGCTCAGGTTGAAGAAGCCGGAGATGAAGCTGCCGACGTTAGCCAAACCTGAGTTGACGCCAGCCAGCGTGGTCCCTACGCCTCTGTTGAAGAAGCCCGACATTTGGCCGTTGAAGGCCGATCCACCGCTGGCCGTGTTGAACAACCCTGAAATTACGTCACCGGAGTTGCCGAAGCCCGAGTTACCAATAC
>NZ_LZLE01000331.1 GCF_001673155.1 Mycobacterium sp. 1423905.2 | reverse complement strand
CCCGGGCCGCGCGGTCAGTGAGACGTTCTCCAGTAGGGCCTTGCCGTCGACGGCGAACGAGACGGCGTTGACTTCCAGGCCGCCGGCCGGCGTCGCCCCCGCCGTCTGGCGCACCAGATTGCCACCGGAGAAGAGCAGGTCGACGTTGCCGATGGTGACGACGTCACCCTCGCTGAGGATGGCCGATCCCACCCGGATGCCGTTGACGAACGTGCCGTTGATGCTGTGCGCGTCGCGGATCTCGGCGCCGACCGGAGTCGGCGCCAGGTAGGCGTGGTGGCGGGAGGCCAGCACGTCGGCCACGACGATGTCGTTGTCCAGGGATCGACCGATGCTCGCGCTGCGGGCGACCGGTGTGGCGAGGCTGGACTCGGCGGTCACGGTCGGCACCCGCTTGGTCGTTACCTGCGACTCGGCGGTGGTCGGGTTGACCCGGATGCGCTGCACGTCTGCGCTGGCCGCCGGGCCCGGCGGCGGGGGCAGCGGTGTCTCGCGGGTGCGCGACGGCGGGGGCGACGCCGGCCGGCGGCCTGGAAGTCAACGCCGTCTCGTTCGCCGTCGACGGCAAGGCCCTACTGGAGAACGT
>NZ_LZLE01000330.1 GCF_001673155.1 Mycobacterium sp. 1423905.2 | reverse complement strand
AGCGCGGTCGCCACTTTGGCCATCAGCTTGGCCATGCGGGAGGAGAGCACTACCCACAGCTCCAGCGGCGACCATGCCACCGGGTTCGCCGCGGAGCGTGAGGCCGCCGCCGGCCGGTTGGCCGATACCGCGCAGCTGGCCGATGTTGTGATGCCAAAGCTTTCGAGCTCAGAGTTCGTCCGGCTGTTGCTGGCCGCGTCGATCAGGGGGCTGGTCGCCGAAATCAGGCCCGGCCGCCCGATCGGCGAAGTCGTGGCGGGTTACACCGCCGCGGGAGAGGATCATTGATGGCACGCGGTTTTCAGGGGGCGATGTTGCGCGGCTTCGGTGCGCGCGACCATACCGCCACGGTGATCGAAACCGAGCTGATCGCACCACATTTCGTGCGGATACGGATGGTCTCGCCCACACTGTTCGAAGACGCCGAAGCAGAACCCGCTGCGTGGCTGCGGTTTTGGTTCCCCGATCCCGAGGGGTCGAAGACCGAGTTCCAGCGCGCCTACACGATCTCGGAAGCAGACGCTGCGACCGGCCGCTTTGCCGTCGACGTTGTGCTACACGAACCGTCCGGACCCGCCTCGACATGGGCCCGTACGGTCCGACCGGGCGCGACCATCGCCGTCATGTCGTTGATGGGTTCTTCCCGCTTCGACGCACCCGAGGAACAACCGGCGGGTTACCTGTTGATCGGTGACTCGGCGTCCATTCCAGGAATCAACGGGATCATCGCGACGGTTCCGCCCGACGTACCCATCGAGGTGTACCTCGAGCAACACGACAACCATGACACGCTGATACCCATCGCGGAACATCCGCGGCTGCAGGTGCATTGGGTTCAGCGTCGGGACGAGAAGTCGCTGGCCGAAGCCATCGAGACGCGCGACTGGTCGAATTGGTATGCCTGGGCGACTCCCGAGGCGACCGCCCTCAAACAAGTGCGCAAGCGACTCCGCGAAGCCTTCGGCTTTCCCAAATCCGAAGTGCACGCGCAGGCGTATTGGAGCGCCGGCCGCGAGATGGGCACCCGCCGCGGCGAGGAGACCTTAGACATCGTGGCGCCGGTTAGCGGCAGCACCACACCGGAAGTCGTTGCGCCGCGGCCTGAGTCCGTAGCGGCCGCCTCCAGCGACGTTGTCTCGCCAGCCCCTCGGGGCAGGTGGCGCGCCCAGGCCGCCGGCCAGTTGCTCGCGCCACTTCGCTCCGCGTTGATCCTCTCCGGCATCTTGCAGGCGGTGGTCACGCTGGTGCAGCTGGCGCCGTTCGTGTTGCTGGTCGAATTGGCGCGGCTCC
>NZ_LZLE01000329.1 GCF_001673155.1 Mycobacterium sp. 1423905.2 | reverse complement strand
CCAAATCTCCCCGGGTCAGCGGATAGGTCCGCTCCGGAAGCTGGTCGCCAACCTTCACCGAATTGAATTCACGCAGCGCCACTAGAAAATCCTTCTTCCCCATCCTCGCCGGCACGCCCCGCGAGGGTTGTGTAGGTCTCCTGCACGGTTTCACCGTTTTCGTTCGTGATGATGTTCTTGGTCACGATGATCTGCGTGCCGTGCGCCTGACGTATCGAGTCCACGAAGACATCACAATAAAGCTTGTCACCAGCGACGATCGGCTGCGTGAATCTCAGCACCTGGTCGACTTGAACAATCTGCTGATCGGTGACCGAGATGTTCGCGTGCTTGAAGAAAGCCGACTGAGCCTTATAACCGAACACGCAGATGAAACACAACGGCGCCAGCAGTCCGGAATAGCCGATCTCGGCGGCCGCCTTCTCCTCGAAGAAATAGCCTTCGTCGTTTTGGACGGCTACCGCATATTCGCGGATCTTCTCCCGCTCTACCTCATAGTGGTCGGGATACCGGTAATGCATCCCGACGATATCTTCGGTCAACGGCACGGCTCTAAAACCTACCTAGTCCATCTCAGCAACCACCACAGGGGCGGTTACCGCGTTTCGCGGTGTGCTTGGTGCTTACCGCAGTTTGGGCAGAACTTCTTCAGCTCCAGGCGGTCCGGGTCGTTGCGGCGGTTCTTCTTGGTGATGTAATTGCGGTGCTTGCACACTTCGCAGGCCAATGTGATCTTCGGCCGCACGTCGGTACTGGAAGCCATGTCCGTTCTCTCTCAAATCTGTCAAACGTCGCGTGTTGTGTTGTAGCGATGGCCGGACTCGAACCGGCGACCTAACGATTATGAGTCGTTCGCTCTAACCGACTGAGCTACATCGCCTCTGGTGCGCGCCTGCTCGGCGTCCGCCGAGCCCCCTAACGGAATCGAACCGTTGACCTTTTCCTTACCATGGAAACGCTCTACCGACTGAGCTAAGGGGGCCGTTCACCCGTAGCGACCAGTCGTGCGGGTGCGCTTTCAAGGGCCGTAAAGAGGGTACAGCCTGGCGCGCGGCGTCACCAAACCACGTGCGCGCGTTGCTGGAGAAAAGTTGTCAGACCAGCCAGTGCCCGATCACCGAGCGTCGCCGCCCGTGCGCGGGACCCAGGCGTTGAGGTCACTGAACTCGTCGTATTCCTCTTCGTCCGACAGGTGCTGTGGATCCTCGGTCTGGTCCAGCAGCGCCTTCAGAGCAAGATGGACAGCCTCACGGGTGTCAGCCAAATGGAATCGACGGATGACCTCATCGACCAGGTCGGTGTCAATCTCGAATTCGACCCTCTTCCTCATGCGCCAACAATACCCATTGCGAACGCACCAAATCGCTGGCGCCGACCGGTATTGCGCGGTCACCGACGGGGTCCGCAGCAAACACCACCGCACGAGTCATAGGCTGGTCGGGTGTCAGATTCGGACCGGCTGTACTTTCGCCAACTGCTTTCCGGTCGTGATTTCGCCGCCGGAGACATGATCGCGGCGCAGATGCGCAACTTTGCCTACCTCATCGGCGATCGGCAGACCGGAGACTGTGTTGTGGTCGACCCGGCCTACGCGGCCGGTGACCTGGTCGATGCACTGGAAGCCGACGGCATGCGCCTGTCCGGAGTGCTGGTCACCCACCATCACCCCGATCACGTCGGCGGCTCCATGATGGGCTTCGAACTCAAGGGCCTGGCCGAGTTGCTGGAGCGGGTCACCGTGCCGGTTCACGTGAACACCCATGAGGCGCAATGGGTTTCACGCATCACCGGGATTCCGTTGGGTGACCTGACCACGCATGAGCACGGTGACAAGGTGAGCATCGGCGACGTCGAGATCGAGTTGCTGCACACTCCAGGTCACACGCCGGGCAGCCAGTGCTTCCTGCTAGACGGCCGCCTGGTCGCCGGGGACACGCTGTTTCTGGAAGGCTGCGGGCGCACCGACTTCCCGGGCGGCGACTCCGACGAGATGTTCCGCAGCCTGCAGCAGCTGGCGCGGCTTCGCGGTAATCCGACGGTTTTCCCTGGTCATTGGTATTCGGCCGACCCCAGCGCGTCGCTTTCGGAGGTCAAGCGGTCCAACTATGTCTATCGGGCGGCCGACCTCAATCAGTGGCGCATGATGATGGGCGGTTAGCGAAACTGTCAGGATTTTGCCGGGAAACGCCTCTACGATCAGTTCGGCAAAGTTTTGGGTCCGACGTAAGCAGCCAAGCGGAGGGTGGGGTCCATGGGGTGGTTGCAGGACACCTGGCATGGGGTCACCAATGCTGACCCGGGGACGTGGCTGGCGTGGGCGGCTTGGGGGGCGCTCGCGCTCGGTGTCGTCGCGCTGATCTTCACCCACCGCCAACTGCAGCGCAACCGAGCCGAAGCCGCCGAGCAGACCCGCCCGCACGTGGCCATGCTGATGGAACCCCATGCCGCGGACTGGCATGTGATCGAAGTGGTGGTCCGCAACTTCGGCAAGACCGCGGCCTACAACATCTCCTTCTCCTTCGATAACCCCCCGACCGTCGCCGAGTACGAGAACGCGTCCGACGGCTACGCGAACGTGGTGCCGTTGCAGCTGCCGCGGGAGTTGCCGACGCTGGCGCCCGGGCAGGAGTGGCGGGTGGTGTGGGATTCGGCGCTGGACCGCGCCGAGATCGGGTTGGGGATCGAGTCGCGCTTCGAGGGGACGCTCACCTACTACGACCGCCCCGACAAGCCCCGCGGATGGCGATTCTGGCGACGCCGTCGGCGACCGCTGGAGACCAGCGTGGTGCTCGACTGGGACACCCTGCCGCCGGTGCAGCGCATCGAGTTGATGACCACGCACGACCTGGCCAAGCGGGAAAAGCAGAAGCTGGAGCTGTTGCGTTGCCTGCTCACCTACTTCCACTACGCCAGTAAGGAAACGCGCCCGGACGTGTTCCGCAGTGAGATCGAGCGGATGGAACGCGCCGTTCTGGAGACACAGGACAGGTGGCGGACCCGCCAGCTCGACGAGCCCACCGACGTCCGGCTGCGCTGGGGCAACAGCGAAAGCGAACTCGGTCGGCATCGCAGTCAACGCGTTTGATTCAATCGGGCGACGAATGGAGTGAACATGAGCGGCCCGGTCACCTACACCCACGACGACTCCATCGCGGTCATCAGGATGGACGACGGCAAGGTCAACGCGCTGGGCCCCACCATGCAGCAGGCCATCAACGAAGCGATCGACAACGCCGACCGTGACAACGTCAAGGCGCTGGTACTCACCGGCAACGAGCGCGTGTTCAGCGGCGGCTTCGACCTGAAGATTCTCACCTCCGGCGAGGTGCAGCCGGCCATCGACATGTTGCGCGGCGGCTTCGAACTGGCCTACCGGCTGCTGTCCTACCCCAAGCCGGTTGTGATGGCCTGCACCGGCCACGCAATCGCCATGGGCGCATTCCTGCTGTCTTCCGGTGATCATCGAATTGCCGCCCACGCCTACAACATTCAGGCGAACGAAGTGGCGATCGGCATGACCATCCCGTACGCGGCACTGGAGATCATGAAGTTGCGCCTGACGCGCTCGGCCTACCAGCAAGCCGCCGGCCTGGCGAAGACGTTCTTCGGTGAAACAGCGCTGGCGGCCGGCTTCATCGACGAGATCGCGCTGCCCGAGGTGGTGGTCAGCCGCGCCGAAGAAGCCGCTCGCGAGTTCGCCAATCTCAACCAGCAAGCCCACGCGGCCACCAAGCTGCGCGCCCGCGCGGAATCCCTGAAGGCGATCCGCGCGGGCATCGACGGCATCGAGGCGGAGTTCGCCCGGTAACCGGCTGTTTTCGGGCCAGGTGCGGCGGGTAAGCCCCGGACATGGTGGGGCTCGATCGGATCGCCGACCCGTGGGGCGCGCGGACTCCCTACGGCGCCGGACGGCCCTGGCCGCAGCGCATCGACATGCAGTTGGCCGACGGTGTCACTGCCGAGTCGGTGGACCGCTGGGTGCAGTCGGCGGCAGTGTTGCACTCCAACGGCGACGGCCTGGACATCGCGGTGAAGGACGGACGGATCGTCGGCGTGCGCGGCCGGGCAATCGACCGGGTGAACCACGGCCGGCTCGACCCCAAAGACCTGTTCGGCTGGCAGGCCAACGGATCTCGCGATCGGCTCACCACGCCGCTGATCCGTCGCGACGGGCAATTGCAACCCTGCGATTGGGACACCGCCATGGAGCGGATTGTGGCGCGCAGTCGCGAGTTGCTCGACCAGCACGGCCCCAGCGCGATCGGTTTCTACACCTCCGGGCAGCTGTTCCTCGAGGAGTACTACACCCAGGGTGTCATCGCCCACGGCGCCATCGGCACCAACCACGTTGACGGCAACACCCGGCTGTGCACGGCCACTGCGGCCGAAGCACTGAAGGAGTCGTTCGGCTGCGACGGTCAGCCTGGCTCCTACACCGACGTCGACCACGCCGATGTCATTGCGCTGTATGGGCATAACGTCGCCGAGACGCAGACGGTGTTGTGGGCGCGGATGCTCGACCGACTGGCCGGCCCGACGCCGCCCGCCATCGTCTGCGTCGACCCCCGCACCACACCGGTCGCCCGGCACGCCACGGTTCATCTAGCGCCCCTGCCGGGCACCAACGTGGCGTTGATGAACGGGTTGCTGCACGAGATCATCGCGCGGGGCTGGGTCGACGATGACTACGTCCAGGCCAACACTGTGGGATTCGACGAGTTGCGCCGCCGGATAGCGCAATTCCCACCGGAGCTCGCCGCCGAGATCTGCCGAGTCGACGCCGACGACATCCGGCGCGCGGCAGAGCTGCTGGGGACGGCGAAGCGGTTGCTGTCCACGGTGTTGCAGGGCTTCTACCAATCGCATCAAGCCACCGCGGCAGCGGTGCAGGTCAACAACATCCACCTGCTGCGCGGCATGCTCGGCAAACCGGGCTGCGGCCTGCTGCAGATGAACGGTCAACCGACGGCAGAGAACACCCGCGAGTGCGGAGCCGACGGGGATCTGGCCGCGTTCCGCAACTGGGCCAACGACACCCACATCGAAGAACTCGCCGCCGTGTGGAACATTGAGCCGCAGCAGATCCCGCACTACGCGCCGCCCACCCACGCGATGCAGATGTTCCGCTTCGCCGAAGAGGGGTCGCTGAAGATGTTGTGGGTCACCGCGACCAACCCGGCCGTGTCGTTGCCCGAGCTGTCCCGGATCCGCGACATCCTGGCCCAGGAACGGCTCTTTCTTGTGGTCGAAGACATCTTCATGACCGAGACGGCCGAACTCGCCGACGTGGTGCTGCCGGCGGCCGCATGGGGCGAGAAGACGGGCACCTTCACCAACGCCGATCGCACTGTGCACCTGTCCGAAAAAGCCGTCGAGCCACCGGGTTCGGCCCGCAGTGACCTGGAGATCTTCCTGGACTACGCCAGACGCATGGACTTCCGGGACAAAGACGGTGCGCCACTGCCGGCCTGGACCGATCCCGAGTCGGCTTTCGAGGCGTGGAAGAGATGCAGCGCGGGCCGGCCATGTGACTACACCGGACTCAGCTACGCAAAGCTGCGCGGTCACAGCGGCATCCAATGGCCCTGTAACTCAGAACATCCCGGCGGTACCGAGCGGCTGTACGCCGACGGCAAATTCTGGGCCGACCCGGACTATTGCGAGGCCTACGGCAAAGATCTCATCACCGGTGCGCCGCTGGAGCCCACCGAGTACCGCGCGATGAACCCGTGCGGTCGAGCCATCATCAAAGCCGCCGAATACGTTGCGCCGCACGAGAAACCGTCGGACCGTTTTCCCTTCGCGTTGATCACCGGCCGTACCGTCTACCACTTCCACACCCGCACCAAGACTGCCCGGGCCCCCGAACTGCAAGCCGCCGCTCCGGAGGTGTGGGTGGAGGTGTCGCGGCGCGACGCCGAACGGCTCGGGCTGACAGACGGTGACCTCGTCGAGGTGAGCACCCCGCGCGGCAGCGTCTGTGGCCCGGCACGGGTGGGCGACATCCGCGAAGGAGTGTTGTTCGTGCCGTTCCACTACGGGTACTGGGACGCCGATGCAGACCAGCTACGGCATCGGGCGGGCAACGAATTGACGTTGACCGATTGGGATCCGGTATCCAAGCAACCGATCTACAAGACCGCGGCGGCGCAACTGCGACCAGTGGGGCCGGCATGAAGATCACATTGGCGATCCGCGAACTGCATCGTTGTGAACGCAAACTCGCCCACGAACTCATTGTGATGGCCGCCCGCCATCACAGCGACCAAGACATCCATTACCTGGCCCTGGATTTGGCCGGCTGGTCGGTCAACCACGTCGAAGAGCTGGCTCGCCATGGCCGCCACTACGGGCTGCGACTGTCCGGCCGGGCACGGACCCGCACGCTGACCGGTGCTGTGCAAACCCGGGTCAGCGCACTGTTGCGCCACCGACCCGAACCGGCGCTGCTGCTGCTCGCCGACCTGCGGCGAATACACCGGGTTGCCGCCGGGGCATCGCTGGACTGGGAGTTGCTGGGCCAGGCCGCGCAGGCGGCCAAAGACGAGGAGCTGCTGAGCTTGACCTCGCGCTGCCATCCCCAGACGCTGCGTCAGATGCGCTGGGCGAACGCCATGCTCAAGGAACTCGCACCGCAGGCTTTGACCAGTTGACCTGGCGGGCGCCGCTGCCTGCGCACCGGCGCCCGCCGTCGCCTCCTCCGCAGCAAGCAGTTTTCCATGTTGACGCCGGTCCGACACGTGAAACGGCAATGATGGTCGTATCTTGCCGCCCACCTCGGTCACCACCGGCCGCGGTGCACGACCTCGTCGAATGGGCGCCGATTCGGCTTGCGGATCGGCGCTAACGGGCGATCGGCCGGATATCCGATACCGAGCAAGTACGCGACCAGGTAGCCGTCGGGCACACCCAGAATCGCGCGGGCCTTGTCCTGATCACCCACCGACGAATGCCCAGTCCCGATCCCCAAGTCGGTCGCCGCGAGCATCATCGCCATCGTCGCCTGCCCGACGTCGTACTGGTCGATGATCTTGCGGCGCTCGTCTGGGGGCACCGGCAGCACGAACGCAATTGCGGCGGCTGCCGCGGCGATGTGCCCGGCTCCCATCCACACCGTCGAGAGTTCCTGCAATTGGGCGCGATCGGTGACGATGACGAAGTCCCAGGGCTGCCGGTTCTTCGCCGACGGCGCCCGCCAGCCCGCTTCGGCGATTCGATTCAGGTCCTCGTCGGCGACCGCCTGCGTCGTGTACTGGCGGACGTTGCGCCGTGCGCGGATAGCGTCCCAGGTTTCCACCGCACCCTCCCTCGTCGCGTTGACTTTTCCCATGCTGCCACCGCCGTCGGTGGGGCGGTCTAGGGTGGCGGCCGATGGCGCTTCATCTCCACCGTGCCGAACGCACCGATCTGCTTGCCGACGGGCTCGGTGCCCTGCTGGCCGATCCATTGCCCGACCCGTTCGCCCAGGAGCTGGTGCTGGTCGCCGCCCGAGGTGTGGAACGGTGGCTCAGTCAGCGGCTCTCACATGTGCTCGGCTGCGGGTCCAGCGCGGGCGACGGCGTCTGCGCGGGTGTGTCGTTCCGTAACCCGGCCTCGTTGATCGCCGAGATCACCGGCACCACGGACGACGACCCGTGGTCGCCGGAGGCGATGACGTGGCCGCTGCTGCAGGTCATCGACGGCTGCTTAGACGAGCCGTGGTGCCGTACGTTGGCAAAACATCTGGGCCACTTCGAGATTGGAGCCGAGGCCGACTTGCGCCGAGGACGCCGGTATGCCGTGGCCCGGCGCCTGGCCGGACTGTTCGCCTCCTACGCTCGGCAGCGCCCCCAGCTGCTGGCCGATTGGCTGGCCGGTGAGCCGGGTGAGTTGAACCCGGACCTGACCTGGCAACCCGAATTGTGGCGCGCGCTGGTCGCCGCCGTGGGCACCGATCCCCCGCATGTGCGCCACCAAAACACTCTGGCCCGGCTGCACGCGGGTCCGGCCGAGCTGCCGTCGCGGCTGTCGCTGTTCGGTCACACCCGGCTGTCGGTCACCGACATCGAGTTGCTGGGCGCCCTGGCCACCCACCATGACTTGCACCTGTGGCTGCCGCACCCCAGCGACGTCTTGTGGCGGGCCCTGGCCAGGTCGCGGGCCGGCGTGCGCGGAGTGGTGCCGCGCGCACAAGACACCAGCCACCGCGAGGTCAACCACCCGCTGCTGGCGACGCTGGGCCGAGACCTGCGCGAGTTGCAGCGCGCTCTGCCCGGTGATCCCGCGACGGACGAGGCGCTCGGCAGCGCCGACCGGCCGGACACCCTGCTGGGCTGGTTGCAGGCCGACCTGGCTGCCAACGCGGTCCGGCACGCGGGTCGCATCCTGGCCGCCGATGACCGCTCGGTCCAGGTGCACAGCTGTCACGGCCCGGCCCGTCAAATCGACGTGTTGCGCGAGGTGCTGCTCGGCCTGCTGGCCGACGACCCGACGCTACAGCCGCGCGACATCCTGGTGATGTGCCCCGACATCGAGACGTATGCCCCGCTGATAGTGGCGGATTTCGGTCTCGGCGATGTGGTGCACGGGGTGCATCCCGCTCATCAGCTTCGGGTGCGACTCGCCGACCGCTCACTGCTGCAGACCAATCCGCTGCTCGGTGTGGCATCGCAACTTCTGGCATTGGCCGGCGGCCGGGCCACCGCGAGCGAGGTGCTCAACCTCGCCCAGGCGGCGCCGGTGCGCGCCCGGTTCGGCTTCGACGACGACGACTTAGAAGACATCACCCGCTGGGTCCGGCAGGCGAACATCCGGTGGGGGTTCGACCAGAAGCATCGGCAACCGTTCGGGGTCGACTTCGTCCACAACACCTGGCAATTCGGCATCGACCGGGTGTTGGCGGGTGTCGCGATGTCCGAAACGTCGCAGGCCTGGATAGATTCCACCCTCCCGCTCGACGACGTCGGCAGTAACCGGGTCGAGTTGGCCGGGCAACTCGCCGAATACATCGATCGGTTGCGCTGTGTGGTCGGCGAGCTCACCGGGACACGACCGCTGCACGAGTGGTTGACCGCGCTGGGCGACGGCATCGCCTTACTGACCCGCATCGACGATAACGACGCCTGGCAGAGCGATCAGATGCAACGCGAGTTCGCCGACGTGGTCCGCACCGCCGGTGCGCGCGCGCAGACCCTGCTGCGACTACCCGACGTCTGCGCGTTGCTGCAGCGCCACCTCGCGGGTCGGCCCACGCGCGCGAACTTCCGCACCGGCACCTTGACCGTCTGCACGATGGTGCCGATGCGTTCGGTGCCGCATCGGGTGGTGTGCCTGGTCGGCCTGGACGACGGCGTCTTCCCGCGCGTCGGGGTCCTCGACGGTGACGACGTGCTGGCCCGGCAGCCGTTGACCGGCGAGCGCGACATCCGTTCTGAGGACCGGCAATTGCTGCTCGATGCCATCGGCGCGGCCACCGACACCCTGGTGATCACCTACACCGGCGCCAACGAGTACTCCGGGCAGCGGCGCCCGCCCGCGGTGCCACTGGCCGAACTCTTGGACACCCTGGACATGACAACCTCCGAACCGGTGCGATCGCGCGTTTTGGTCGAGCACCCGTTGCAGCCGTTCGACGTCCGCAACGTCGAACGCGGCAGGCTGATACCCGAGGTGCCGTTCAGCTTCGACCCGAAAGTGCTGCGGGCGGCACGCACGGCCGCCGGGCAGCGCGCCGAGCAGCCGAAGTTCGTCTGCGGTCCGCTGCCGCCGCCACCACCCGACGACGTGGTGCTGGCCGACCTGCTCGCCTTCTTCAAGGACCCGGTCAAGGGCTTCTTCCGGGCGCTCGACTACACGCTGCCCTGGGATGTCGACGGAGTCGCCGACGCAATGCCGGTCGACATCAATGCGCTCGAGGAGTGGACGGTCGGTGATCGCATGCTGGGTGACATCCTGGGCGGGATGGCGCCCGATGACGCCCGGCAAGCAGAGTGGCGGCGCGGTACGTTGCCACCAGGTCACCTCGGCTGGCGCAAGGTCACCGAAATTCGTGATCAGGCAGCGCTGTTGGCGACCGCGGCGCGCCGGCACCGGTGCGGCGACGCGACCGCGTACGACGTCGACATCGATCTGGGTCCCCGGCGGCTGACCGGCACGGTGCCGCAGGTGTTCGGTGATCGTCTGGTGTCGGTGACCTATTCCAAACTCGACGGCAAACATCTGCTCGAGTCGTGGATTCCGTTGCTGGCCTTGCATGCTCATGCCCCAGAACGGGACTGGTCGGCCACCGCAATCGGCCGACCCAAGAGGGGCACCACCCCAAGGGAGCGCTGCCTGGGCCCGCCGCCACAGGCGGCGGCCGACCTGCTTGCGGATTTAGTGGCGATCTACGACGCCGGACGCCGCGAACCAATCCCGTTGCCGGTCAAGACTTCCTACGCCTGGGCCGAGGCTCGCCACTGCGGCGACGACCCGGAGAAAGCGGCGCAGTACCGGTGGAGATCCAGCGACCGCTACCCCGGGGAAGACGATGCGCCCGCCCACGTGCGGGCGTGGGGCAGAGGTGCGCGGCTGACCGACCTGATGCAACCGGTGCGGCCGGGCGAGCAGTATGGCGGCGAAAGCAATCGGCTGGGCGCCTTCGCCGCGCGGCTGTGGCTGCCGATGTTGCGTGCCGAGCGGAATCCCGGCTGATGCGACCAGTCGAGCAGGTATTCGATTTGCTGGGTCCACTGCCCGCCGAACGCACCACCACGGTGCTGGAGGCTAGTGCCGGCACCGGCAAGACGTTCGCATTGGCCGGGTTGGTCACCCGATACCTCGCCGAGGGCCGGGCCAGGCTCGACGAAATGCTGCTCATCACCTTCGGCCGGGCCGCCAGTCAAGAGCTTCGGGAGCGGGTTCGCAGCCAAATGGTCGAAGCGGTGCGCGCTTTCGACGACCCGTCGGCCGTCGGTGACAACCAACTGGTCGCGCACCTGATCGACGGCACGACTGCCGAGCGGGACACACGCCGGCAACGGTTGCGCGACGCGCTGGCCGGTTTCGACGCCGCGACCATCGCGACCACACATCAGTTCTGCCAGCTGGTGCTGAAATCACTGGGTGTGGCCGGTGACACCGACTCCGGTGTCACGCTGATCGAGGATCTCGACGAGCTGGTCACCGAAATCGTCGACGACCTCTACCTTTCGCATTTCGGCCGGGACCGTGAGGACCCGGTGCTCAGTTACCGCGACGCGGCACGGATCGCGCGCACGGTGGTGGCCAACCCGTCGACGCAACTGCGCCCATCCGACCCGGAACCCGGATCCCGCGCGGCGGTCTGCATCGGATTCGCCGAAAACGTTGTCGCCGAACTCGAGACGCGCAAACGGCGCCGGGGCATTCTGGGCTACGACGACCTGCTCATCCGGTTGGCCGACGCGTTGGACAGCGAGGACTCGCCGGCCCGGACGCGGATGCATCGGCGCTGGCCCATCGTGATGGTCGACGAGTTCCAAGACACCGATCCTGTGCAATGGCAGGTGATCGACCGCGCGTTCAGCGGCCGATCCACGGTGGTGCTCATCGGTGACCCGAAGCAGGCTATCTATGCGTTCCGCGGTGGGGACATCGTCACCTACCTGCGTGCCGCCGAGACGGCCGGTGACAAGCGGACATTGGCCACCAACTGGCGCACCGACAGCGCTCTGGTCGACCGCCTTCAGGCGGTGTTGCGGGGTGCACAGCTCGGCGATCCGGCGATCGTGGTCCGCGATGTCAACGCCTACCATCGCGGGCACCGCCTGTCAGGCGCGCCGCACAACGACCCATTCCGGCTGCGGGTGGTGCGCCGAGCCACGTTCGGGCGCAAGGCGACACAGAACCTGGCGATCGATGATCTGCGGGAGCACATCGGGGCGGACCTCGCCGCCGACATCGGTCACCTCCTGGCCAGCGGCGCCACCTTCGACGGTAAACCGCTGCAAGCCCGCGACATTGCGATCATCGTGGAAAAGCACAAGGACGCCCGCGCCTGCCACCGGGCATTGACCGACGCAGGCATTCACGCCGTGTATACCGGCGACTCCGATGTGTTCGGATCAGAGGCCGCCGACGACTGGCTGTCCCTGCTGGAAGCCTTCGACCAGCCGCACCGCCCCGGGGTGGTACGCGCCGCCGCGGCGACGATGTTCTTCGGCAAGACTGCCAAAGACCTTGCCGCCGGCGGTGATGCGTTGACCGACCGCATCGCCGAGACATTGCGGGAATGGGCGGGCTATGCCCGTGAGCGGGGGGTGGCGGCCATCTTCGAGGCTGCCCAGTTGAGCGGTATGAGCGACCGCGTGCTGTCCTGGCAGGACGGCGAACGACACATGACCGACCTGGCCCACGTGACGCAGCTGCTGCAGGAGACCGCGCATCGGGAGCGGTACACCTTGCCGGCCCTGCGGGACTGGCTGCGCACCCAGCGCACCGAACGCGGTGGCGCCACCGAACGTAACCGGCGGATGGACAGTGACGCCGCGGCCGTTCAGATCATGACGGTGTGGGTGAGCAAAGGGCTGCAATACCCGGTGGTGTACCTGCCGTTCGCGTTTCACCGCACGGTCCAGGAACGTGATCTGGTGTTGTTTCACGATCAAGGGAAACGCTGCCTGCACATCGGCGGCAAGGACAGCCCCGACTTCGCCGCCGTCGAGAGACTGGGTGCGCAAGAAGCCGCCAACGACGACAGCCGCTTGACGTATGTGGCGATGACCCGCGCCCAAGCGCAGGTGGTGGCCTGGTGGTCACCGGCCTATTACGAACCCAACGGCGGTCTTTCGCGGCTGTTGCGAGGTCGCCGGCCCGGCGACTCGGTCGTACCCGACCGCTGCGTACCCGCCAAAATCACCGATGACGATGCTTGGGCTCGATTCCAGGAATGGCAAGCCGCCGGCGGACCGGTCGTGGAAGAGTCGCTGATCGAGGCGGCTGCCCCAGCGCTCCACCCCGAAGCGCCAAAGGATTTGGGGACTCGGCATTTTCACCGCAGTATCGACACCGACTGGCGACGCACGTCCTACTCCGGCCTGATCCGGGTCGCGGAGACCACCGGTGTCACCAGTGAACCGGAGATCACCGAACTCGACGACGAAGTCGCTGACATTGCATTGACCGAGGCGGCGTCCGGATCGGGGGTGCCCTCTCCGATGGCCGAGCTGCCGTCGGGCGCCAAGTTCGGGTCGCTGGTGCACGCGGTGCTGGAGACGACCGACCCGTTCGCTGCCGATCTCGCCGCCGAGCTGGAGACGCAGATCCGGCGGCACTCAGTGTGGTGGCCGGTGGACGTGCCGACCACCGACCTGGCCGCCGCGATGCTGCCGCTGCACGACACCCCGCTGGGTCCGTTGGCCGAGGGCCTGACGCTGCGCCAGATCGGGCTGCGAGACCGGTTGCGGGAGCTGGACTTCGAGTTTCCCTTGGCGGGTGGGGATGTGCGCGGTGACGCCCCCGACATTCGACTGGCCGACGTCGGGGTGCTGCTGCGGTCGCATCTGCCGCCCGGTGATCCGCTGGCGGCCTATGCCGACCGGTTGACCGGCGACACCCTGGGAGGCCAGTCGCTGCGCGGCTATCTCACCGGTTCGGTCGACGCGGTGTTGCGCACCGCCGATGGGCAGCGCTACCTGGTGGTCGACTACAAGACCAACTGGCTGGGTGACCGCGACCGTCCATTGACCGCCGCCGACTACACCCGGCCGCGCCTGGCCGAGGCGATGCTGCACTCGGATTACCCGTTGCAGGCGCTACTATACAGCGTTGTGCTGCACCGATTTCTGCGTTGGCGGCAGCCGGACTACGATCCGGCGCGCCACCTCGGTGGTGTCCTGTACTTGTTCCTGCGCGGCATGTGCGGACCGCAGACTCCGATCGTCGACGGCCATCCGTGCGGGGTGTTCAGCTGGGCGCCGCCGACTGCCCTGGTCACCGCGGTGTCCGATCTTCTCGATGCGGGCCGGGCGGCGGCGTGAGCATCGAAGTCATCGACCCCGCCGACTGGCGGCAAGCCCATAGCGCGACCGGAATCTTGCGGACCTTCGCCGAAGCCGGTGTGCTCGAGTCGGCGGAGGTGCATGTCGCACAACGGCTCGGCGCCATGGCCGCCGAGTCCGAGCCGGCGGTGCTGCTCGCGGTCGCGTTGGTGGTGCGGGCGCTGCGGGCCGGCTCGGTCTGTATCGATCTGCGGTCGGTCGACCAGCAGGTGGGCGTCGAGGGGTTGCCGTGGCCGGCACCGGAAGACTGGTTGGCGGCGGTGCGGGCCAGTCCGCTGGCGGGGTCGCCGCCGGTGCTGCGGCTGTACGCCGACAGTCTGCTGTACCTGGACCGGTATTGGCGGGAGGAGCAGCAAGTCGCAGACGACCTCGTCGCCCTGCTTCCCTCTCGTTCTATCGGCGACCCTGCCCTTGTCGACCGGTTGTTCCCACACCCTTACGAGGAGCAACGCGCGGCCGCGAAAATCGCGTTGGCGCAGGGACTGACGGTGCTCACCGGCGGGCCCGGAACCGGCAAGACCACCACGGTGGCCCGACTGCTGGCGCTGTTCGCCCACGAGGCGCAGCGCGCCGGCAAACCCCCGATACGCATCGCGTTGGCGGCACCGACCGGCAAGGCGGCCGCGAGGTTGCACGAGGCGGTGCAATTGGAGATAGAGAACCTCGATGTGGTTGACCGGCAACGTGTTTCGGGGCTGCGCGCCACCACTTTGCACCGGTTGTTGGGCAGCCGGCCGGACACGTCGTCGCGGTTTCGTCATCATCGCGGCAACCGGTTGCCGCACGACGTGATCGTGGTCGACGAGACGTCGATGGTGTCCCTGACGATGATGGCCCGACTGCTCGAGGCGGTGCGCCCGCAGACCCGACTGCTGCTGGTCGGTGATCCCGACCAATTGACCTCGGTGGAGGCCGGCGCGGTGTTGGCCGACCTGGTCGACGGCCTCGGGGCGCGCGGGGATACCCGCATCGCCGCGCTGCGGACCTCGCACCGGTTCGGCGCGTCGATCGGCGAGTTGGCCTCGTCGATCCGCGGTGGCGATGCCGACCGGGTCATCGACGTGCTGCGCACCGCTGACGACCATATCGAGTGGATCGAAACCGACGACCCGACCGATCAGTTACGCAACGTGCTTGTGCCACACGCCCTTCGCCTTCGGCAGGCGGCCGTACTCGGAGACGCGTCGGCGGCGCTGGCGACGCTCGACGAGCACCGCCTGCTGTGTGCGCACCGCCGTGGACCATACGGGATACAGCACTGGAACCGCCAGGCGGAGCGCTGGCTGAGCGAGACGACGGGTGAGCCGATCTGGTCGTCGTGGTATGCCGGGCGCCCGATCCTGGTTACCGCCAACGACTATGGACTCGGTGTGTACAACGGCGACACCGGGGTCACCGTCGTGGCTGACGGCGGCCTGCGGGCCGTCATCGCCGGCGCGGACGAACAACACTCGTTCGCGACGAGCCGACTGTCCGACGTGGAGACCGTGCACGCCATGACCATCCACAAGAGTCAGGGCAGTCAGGCCGACGACGTGACGGTGTTACTGCCGTCGGCGGAGTCGCGCTTGCTGACTCGCGAGCTGTTCTACACGGCGGTGACCCGGGCAAAGCGAAAGGTCCGAGTCGTCGGGCCGGAGGTCGATGTGCGAGCGGCGATGGCGCACCGGGCAATTCGGGCCACCGGGCTGCGACGGCGACTGCAGCCGTAGCGCCGTCGGCGCTAGGCCCTCGCCCGCTGCGCGGACACAAACAGATTGCCCGGCAGTTGGTCTTCGACCTCCTTGGCGGCCGCTCGACCGTAGCCGGCCATCAACTCGTCGGTCGGGGTCACCGTCACGTCCCAGCCATGCCGTCGGAACCAGTCGCCGACGTCTTCGCGGTCCTCGAAATACCACAGCTCGTCGATGCGTGGCACCTCCCGCTGCGGGTCCACCCGGGCCATGATCTCGCGGACGCGGTCCATCCGCGCCCGCCGCTTCGCGCGGGCCTGCGCGTCGTGGAACTTCGGGCCCAGCGCCTCGACGGCGACCCGGCTGCCGTCGGCGGTGAGTTCCTGAACACGCTCGAACAACAAATCCTGAGCCGCCGCAGGCAGATAGGGCATCAGCCCCTCGGCCGACCAGACGCTGGGCGCCGACGGGTCAAACCCGGCCTGCCGCAACGCAGTTGGCCAGTCCTGGCGCAAATCCACCGCGACCGGCACGCGCCGGCTGGCCGGCTGGAAGCCGTGCGAGCCCAACGTCTCGGCCTTGAAGTCCAGGACTCGGGTTTGGTCGAGCTCGTAGACCGTGACGCCGTCCGGCCAGGGCAGCCGCCAGGAGCGCGCGTCCAGACCGGCCGCCAGGATCACCGCCTGCTTGATGCCGCTGCGGGTGGCTTCGAGGAAGAAGTGGTCGAAGAATTTGGTCCGCGACGCCATGTAGCTGACCATTGCCTGCATCTGCAAGGGCAGCGTCGGCTCGGCTTCGATCACTTCGGGCGGCAACTGCGGCGCGGAATGCCAGTTCCACACCCCGTCACCCACCGCGTCGAGGAACACCTGGGCGAACGGATCGCTGATCAGTGGGTGATCACTGCGGGTTTCTGCCGCGCGCGCCGAGGCAACTCCCAGCGCGGTTGCCCCCACACTCTCGGTGATCTCCCAGCTGTCGTTGTCGGTCCGCACCATGTCACGTCCTCCCGTCGATCGTCCGCACCGAACATACGTGAGCTGCTTGTGAAGAGCCTGGCAGTCGCGGGCCCTCGGTTATCGCGCGCTAGGCCCGCACCGCGGCGACGAACTGCGAACGCGGCGAGGTGTCTTCGACCCCGTCGGGGACACCGCGGCCGTAAGTCGCCATCAGCGTTGCCGAGGGCGTCGTCGTCACCTCCCAGTCGTGGCGGCGCAACCAATCACCCACGTCTTCGCGTTCTTCGAAGTACCACAGTTCCTCGGTGCGCGGCACCTCGCGCTCCGGTTCTGCCTTGGCCATCAAGGCACGCATCCGTTCCATCCGCTCGCGCTGCTGGGCGCGTACGTCGGGATCCATCCAATCGGATCCGGGGGCTTCGACGGCGATTCTGCTGCCCGGTGCGCTGAGCCCTTGGATGCGTTCGAACAGCAACTCGTGGGCGGCCGCCGGCAGGTAGGGCAGCAGCCCTTCGACCGACCAGGCGCTCGGCCGGGCCGGATCGAACCCGGACTGCCGCAGAGCGGCCGGCCAGTCGTGGCGCAAATCCACCGGCACAGCGACTCGTTGACAAATTGGCTCGTGTCCCCGCTCGGCCAGCGTCGAGGACTTGAAGTCCAGCACTCTGGGCTGGTCGAGCTCGAACACCGTCGTGCCGTCCGGCCAGGGCAGCCGCCACGCCCGCGAGTCGAGTCCGGCGGCCAGGATCACCCCTTGGGTGACCCCGGCTCGTGCGGCGTCGAGGAAGAAGGTGTCGAAGAAGGCCGTCCGCGAGGCCATGTAGCCGACCATCGCTTGCATCTGCACCGGCAGGTCTGGCTCCGCTTCGAGCAGTTCCTGCGGCAGCTGCGGTGCGGCGAACCAGTTCCACACTCCGTCGCCGGCGGCATCCAGGAAGATCCGGGCGAACGGGTCGCGGATCAGTGGGTCGTCGCTCTCGGTTTCCGCGGCGCGGGCCGCCGCCACCCCGAGTGCCGTCGCCCCCACACTCTCGGTTATTTCCCAGCTGTCGTTTTCGGTCCGCGCCACGCTCCTGACCTCCCTGCTCGCCGACACACCAAGTGCCGACCATACGTGAGCCCGATATGAGCGGGTTCGGTGCCGACACGCGGGTAAGTTGTCGGTGAGCCGTCGACACAGCGGCGCGGAATTAGATCCGAAGGACCTCGGAGGATCTCTGCAATATGCAAGTTGACGGGCGCGAAATCGCCGTTGCCGGTAGCTTGCTGCAACCGCTGACCCGGCGCACCAACGACATGATCCGGCTGGCGTTGGCCGCCGCGCTCCTGGTCGCCGTCATCACCAGTTCGGTGATCACCCGCCCGCAGTGGGTGGCACTGGAGAAGTCGGTGTCGGAGATCGTCGGGGTGTTGTCGCCCGGCCAAGCCGACATCGTCTATCTGGCCTATGGCCTGGCGATTCTGGCGTTGCCGTTCATGATTTTGATCGGGTTGATCGTCTCTCGGCAGTGGAAGCTGCTCGGCGCGTACGGCGCCGCCGCGGTCCTGGCCGCGCTGCCGTTGTCGATCAGCAGCAACCGCATCGCGGCGCCGCGGTGGCATTTCGATCTGAACGAGAAGTTGACCACACTGCCGGCGCAATTCCTCGACGACCCGCGTTGGATCGCGATGCTGGCCGCTGTGTTGACCGTGTCCGGACCGTGGCTTCCCGCCCGCTGGCGCCGCTGGTGGTGGGGGTTGCTGCTGGCGTTCGTTCCGATCCACCTCGTGGTCAGCGCCATAGTTCCGGCCCGCTCGTTGGTGGGCTTGGCGGTCGGCTGGTTCGTCGGCGCCTTCGTGGTGTTGGTGGTGGGGACGCCCGCCCTCGAGGTGCCGCTGGAGGCGGCGGTGCGGGCGATGGCCAAGCGCGGTTTTCTGGTCTCCATGCTCACCGTGGTGCGGCCGGGCGGCCCAGGGCCGCTGGTCATCTCCGCGACATCGACCGACCCCGACGTTCGGGCGGCCGTCGAGTTGTACGGGCCACACCAACGCAGCGGTGGCGCGCTGCGCCAACTGTGGTGGAAGCTGCGACTGCGGGGCCCAGAAACCGCGCCGATCCAGGCCTCCATGCGCCGGGCCGTCGAGCATCGCGCCCTGATGGCCATTGCCGTCGGCGAAGCAGGTGTCGCCAACACCTCGGCCATCGCCGTCGCCACCCTCGACCGCGGCTGGACCCTGTACGCGCACAACCCGGTTCAAGGCGACCCGCTCGACGAGTGCGCCGAGCAGACGCCGGTGACCCGCGCGTGGGAATCCTTGCGGATCCTCAACGATCACCAGATCTCGCACGGTGATCTGCGCTGCAACGAGATCACCGTGCGCGACGGCACTGTGCTCTTCGGTGGATTCGGCGAAGCCGAATACGGCGCTACTGAGGCCCAACTGCAATCCGATATCGCCCAACTTCTGGTCACCACCTCGGCGCTGTATGACGCGGAGTCTGCGGTCGCCGCCGCGATCAAGGTGTTCGGCAAGGACACCGTTCTGACGGCAAGTCGGCGGTTGACGAAAACCGCTGTGCCCAAACGGATCCGACGGTCGGTGGCCAATGCCGGTGGCGTCATCTCCGCTGCCCGGGCCGAGGTGAAACGCCAAACCGGCGCCGATCAGATCAAGGCGGCCAACGTCACCCGGTTCAGCCGCAGCCAGTTCATCCAACTGGTGCTGATCGGCGCGTTGGTCTACGTCGCCTACCCGTTCATCAGCACGGTGCCGACGTTCGTCAATCAACTCAAGACCGCGGACTGGTGGTGGGCGCTGCTGGGTCTGGCGGTGTCAGCGCTGACCTATGTCGGTGCGGCGGCGGCGTTGTGGGCGTGCGCCGACGGGCTGGTCAGCTTTTGGCGGTTGTCAATTGTTCAAGTCGCCAACACGTTTGCCGCGACCACCACCCCGGCCGGAGTGGGCGGGCTGGCGCTGAGCACAAGGTTCCTGCAGAAGGCGGGTCTGCCGGCGCTGCGCGCCACCGCAGCCGTGGCGTTGCAGCAATCGGTGCAGGTGATCGTCCACGTCACGCTGCTGATCCTGTTCAGTGCGGTGGCCGGAACCTCGGCCGACTTGTCCCACTTCGTGCCGAATTCCACGGTGCTCTACCTGATCGCCGGCACCACGCTGGGCATCGTCGGAACCTTCCTCTTGGTCCCCAACTTGCGGCGTTGGCTGGCCACGGAGTTGCGCCCGAAACTCGACGAGGTCACCACCGACCTCACCGCGTTAGCCCGCGAACCGCGGCGGCTGGCGCTGATCGTATTGGGCGCTGCAGGAACAACTCTCGGCGCGGCTCTGGCGCTGTGGGCCAGTGTCGAGGCGTTCGGCGGTGGCACGACGTTCGTGACGGTCACCGTGGTCACCATGGTGGGCGGAACGCTGGCCTCCGCGGCCCCCACCCCGGGTGGCGTGGGAGCCGTCGAGGCGGCGCTGATCGGTGGGCTGGCGGCCTTCGGAGTGCCGGCGGCGGTCGGCGTGCCCTCGGTGTTGCTCTACCGCGTGCTGACTTGCTGGCTGCCGGTGTTCGTCGGGTGGCCGGTGATGCGCTGGCTCACCCAGAACGAGCTGGTCTGAGCGCGCTGGTTTGCCGCTGGCAAATCAGCGTTGTTGCACTAGTGTCAGTGCCGACGTCGCGGCGCGGGTCCGGGGCCCAGAAGTTCGGGAGTTGAGTAGATGAAGGACCTCACGGCGGCGGTCGCCGCCGCAGCGCTGAGCGTGACGCTGGTTGCCTGCGGATCCGACACCAAGAGCGACACGAAACCTGCTCCGTCGAGCAGCACGTCGACCTCCGCCTCGGCGTCCGCGACCACCGCCCCGCCGACCAGCGCCACCCCAGGTGCGAAGGCCAACTACACCATCGCCGACTACATCCGGGACAACCACATCCAGGAGACCCCGGTCCATCACGGCGACCCCGGTTCGCCGACCATCAACCTGCCGGTACCGACCGGATGGAACCTCGTTCCCGAGGGGTCCGGCGCGCCCTATGGCGGCATCGTCTACGGCCAACCCGCCGACCCCAACGATCCACCGACTATCGTCGCGATCGTTTCCAAGCTCACCGGTGACGTCGACCCAGCGAAGATCATCCAGTTTGCTCCCGGCGAGTTGAAGAACCTGCCCGGCTACGACGGCCCCGGCGATGGAAGCGCCTCCACCTTGTCGGGCTTTCAGGCCTGGCAGCTCGGCGGGTCCTACAACAAGAACGGCAAGCAGCGGACCGTCGCGCAGAAGACGGTCGTCATCACCAGTCCCAACGGCTTGTTCGTGCTGCAACTCGACGCCGACGCGCTCGACAACGAAGGCCCCACATTGATGGATGCCACCAACATCATCGATGACCAAACCACCATCACGCCCTAGGAAATTCGATGACAGAGCAGTCCTACGCCGTCGATGTCGGCCACCCGCCCTCAGCCCTCCTTCGGGTGGTCAACCCTGTCCTGGGCACCCTGCTGCGCACGCCGTTGGCGGGTCCGCTGCGTCAGCAGTTGATGGTGTTGCACTTCACCGGCCGAAAGTCGGGACGCCACTTCTCGATTCCGGTGAGCGCTCACGTGATCGACGGCGATCTCTATGCCTTGGCCGGCGCCGGTTGGAAGGCGAACTTTCGCGGCGGCGCTCCCGTCGAGGTGGTGTACGGCGGCAGAACCACCCCCATGCGTGGTGAGCTGATCGCCGACCGTACCCGCCTGCCCGAGCTGTACCTGCGGTGCGCGCAGTCGTATGGCCCCAAGCGCGCCCAGCGGATGATGGGATTGAAGTTCCGCGAAGAGCGCATACCGACTCAAGAAGAATTCGCCGAGGTGATCGAGCGGCTCAAACTCGCAGCGGTTCGCTTCACCCCGGCCTAGGCGCGCCGCGGTTACCGGTCAAGCTGGGCGCGCAGCCGTTCCACCACACCCACCATGCGCACGTAATGCGAACCGGGCCAATAGATTTGCCCGCACCCATCGCAGCGGCTGAACTGCTGGTAGTAGCGGCGAGTCAACGGTTGCAGCCGGTCACTCACCTCCGCCTTGGCTACGGCGACCAAGGTCCCGTTACACCGTAGGCACCGAGTGAAGGGCGCCAAACGATGCCGCAGGTCGAGTCGCCGGATGACTTCCAGGGTCTGCTCCTCAGCGTGCCGGGAGTGCACGTACAACCCGTGCGTGATGCACCCGCGCTTCAACAAAGCGCGGTCGCGAGTGAGCAAGATGCGCCGCTGACCCCGGCTGAGGTCGGCCAGCATCGGATCATCGGCGGCACCGCTCCACCACACGTCGAAACCGAGCACACGCAGTAGCCGCGCCAGCCGGCCCAGGTTGACGTCGGCGACGAAGCGCGGGTCGCGCAGCGGACGAGGCCGCAGGCGGGCCGTCGACCCGATGTCGAGCGCTTCGAACATGGGGTAAGCGGTGATGCGGTCACCAGATGCCGGGCGGTGGTCAAACCCGACGGGGTCACCGTTGACCAGGATCAGGTCTACTTCGGTATGGGGAATGCCCATCGCCTCCAGCACATCCTTGACCGTGTGATGGCTGCGGAAGGGGCGGCGCACCGCGACTCCCCGAGCACCCGCCTCGAGGAAGTCGTTCAGCTCGGCATACGCCCTGACCTCCACATAGCCGACCACTTCTCCCGGTTTCCCGCTTCATCGCCGGAGCGAACCCAGCCCTTCCCACCGGGTGGATTGGCCGTTACCGGCAGGCGGCGTCACCATGGATAGGCGGACTAAACACAAGAGAGGCGGTTACCCGGTGCTCGGTCGGTACGGCGTCGCTGGGCGCGACCTTCCGGCCACCGCACCCGAAGCCGGGGACACCGACGCGCCGTCGTCGCTGGTCACCGCGAGTCAGCGGGCGCGGATCTGGCTGGTCGGCTCCGATCCGGGGCTTCTCCGGTTGCGCATGGCGACCCGGACGACGGCCGCGCTGGCCTGTTCGCTGCTGGCGTTGTTCGTGTTGACGCGGGCCACCGGGCAGCCGCTGACCGTCGCCTTGCTCGGCGTCGTCATCACCATGATCGCCGCGCGGTCGGTCAACGAGCCCGACCCGCGCCAGCAACGGATCACCATGGCGCTGCTGCCGCTGCCGGCCAGCTTCTGCATCGCGGCCGCCGCGCTGCTGGCACCGCATCAGATCGCCGCCGACACGATGTTCGTGCTCATCGTGTTCGTCGCTGTCTACATCCGCCGCTTCGGTCCGCGCGGCCGGGCCCTGGGCATGGTCGCGTTTATGGCCTACTTCTTCACGTTGTATCTGCGGGCCGCTCCCTCGGAGTTGCCGTGGATGGTGGGCGCCGTGCTGGTCGGCACGTTGTGCACCTACGTCATGAGCACCTACGTGCTGCCGGATCGACCAGAACGCGTGCTGCGGGCAACCATTCGGTCGTTACGGGCCCGGATGGCAATCGTGGTGGACACCACCGCGGACGGGCTGCGAGCCGGACCGCTCGACGAACGGCGCCGCCGCCGCATGCGGGCGCGCATCGCCCGTCTGAACGAAACCGCGTTGATGGTGCAGAGCCAGATCGAGGACAAGTTCAATCCCGCGACATTGTGGCCGGGTGTGGCCGGGGACCACCTGTCGCCGTGGCTGTTCGACGCGGAACTGGCCGTTGAATGGGTCGCGATCGCCGGCCAGCGGACCGCCGCCCTGGGAGCGGAGATACCGCCGGCGATTCGGGCCGAACTTGCCCAGACGCTCAGCCAGTTGGCCCTGGCGATCCGGGTGCCGCAATCCGGCGGGCTGCAACGCACCGCCGACCGCGCCCAGCGGCTGCTCGAAACCCAGCCGCGGCCGTCGACGGACGACGAAGCCGGCCAAGCCGCCGTGCGTCGCGTCGCCCTGGCGATCATTGCCGCGGCGAAAGCCACCGCAGAAGCTCGCGCGCTGGTCGAACACGCCGCCGCCGAGCGGGCCGAGCAGAGCTCGACCGCCCCGACCCCCGAGCACGACGAGCCCGATACCGAAACGCCGGCCGAACCGTCGCGGCGCGTCCTGCTGCCCACCACTCGGCAGGCGATCCAGGTTTCGGTCGCCGCATCGCTGGCCATCATCACCGGCGAGCTGACCTCTCCGGCGCGTTGGTATTGGGCGGTGATCGCGGCTTTTGTGATCTTCGCCGGCACCAATTCCTGGGGCGAAACCCTGACCAAGGGCTGGCAACGGCTGCTGGGCACGGTGCTCGGGGTGCCCTGCGGTGTGCTGGTCGCCACTTTGTTCTCCGGCGACAAAGTCGGATCGCTCGCAATGATTTTCGTGTGCCTGTTTTGCGCCTTCTACTTCATGCAGGTCACCTACAGCATGATGACGTTCTGGATCACCACCATGCTGGCGCTGATGTACGGGCTGCTCGGTCAATTCACCTTCGGTGTGCTGATGCTGCGCATCGAAGAGACCGCGATCGGCGCTGTCATCGGCGTGGCGTGCGCGATCTTGGTGCTGCCTACCAACAGCCGCACCGTCATCCGCAAGGACACCCGCGCTTTTTTGACCACGCTGGCCGCGCTGATCGAGACGTCCATCGCGGCGATGTTCGATGACGACGACGCCGCGAGCCCCACCGAGCAGGCTCGGCAACTCGACCGGGATCTGCAGCAGTTCCGGACGACCGCCAAGCCGCTGCTGGCCGGCGTCGCCGGGATCACCGCCCGTCGCAGCATTCAGCGTGGCCTGCAATTGTTCACCGCCTGTGACCACTACGGGCGCCACCTGGCCCGCAGCAGCGAGCAGTACGAAGATCCGCAGTGCTCCCCCGAGCTGTCCGACGCCGTCACCGCCGCCGCGGAGCGCACGCGGCATAACGTCATAGCGCTGATCGCAGCCGTGGACGGCGATCGGACGGTGCGGCTCGAGTCCACGGCCGACTTACTGGACGCCGCAGAGGCTTTGGCGCGTCAGCAAGACGAGGAGTGCGAGCCGAGCGAGAACACCCGACGCATGTTGACCGCCCTGCACGCGCTGCGGCGCATCGAACGCGCCGTCGTCGCCGCCGCGGCTCAATTGGGCGTCGACACCGGACTCCCCGCCGCCAGCCACGGCTAGGCTGCAAGTTCGCGACGCCACGAAAGGGGTATGCCCGGACAATGGGGTGGGTCTTCTCGCATGCGGTGGCTATCGGCTCGGCGCTGCTGGCCGCGTTGGCCGCCGCGTTGGGCATAGTCGTTCGGCAGGCCGCTCTGCAGCGCCCCGGCGCTGACGAGTCGGCGGGCGCGGTAGTCACCGATGTCCTTCGCGACGGCTTGTGGTGGGCGGGCACGGCCGCGGCCACCGCCGGGTACGTGTTCCAGGCGATCGCGTTGGCACACGGGTCGCTGCTGCTGGTTCAACCGTTGTTGGTGTCCGCGCTGTTGTTCGTGTTGCCGCTCAGCGCGCGGCGCACCGGTGATCGCGTCACCGGTTCCGAGTGGGCGTGGGCGACGATTCTGACCGCCGCGTTGGCGGTCTTTGTCCTGGTGGGACAGCCACGTGAGGGAAACTATCGGTCTCCGGTGCCCTCGTGGACGCTGGCGCTCAGCGGTGCGGTGCCGATCGTGGTGGCGTGCGTGGTGATCGCGCGTCGCACCGCGGATCGAGTGCGCGCGGCGTCGTTGGGCGTCGCGGTGGCCGTCGGACTCGGCATGATCGCGGTGCTGACCAAAACCTGTACGCATCGGTTCTCGGTCGGTAGCTGGCACGCGCTGCTCACCGTTCCCGCCCCGTACCTGCTCATCGTGCTCGCGGTTGCGGTCATCGTCTTGCAGCAATGGGCTTTCCGGGCGGGGTCGCTGCAGGCGTCGGTACCGATCATGCTGGTCGGCGAGCCGGTCGTGGCGGTGCTGCTCGGCATGGTCGTGCTGGGTGAGCATCTGGTCGTGAGCGGCGTCGGCCTGGTAGCGCTACCGGTGGCGGTCGCGGCGATGGTAGCGGCCACCATCGCGCTCGGCCGCGACGAAGGCGCCCAGACCGAGAGGGCGGCGACGCTATCGGGCGTGTACCCGCTGACGCACGCGGACTGATTCGCCGCGATCGTAGATCGCCGCACCGGCAAACCTCGATTCGCCGTCGCCACCGAATGCCTCTACGCTCGATGCGCCACAAGACTTAGCGGGGGGAACGCTGATGAGTGCGCGTAAGGGGATATCGGTGTCCAGAATCGGACGTGCTGTCGTGCTGGCGGTCGGGTGTCTGACCCTGGCCTCCTGTGCCACTTCAGCAACCGTCGCACCGCCGGCCGCTGCACCCACCACCTCGGCCAAGCGACCCGCGCCCAGTTCTACCGCCCCGCCACCTCCACACGTGAGCCCGCTGGCCAAAGATTGGAAGAGTTACGGCGGGACCGTCTACTTCGGCTGCCCCAACGCGTTCTCGTCCAGCAAATCGGCGCTGGAGGACATCCGGCCCAAAGTGCTCGACACGAAAACCGCGGACCTGGTGGCGCCGGCAGTCCCCGCCATTGCCGCCGGGGAAACGGTCACCGGCGCCATGTGCGCCTTGTCGAACACGGTCGGTGACATCAAGGTGACCTACGTCGTCACCACCGCCGCGACAGGCGGCCCACCCGAAGTCGCCAAGACGACGGCCTACGTGTTCGACCTCAAGAACGGCCAGCCGTTAGTCAGCAAGGAAATCCAGCCGCCCACACCCGAATTGAAGCTAGGCCCGGCCAAGGAATGGCGGATTTCCCCGACGCCGGTCGGAGTGGCCTGGGTCAACGCCTTCGCCGACGCACGGGGCGCCATGTCGGCGCCGCGCACAATCACGCTGTCGAACACCGACCTGACGACCATGTGGGACGATCCGCAGCCCGGGCAGGTCTGGCAGGATGTTCTGTCGTTTCAGCGCAGCACCGTGCCCGCCAACAGCTTCGGGGCCGAGCTGCGCTTGCCGTCAGGCGAGCCGGTGTTTCAGGACAACGACATCTCCACCGTTGACGGCGAGCTGTCCGACGGTCCAGACCGGCTGGTGCAGCTCACCCGCTGGGATTCGCACACTCCCCCGGTGCTCTCGACCATGTTTTTCGACCTGAACTCGCGGTCGGTGATCAAGGTGGGCGACTCGGAGAAAGTGTCCGGCGGTGGCCTGGCCGCGACCCTGTCCGAAGGCAAACTCTTCATCGACGGCCGCGGTTCGACCACCTCCCAGTTCGGCTTCGGGGTGTGGAACCTGCGCACTGGGCAGTGGGATCTGCTGCGCGACCGCGACGAGGCCAAGAAGCTCCCAATCGCCAAATTGGCGTTCTTCGGGGACCACCTCTACGTCACCAACACCGGCAACACTTACTCGGTGATCGCCTTGCCCGCCACCAATCCCATCGCGACCAACTGGTCGGGCCGGCCGTTCGGGCGGATCTCGGGATGGACGCTGGTGTGTCGCGGGGAAACTGAGGCGTCGCAGGCCGGTGACTGCCGCGAGATCCTGTTGGTGCAAGACACGGACGGACACTATCCGGGCCCCTGGTTCTAGACTTCGCCGATGACCAATGACGACCGCGTCGCCATCATCACCGGGGCTTCACAGGGCATCGGTGAAGCGTTGGTCGCCGCCTATCGCAAGTCGGGTCACGCGGTGGTCGCCAACTCACGCCGCATTGAGCAAGGCGAAGACCCGTTGGTGCTGGCGGTCGCCGCTGACGTCGGCCAGACCGGTGCGGGCCGGCAGATCGTCGACGCGGCCATCGAACGCTTCGGTCGCGTCGACGCCGTCGTCAACAATGCCGGCATCTTCGTCCCCAAACCGTTCACCGAATACACCGACGGCGACTACGACGCGGTTACCGGCGTGAATCTACGTGGCTTCTTCGAAGTTTCGCGTGCCGCCATCGCGGCGATGTTGACTCGCGACGGCGGCGGCCATTTGGTCAACATATCCACCAGCCTGGTCGACCAGCCCAACTCCCAGGTGCCGTCGGTGTTGGCGTCCCTGACCAAGGGCGGCCTCAACGCGGCGACGCGAGCGCTGGCCATCGAGTACGCGGCCCGCGGGATACGGGTCAATGCGGTTGCCCTGGGCAACATCCCGACCCCCATGCACGACGCGTCTTCCCTTGACTTCCTGGCCAAGATGCATCCGCTGGGCCGGTTAGGCGAGATCGACGACGTCGTCGACGCGGTCCTCTACCTGGAGCACTCGTCGTTCATCACCGGTGAGATCCTGCACGTCGACGGTGGCCAAAGTGCCGGACACTGAACCCGGCGCGGTCCTGCGCGACGTTCTGGACCAATGGCAAGCCGGCATCGACGCCCACGAACCGCAGCGGGTGGCCGCACTGTTCACCGATGACGGCATCTTCCAGGGGCTGCGCCCGTATAGTGTTGGGCCGCAAGGGGTTCACGACTACTACGACGCTCAGCCGCACGGCATGACGGTGGCCTACCGCGTGTTGGAAAGCCGCGAGATCTCCGCAGATGCCGTGCTCGGTTACCTGCGTGCCGACTTCTCTTATCTCGACGGGCGGGTGACTCGGGTGCATATCGGCGTGCTGGTCAGGCAGACCGGCGCGGGCTGGCGCATCGCGTATTACCAGGCGTCACGCGCCGATTAACGTCGGTTAGTCCGACTCGGCTAATCCGACCTAGTCCGACGACGTGTAATTCAGAAAGTCCAGCCCCGAACCACGCCGGCCCTGCATGCGCTTGGCCGCCGCTACGGCCAGGCGCACATCGGCCGGGCCTTTGGTGTCGTCGCCGGTCGCCTTGGTCACGGCCAACGCGATAACGATGTCGGCGTAGGTGATGAACAGCCCGGCCCAATACGCCCATCGGACGTTCGGATCCGGTTGCGAGGCAAAGAACATCACCAGAAATATCGGGCCGACGATGCCGAAGATGAACATCATCAGCTGGATAACGAGGTAGCGCTTGAAGGTCGACACTCTTTACTCCATCACAGGGTTGCGCGACAGCAGCATATCGCGCACGCCGCTCAGCTGTTCTGGCCTGTCCGTCGCGCCCGGGCACGCCGCTTACCTTCGTGCATGGCGGCAACGCGGGCGACGGGGATGGCGCGTCCCTCTTCGACCAGATCGCTCGGCAGAGGTTGCGGCCCCACCATCGACTCCGCCCAGGGGTCGCGACCGGCAAGAGCGGCGATTGCCGTGTGTACGGTGAAGTCGGCGGGGTTCACCCGGTCGAGGTCCGACCAATCCAACGGGAACGAAACCGGGGTGCCTGGGCGTAATCGAGGGCTGTAGGCGGCGGCGACCGTCGCGCCCCCGGCGCGGGTGGAATCGACGTACACCTTGCCCGCCCGGTCCTCCACGATGAAAGCCGTTGTCGCCGCGGCGGGGTCGAGCTTTTCGGCGCGAGCGGCCAGCGCGCGGGTGGCCGCAGCCACGTCGTCCACGGGCGCGGTGTCGTCGATCGGTACGAACACGTGAATGCCTTTGGCGCCACTGGTTTTGACCGCGCCGGCCAGGCCGCACTCCGCCAGGGCCTGGCGTACCAAGTGCGCCACGTTGACCACCGCGGTGAAGTCGTCGCCGGTGGGTGGGTCGAGGTCGAGCACCAGATGCGTGGGCCGGTAGATGTCGCGGGCGAAGCCCAACGCCGGATGAAATTCGACGGCGCGCTGATTCGCCAGCCACATCAAGGTGCGCCGGTCGTCGCAGACCGGGTAATGGACCTCCCGGTGCGAGGCCTCAGCCCAAATCGCAACCGTCCGCACCCAGTCCGGGGTGTACTTGGGCACGTTCTTCTGCATGAACGGTGCGCGCCCGCGCAGCACCCGCAGCACGGTGAGCGGCCGGTCGGCCAGTCCGGGCAGCATCCTGTCGGCGACCGCGTCGAGGTATTCGACCAAGTCGCGTTTGGTGGCTTTGGCATCGGGACTCAACGGCTGATCCAGGTTGGTCAGATCGACTCCCGCGCGCTGCTCACCGGCGCTCATCTGCCCAGCCTATGCGGGAACCGGCGAACCAACGCCGAAGCGTTGCGCGCGCTATCGTTGAGGCGGCATTGCCGCTTATGCGAGGAGGCGCTCGAGTGATCGCGCTCAAGGTCCTGTGTGCCGGAGCGGTGGCGGCGTGTTCAGTGGCGCTGGTCGGGGCGCCAGCGGCACAAGCCGATCCCCCGATTCCTGACCCCTGCCAAGCCGCTGCCTGTCAGCAGCCGCCCAAAGTCGCGCCGCCGCCGCCCATTCGCGGGGTCTTGGGGTGCGTGCGTGGCGTATGCATCCCCAAGCCCAACCCTCCGCACTACCAGCGCTGAGGCGTGGATTGGGGAAGGCGCTACCGTAGCCGGCTATGGGTGCTTTGGATGGACGCGTCGCACTGATCACCGGCGGGGGCCGCGGGCAGGGACGCTCGCACGCGCTGGCATTGGACGCCGAAGGTGCTGACATCGCGGTGGCGGACGCGCCGGGGCCGATGAAGGACTTGACTTATCCGTTGGGCACTGAGGACGACTTACAACACACCGCCAAACTGGTCGAGGAGCTGGGTCGGCGCTGCCTGCCGCTGACGGTCGACGTGCGCGACCCCGCCCAAGTCGACGCGGCGGTGCAGCAGACACACCGGGAGTTGGGCAGCCTCGACATCGTGGTGGCCAACGCCGGCATCGTCAGCACCGGGTTGCTCGAAGAAGTCAGCGACCATGTCTGGCAACAGTTGATCGACACCAATCTCAGCGGCGCCTTCCACACGCTGCGCGCGGCACTTCCGGTGATGCGAAAGCAACGCTTCGGCCGCATCGTGGTGACCTCCTCGATGGGCGGTCGAATGGGCATTCCCGAACTCGCGGCCTACAACGCCACCAAGTGGGGGGTCATCGGGCTGGCCAAGTCCGCGGCCCTGGAGGTCGCCAAGGAAGGCATCACCATCAACGTCGTCTGCCCGACGACGACACAGACGCCGATGGTGCAACCGGCTGGCGGTGACGACATCCCCGACGACTTGGTACGCCGCATGATGAAGGCCAATCCGATTCCGCAGCCGTGGCTGCAACCCGAAGACGTCAGCCGGGGAGTCGTGTACCTGGTCACCGATCCCGGTGTGATTACCGGCAGCGTGCTCGAAATCGGGTTGGGCGGAAGCGCCCGAATTCACTGACGCCCCGCGTTGTGACGTCAGTCTCAAATCGAAATAGCTTGCCGTATCGGTTTTTTCGCCCGTCGTCGGGGGAAGGCATAGAGACGACGTTCTTGCCCCCGATCTTGAGGAGCAAACTCCTTTATGGCTTCAGCGATTTCGCTCGAACCCGCAACCCACGCCGTACTCAATGTCGCCTGGGTGGTTATCGCCGTGTTGATCGCCTACCTGTTCGGTGTGGCGCTGTCCTGGCTGCTGCAGCGGATGAAGCGCCGTAGCGCGATCCTCGACGACATCGAAGTGCTCACTCGCGGCGCGGTGCGCGCGACTTTGATGGTGATCGCGGCCAGTACCGCCGTGCACCACACGTCCAACTCGGATGCTCCATGGCGCGGCTGGGTGGACCATGTACTGGTCATCGCGGGGATGGCCACCAGCACCTGGCTGGTCGCCAGCCTGGTGTCGGTCGCCGAACGGCGCGCCATCGCGCACTTCGCCGGCACGGAGATGACCGACGCCGACCGGCACCGCCGCAAGATCCGCACCCAGATCACCCTGGTCCGCCGCCTGGTGGTGGCCGTCGTGGTGGTGTTCGGTTTGGCCGCGATCCTGATGACCTTCCCGGCGTTCAGCAACGTCGGCAAGACCCTGTTCGCCTCGGCCGGTGTGCTGTCGGTCGTGGCCGGTCTGGCCGCCCAGACCTCGCTCGGCGCGGTATTCGCCGGCATCCAGATCGCCTTCTCCGACGCCATCCGCGTTGGCGACGTCGTCGTCGTGGAAGACGAATGGGGCCGCATCGAGGAGATCACGCTGACCTACGTCGTCGTGCATCTGTGGGACGAACGGCGGCTGGTGCTGCCCTGCACATACTTCACCAAGACGCCGTTCCAGAACTGGACACGCAACGCCACCGCCCTGCTGGGAACCGTCGAGCTCGACGTCGACTTCACAGTGTCGTTGGATGGCATGCGCGACGAGTTGAATCGACTACTGCAGACCAACGAGCTCTGGGACGGCCGCGTCGGCGTGCTGCAGGTAACGGACGCGGTCAGCGGCTATGTGCGGGTGCGCATGTTGGTCAGCGCCTCGAACGCCGGCGCCCTGTTCGACCTACGCTGCGACGTGCGCGAAGGCATGGTCGAGTGGCTGCAGAGCACCCAAGCCGGCGCCTTGCCGCGGCGCCGGATCGAACCCGCCCTGACCGACCCGGCCAACGGTGCCCACCGGCCCGATGACGGGCAACGACGTGCGGATTCCGGGCTGTTCAGCGGCAGTCCCGGCGCCGAACAGCGCGGGCGAGAGTTCGCCCGCACCTCCGGACGGTAGGTCCCAACCCGCGGCAGCGCATCTACCAGCAAGGTTGGCCGTCGACGATTTCGGGTAGACCGTCGGCAGCCCTTGACTAGGGTGTCGGCTTCTGGTGGGGATGAAGTGATCGGCAATGGTCGGCTGGCTGGACAGGCTGCAGCGACGTAACCGCGCCGTGGGCCTGGTAATCGCTGTCATCTACAAGTACCTCGATGACCAGGGCGGTTATCTGGCCGCACTGATCACCTATTACGCGTTCGTCTCCCTGTTTCCGCTATTGCTGTTGCTGACCACGGGCCTCGGGGTGCTGTTGGCCGGACGGCCCGATCTGCAGGCCCAGGTGATGCAGAGCACGCTGAGCCAATTCCCGGTCATCGGCAGCCAGCTTCATCAGCCCGAGGGGCTCAGCGGCGGGACGGGTGCGGTCATCATCGGTGTTCTCGGCGCCCTCTACGGCGGACTGGGCGTCGGGCAGGCGGTGCAGAACGCGATGAACTCGGTTTGGGACGTACCGCGAAACAACCGTCCCGATCCATTTCGGTCCCGCAGGCGCAGCTTGATGCTGCTGTTGGTACTCGGTTCGGCCGCCATCACGGCCACCGTCTTGTCCGCGGTTGGTCACGTGACCGGAGCACTAGGACCGTTCGGCAAGATCGGTGTCTCCCTGGTCGCGGTGGGCATCAACGCGTTGATCTGTCTGGTCGCCTTCCGCGTCACCACCACCCGGGAGCTGACCTACCGGCAGGTGTTGCCGGGAGCCCTTGCCGCGGCGTTCATTTGGCAGATCCTGCAATGGTTCGGCGCCGGCTACATAGGCCACGTGGTCAAGTCGGCCAGCGCCACCAACAGTGTCTTCGCGCTGGTGCTGGGCATGCTCGCGTTTCTTTTCCTAGTGTCCTCGACGCTGGTGTTGTGCGCCGAGATCAACGTCGTCTTGGTCGAGCAGCTGTACCCGCGAGCATTGCTCACCCCATTCACCGACGAAGCGGAATTGACAACGGCGGATCGCAAGACGTACACCAGGAAGGCCAAAGCCGAACGCGTCAAGCGCTTTCAGCGGGTCAGCGTCAAGTTCAACGATCTGGACCGCAAGACCACCAACGTGCCCTGACCGGGCCGTGTCCCGGAAGGAACTATGGACTTTCGCGCCTTCGTCGAGCCGCAGCAAGGAGCTACTTACGCCACCCAGCTCGCCGTCGCCCAGGCCGCCGAAGAGTGTGGCTTCTCGGCCTTCTTCAGGTCCGATCACTATTTGGCGATGAGCGGCGACGGCGCCCCGGGGCCCACCGATTCCTGGGTGACGCTGGGGGCGATCGCTCGCGAGACGTCGCATATCCGGCTGGGCACTCTGGTGACGTCGGCGACGTTCCGCTACCCGGGGCCGCTGGCCATCACCGTCGCGCAGGTGGACGAAATGAGCGGCGGCAGAGTCGAATTCGGATTGGGTAGCGGCTGGTTTGAAGCCGAGCACCAGGCCTACGGGATTGCGTTTCCCTCGGTGCGGGAGCGGTTCGACCGGCTCACCGAACAGCTGGCCGTGATCACCGGACTGTGGACCACGCCGCCCGGCGAGACGTTCGACTACCGCGGTGAGTACTACACCATCTCCGAGTCACCGGCGCTGCCCAAACCGACCCAGAGCCCGCACCCGCCGATCGTCATCGGCGGCACGGGCGCCAAGCGGACTCCCGCGTTGGCGGCTCAGTACGCTACGGAATTCAATGTTCCGTTCGCATCGATGGACGTGACCAAGACGCAGTTCGCGCGCGTGGCCGACGCGGTGTCCGCGGCCGATCGGCCGGCCGAATCCATGGTCTACTCCTGCGCTTTCGTGCTCTGCGCCGGCCGCGACGACGCTGAGGTGGCGCGCCGCGCAGCGGCGATCGGTCGCGAGGTCGACGAGTTGCGTTCCAACAGTCCGCTGGTCGGCACGCCGGGTGAGATCGTCGACAAGCTGGGACCGTGGGGTGAGCTGGGCGTGCAGCGGGTGTACGCCCAGCTGCTGGACATGTCCGATGTGGCGCACTTGGAGCTGTTCGCCGGCGAGGTCATGCCACAACTGATCAGTTAGGCCACCGCCTGAGGCCCGTCAGGAACCGCTGCACGCTTCGGGTCAGCGATGGCGGGACATGGTCGGGATCCATGAGATCGTTCTCGGCCAGCGGACCGGCCTCATCCGATACCTCCCGCTCGGTCAACGGCTGCAACGTCTTGCCGTGCCCGCGCAGTTCCTCGATCGCTCGCAGCAACGATTGACGTTGCGCCATTACGTTTGTGAATTGTTCGACGGAGACGCCGAGGTGTTCGGCTACCAGTTGAGCCCGAACGGATGTCACCTGGTCGCGAATGTGGTCGTGTTGCGAGTTGTCGCCTTCGATCGCCACGTCACACTCGCTGTCGAAGCCCATCGACCTGTTGTTGAGATTCGAGGACCCGACCCGCAGCAGCCGGTCGTCGATGACCATGACCTTGGAGTGGATGTAGATCGGTGTGCCACCGTCGGTCACTGGAAAGTAGACGCCCAGTCGCTGGTGATCGTCTGCTGCCCAAAGCAATTGGAGAAGCCGGTGGCGCGCGCTGTCCATCGCTTCGCGCTCCAAGCGATTGTTGCCTCGACGCGGCAGGACGACGACGACTTCGGGGCCGTCGTCTTCGGCGAGCCGCGCGGCCAGCGCCTCGGCGATGCGGCGCGCAGCCAGGTATTGGTTCTCCAGATAAATGCTGTGGCGTGCCGCCGCGATCGCCGCCAGGTTGAGTTCCTCCACCTCGCGAACCTCGCGTTGCTTGTCCAACTCGGGCAAGGTGCGCGCGATGGCGACGTCGACCTCGCGCAGCGTCGGCGTCAGGCCGCTCGGCCAGGCGACGTGTCTGGCCGTGACGGGAGCCAGCGATTGTCCCGTTGCGCCTTCCCAACGCGCGCGGGCCAGTTCGCCGAGCGCGCGGGCCGCCGCGCCGTCCACCGCTACCGCCACGTCGTGGCGCGGGCCGTAGCTGCGTCCGACCGACCGGCGGCGACGACTTTCGTGCCGATGGGCGCGGGTGTCCCATCGTTCGATGGTCAGGTCCATCCCACCGCAGAACGCCACCGCGTCGTCGACCACCACGATCTTCTGGTGATGCACCGCACCGGTGGGATGGGCGCCGTCCACGGCGAAATGCATTCGTCTGCTGCTGATTTGATTGACCACCGCCACCGGGGTGAGACCGAACCAGATGTCGTCGAAGACCGGGAGCAGGCGCAGATTTGACCTGAGCAGATAAACCTGCAGTCGCGTTCGTTTCCACAGCAGCCAATACAGAAAGGCGCCAAGCTGATTCGGGCCAGGCAGCGTCTTGGCACCCCGCTCGAAGGTCATCCGGGCGTCGATATCCCAACCGATCAGCATGATCCGGTGCTGGGCGCGCAGCATCGCCGCCTTGACATGCCTGAAGTAGTCGGCCCCATCGATGATGCAGGTGAACTGGTCGGCGCCCTCCACCCGCCAGCACGTCTGGCCGGGAGTCAGCAGGCGATCGTCGGACATGACGGGTCGCTATTGACGTCGAGTGCTCAGCGCGGGCATAGCGCTGTATCTACCACAGTGCGAGGCGGGCCGCCGCTGGCCATACCGATCGCAGATACTTACTGGTATCTTGCCTACGGGTGAGTTAACTTGTAGTCGAAGGAGACGCTGGTGAGCAGTCCGTCGAGCAAGCTGCACACGCCGTCCGTCGACGAGCCGCTCGGCGCAACCGGTGAACTAGGCGTGCCAGCTCAGCCATCGGTGCGGCGCAATGGTTCGGGATGCATGCCGACCCCTGGCCGGACGACGTGGCGCGGCGGTCCTATTTCATCGGTGGCATCTGCGGGGAGGGAGCCGAACAACCGTGTCCCACTCCTGTTCTGCCGCTTCCCACCAAGAGATCCGGCTACGTCGACGTGCACGGTCATCTGGTCCTGCCCAAGGGCGTGCAACTGCCGCAGCCGGTGCCGCTCGAGCGAGGCAAGTGAAGCGGTGGCCAGCGCGTTAGCGTGAACTATGACCAGAACCGGATTCTGGCTGAATGTCGCGCTTGCCACGCTGGGCGTCGTCGCCTTCGCCGCACTGGCCGGTTTGTTCGGTTACAAGTGGTTGGCGCACGACGAACCGGACCGCTCGCATGCGTGCGGCACCGGCAGTAGGGGCGGCGTGTGTTTGGAGGGAGAGACGACCAACATGGTGCTCACCTTCGTGTTCGGGGGCGTTGCGTTGACTGGAATTGTGTTGTGCGCCAGGGTCGCTCGATCGGCCAGAACCGCTGATCGCGTGACGCGTGGTAGCCGGTAGCGCCGCCGCACGCGGTGCTCAAGGACAAAGCACCAGGAGGAGCCGGACGAGCTCGGCCTGGCGGTGGGTGTCGGTTTTGTCGAAGACGCGTTGCAAGTGGGTACGCACCGTGGGCAACGAGACTGACAACTCTTCCGAAATTTGCCTCAGGTCCGCGCCCTGCAATACGTGCAGCGCGACCTCGGCTTCGGCTTTGGTGAGGTGATAGAGCCGCCGCAGCAACGCCGGGCCGGGTACCGGTTCGTCCTCAGGGTCGATGATGAGCACGAGTGCCATTGCGTGACTGCGTGTCTCATCGGCATCCGGGCGGCAGGAGGGCAGGACGTGGAGGACATAGGGCCGCTTGCCCGAAGGGCGTGCGCAGATGAGTGACCATCCGCTGCGAACACAGCTGCGTTCGCCGGTGATGGCATTGTCGATGGCGCAACACAACTCTTGTTCGACGTGCGTGCTGATTGCGGCCATGCGTCCGGACCGCAGGCACAGTCCATCGTTGGCGCGAAAGATCCGTTCGGCAGCGGAATTGGCGTTGATCAGTCGGTTTCCTCTTGAGACGATGACCACTCCATGCGAGACGACCTCCAGCGCGCCGGCCATCTCGACGGCGCTGTTGCCTAATCCCGCGAGTTTGTCCTGGGTGCGCAGCGCCTGTTGCAAATGAGAGACCAAACCACTCATCAGCTTCACCCGCTCGGAGGTGTCGAACGACTCGGACCGTTTCGGCGCCGCGACGAGAAAACAGGTGGGCATGGTGCCGTCGGTTAGCCGCACGAAAAGTCCGTCGTCAATCCGATGGGGCCGCATCCAGTCTGCGTCGAATTCCGAATTCGCTTTCAGGGCCACGAGTTCCGATCCGCTGCGCACCAGTCCTACTGGTCCGGTCTCGACCGCGGCGAGTACGTAGTCGATATGGCGGTAGTACTCGACATAGCTGGCAGTGACCTCAGCCGGAACCGTGGCATTGATCACCGAGCGAGTGGTTCCGTCGGCGAGCAGCATTCCGCCGCCCGTGGCACCGATGGCGTGGCTGACTTCGGCGATTGCCACTAGCCAATGCGCTGGGTCGGTCGCCGAGGTGTAGATGGCAGCGACTAGGCGCGAGAAATCCTCGAGCGTGACCATCTCGCCTGGGCCTTCGTTGCACAGGTTGGTACCCGCATCGGAAATTTCCTCGCTGTGAGCCCCTGGAAACTTCTGAAGATTCTATCCGGATCTCATCCATATGGATGACGTTGTGCCTACCTCAAGAGTGCTTGTCTTTGTGTGTTCGCAAGCCTGACTCCCGACTGGAGCCACCAAGATGGGAAGGCATTCGCACATGTTGCACTTACATTCCAGACCCGCGGTACCCGATCTCAGCGTCCCGGCGGCTGTATCGGTTCCGCCCGCTCCCCACCACTGGTCGGACGCCGCGTTGGTGCGGGCCGTCGGCCATATGCACCTGCATCTTCCCGAGCCGCGACCCAGTTACCCCCGGCGTGAAGGCAGCTACTTCGACAGCGGACGGATGTCTCGGGCGATGGAGCACCTATAACGCGCGTCCCTGATCCCGCGGCCTGAACGGCCCGAAATGAATGGCCACTCACGAAAGGAACCGGACAATGTCAGTGCAACAGGAGAACGTGGAACTCATCAAGAAGGGTTACCAAGCCTTCAACGCCGGTGATGTCGACACGGTGATGAGTCTCTTCGACGAAGATATCGAGTGGACCCAACCGGGCGAGAGCGCCATCAGTGGCGTCTACCACGGCAAACGGGAAATCGCAGAACTCATGGCCAAGATGGCCGAGAAGCAGACCTCGGTCACCGGCGACCACATCCTCGCCGACGGCGACCTGGTGGTCATGCTGGGCCAGACCACCGTTGCCGGCGAAACGACCGATGCGGCAACCGTTTTCACGGTCCGCGACGGCAAGACGGTGCGAGTGCAGGCATACGGCGACACAGCCTCGCTGGAGCGCATCTTCGGCAAGAAGGAGGCTGTCGCCCACTAGGCGGCGAAGTTACCAAGCACCTGACGACACAGTCGGCCCGCGCTGGCGGCGGGCCGACTGTGGTATTTGGCGTGTGGTGGCAGGTACAGGATTCGAACCTGTGAAGCTTTCGCGACGGATTTACAGTCCGCTCCCATTGGCCGCTCGGGCAACCTGCCGCCTAGCAGGGTACAACGACCGGGTAGACAGTTCACAAACGGCTATCACCGATCGGGAAGGACGGATCGAATGGCGGACTCATCGTTCGACATCGTCAGCAAAGTGGACCGGCAGGAAGTCGACAACGCGCTGAACCAAGCCGCCAAGGAGCTGTCCACGCGCTTCGACTTCCGCGGCACCGACACCACAATCGCCTGGAAGGGCGAGGAAGCCATCGAGTTAACCTCCTCCACCGAGGAACGCGTCAAGGCCGCCGTGGACGTGTTCAAGGAGAAGTTGATCCGCCGCGACATCTCGATGAAGGCCTTCGACGCCGGTGACCCGCAGGCCTCCGGCAAGACCTACAAGGTCAACGGCACCCTCAAACAGGGCATCAGCAGCGAGAACGCCAAAAAGATCACCAAGCTCATCCGCGACGAGGGACCCAAGACCGTCAAGACCCAGATCCAGGGTGACGAGATCCGCGTCACCAGCAAGAAGCGCGACGACCTGCAAGCCGTCCAAGCGCTGCTGAAAAACGCCGACCTGGACGTGGCGGTGCAGTTTGTGAACTACCGCTGAGCCACCTCAGCGTGCACTTCGTGCAGTAAACTGGACTGCACGATGACTCCGACCAATGTTGCCGAACTGGCCGCGGCGCACGAACGCCTGCGCGAGAGCGCGCGCGCCGTCGGTGCAGCGCTGGCCTCGGTCGAGGTCTACACCGAACCCGCCGTAGCGCGCGCAGTGCAGGCCGAACACAACCTGTATGCCCGCATCGACGCCGAGTTCGGCCTGCTGACCAGCAGTGAAGCCGGCACGCGGATGGGCTCGCGGTCCAGCGCACCCCGCAACCTGGCCACCACCGCCCACCGCAACGGCGCCCTAGTCGCCATCCGCCAAGGCAACTATCCCGCCTATCCCGGATTCCAATTCGGCGCCGACGGCAAGCCGCTGGCCGTCATTGCCCGGCTGCGCGAGTTGGCCGACGCCAACGGCTGGTCGGAAGCGGGCCTGGTGCAGTGGTTGTGCTCGCCCACCACCTATCTCGACGGCGATCGGCCGGTAGACCACCTCCGTACCGACCCCGAGCGCGTCGTCGCGGTGGCAGCGGAGGCCATGGCCATTTCGTGGTGAAGCCCCCTCCGTCCCCCTTCGACCCGGCAACCGCGACGCTGCCGACGGGACACCTGCTTTACCGAGTGCTCACCGCCACCCGCACCGCCACCGATTTCAATCCGGGTTTCGGCGCTCCGACCCGGTTCGGCTTCTTCGGTGATCCCGTCGTTCCGATCCTGTACGCCGCCGAAACTGAAGACGCCGCGATCGCCGAGACGCTGTTGCACGACATCCCGGTGGAGGGCGGCACCCTGCCCTACGACCAGTACGCCAACAAGGTGCTGGTGCGGCTGACGGTGACCCGCAAGGTGCGCGTGGCGGTGCTGCACGGCACCGGCTTGCGCCGCCTCAGGGTCAGCGCGGCCGACCTCACCGGGGGCCCCGCGTCCAGCTATCGCAGCACCGTCCGGTGGGCCGAGGCCGCACACCACGCGGGGCTGGACGGTTTGGTGTGGATGTCGCGAATGTGCAACGACGCCAAGGCCTACGTCTTCTTCGGCGACCGTTGCGCTGACTCGTTCGCCCAGGACCCGAGCCACGCGCGCATCTTCGCCAGCCCGGCCGACCAGATCTGGCTCATCGACCGATGCGCGCCCCTGCACGTCGACGTGCTTATCGAGCCTGCCTAATCTGGTGACCGTGACTTCCCATGCGGCCGATTACGTCGACGTCGTCATCGTCGGCGCCGGCATCTCCGGCCTGGGCGCGGCCTACCGGCTCACCGAGCGCAACCCGCACTTGACCTACGCGATCTTGGAGCGCCGCGCACAGATCGGCGGCACCTGGGACCTGTTCCGCTACCCCGGGGTGCGCTCCGACAGCAGCATCTTCACGCTGAGCTTCCCGTTCGAGCCGTGGACCCGCGCGGAGGGTGTGGCCGACGGCGCCCACATCCGCGAGTACCTAGAAAACACCGCCCGCAAGTACGGCATCGACCGGCACATCCGGTTCAACAGCCAGGTGCGGAGCGCGGATTGGGATTCGTCCACCGACACCTGGACCGTCACGGTCGACCACCAGGGTGACGTGCAGCGGTACCGCAGCCGGTTCCTGTTCTTCGGCACCGGCTACTACAACTACGACGCCGGTTACACCCCGGACATCCCCGGCCTCGAGCAGTTCGCCGGCACCGTCATCCACCCGCAGCACTGGCCGGAAGACCTCGACTACACCGGCAAGACGATCGTGGTGATCGGCAGCGGTGCCACGGCCATCACCCTGATCCCGTCCCTGGCGCAGCGAGCCGGGAAAGTCGTCATGCTGCAGCGCTCGCCGACGTACGTCGTCTCCGCCTCCAAGTACGGCAAGGTCGCGGCGGTGGCCCGGAAAACGTTGCCGCGCAAGCCTGCTCATCTGGCCGTCCGGACCTACAGCGCGCTGACCGAGGCGGTGCTGTGGTTTTTCGCCCGCAAGACACCGGGTTTCATCAAGTGGATACTGCGGCGCAAGGCGATCCAGAGCCTGCCCGCAGGCTACGACGTCGACACCCACTTCAAGCCGTACTACCAGCCGTGGGACCAGCGGCTGTGCCTGATTCCCGACGCCGATCTGTTCAACGCGATCGCCGACGGCCGCGCTCAGGTGGTCACCGACCACATCGACCACGTCGACGCCACCGGAATCGCACTCAGATCCGGCGCACACCTCGAGGCGGACATCATCGTCACCGCCACCGGGCTGCAATTGCAGGCCCTGGGTGGAACGGCGCTGAGCCTCGACGGCACCCCGATCAACCACCGCGACCGCTTCGTCTACAAAGCGCACATGCTCGAAGACGTGCCCAACCTGTTCTGGTGCGTGGGCTATACCAACGCCTCGTGGACGCTGCGCGCCGACATGACCGCGCGTGCCACCGCGAAACTGTTGGCGTACATGGCTTCTCACGGCTACACCCGAGCGTGCCCGCATCGCGGCGACGAGCCGATGGCTGAGAAGCCGTCCTGGGACATCCAAGCCGGCTATGTGCGGCGGTCGGTCCACGAGTTGCCCAAATCCGGCACCAAGCGGCCCTGGAACGTTCGGCAGAACTACTTGGCCGACGCCATCGACTACCGGTTCGACCGCATCGAGGAAGCCATGGTCTTCGGGCGCGCCGGAGACCGGGCCGCCTTGGCCGGCTAGGTGTCGCCGCGTCAAACACCTACTAAATGGCCGGCGACGGCAATAATCTAATGCTCATGGCAGCCGAGAAGCGCGAACCGAATGTCGTTGTCCTGGGTGGGGGTTCCTGGGGAACCACCGTGGCGTCCATCTGCGCGCGCCGCGCCCCGACACTGCAGTGGGTGCGCTCGGAGGACACCGCCAACGACATCAACGAACAGCACCGCAACAGCCGCTACCTCGGCAACGACGTGGTGCTCAGCGAGACGCTGCGTGCCACCACAGACTTCACCGAGGCCGCCCACAGCGCCGACGTGGTGGTCATGGGCGTCCCCTCGCACGGCTTCCGGGGCGTGCTGACCGAGCTGAGCAAAGAATTGCGGCCCTGGGTGCCGGTGGTATCTCTGGTCAAGGGCCTCGAGCAGGGCACCAACATGCGGATGTCGCAGATCATCGAGGAGATCCTGCCGGGCCATCCGGCGGGCATCCTGGCCGGCCCCAACATCGCCCGCGAGGTCGCCGAGGGCTACGCCGCCGCGGCGGTGCTGGCGATGCCCGACCAGCACCTGTCGACTCGGCTGGCCGCACTGTTTCGCACCCGGCGCTTCCGCGTCTACACCACCGACGACGTCATCGGCGTGGAGATGGCCGGCGCGCTGAAGAACGTCTTCGCGATCGCCGTCGGCATGGGTTATTCGCTGGGTATCGGCGAGAACACACGTGCCCTGGTGATCGCTCGCGCGTTGCGCGAGATGACCAAACTCGGCGTGGCCGTGGGCGGAAAGAGCGAGACCTTCCCGGGCCTGGCCGGCCTGGGCGACCTGATCGTCACGTGCACCAGCCAGCGCAGCCGCAACCGCCACGTCGGTGAGCAACTCGGCGCGGGTAAGCCCATCGACGAGATCATCGCGTCGATGAACCAGGTCGCCGAGGGAGTCAAGGCGGCCAGCGTCATCATGGAGTTCGCCAACGAGTTCGGACTGAACATGCCGATCGCCCGCGAGGTCGACGCCGTCATCAATCACGGTTCCAGCGTCGAGCAGGCCTACAGCGGCCTGATCGCCGAAACCCCAGGACACGAGGTGCACGGATCGGGGTTCTAGTCCCGGTTTCGCCGCGCAATTCGGTAACACACTGAACATTTGTCTTCGCTATGCACCTGGCGCGTCAGGTTGCCCCCAAATGGCCGCGCACCTACCGTCGGACGCAGTCGTCAGGCGTCTGCGTCCGTAACGTCGGGGTTCGGGGTGAGCGGATTCGCTTGTGTACCAGTCGGTTACGACTAAGTCACAATACGAGGGAGCCTCCGATGCAACATGTGCAGCAGGCCGAATCGGCGTCACGGACTCAGCGAATCATCCGTCATGACCTGCCGGCCTCACTGGTGGTTTTCCTAGTCGCACTGCCGCTTTCGCTGGGCATCGCCATCGCCTCGGACGCGCCCGTGCTGGCCGGGTTGATCGCGGCGATCGTAGGCGGCATCGTCGCGGGGGCCGTCGGCGGATCACCGCTGCAGGTCAGCGGACCCGCGGCCGGACTGACCGTCGTCGTCGCCGAGCTGATCGCGCAATTTGGCTGGGGATTGACGTGTTTCATCACCGCGGTCGCGGGCGTGATGCAGGTTCTGTTGGGGCTCAGCCGCGTTGCGCGTGCCGCGCTCGCGATTTCGCCGGTGGTGGTGCACGCCATGCTCGCCGGCATCGGCATCACGATCGCGTTGCAACAAACGCACGTGTTGCTCGGCGGTCAGTCCAACAGCTCGGCCTGGGACAACGTCGTCGAGCTGCCCGCTCAGATCGTCGGCGCGCACCGGCCGGGGGTGCTGCTGGGGGTGCTGGTCATCGCGATCATGGTGGCGTGGCGATGGGTGCCGCCCAAGGTGGCCGCCGTCCCCGGTCCGCTCGTCGCCATCGTGGTGGTGACGGTTCTCTCGGTGGCGTTTCCGTTCCACGTCTCACGGATCACGCTCGAGGGGTCGGTCATCGACGCCTTGCAGCTGCCCACGCTGCCCGACGGCAACTGGGGCGCGGTCGTGGTCGGGGTGATCACCGTCACGCTCATCACCAGCGTGCAGAGCCTGCTGACCGCGGTGGCGACCGACCGGATGCACACCGGCCCGCGCACCGACCTGGACCGGGAGCTGATCGGGCAGGGCGCGGCCAACATCGTCTCGGGAGGCATCGGCGGCCTGCCCATCGCCGGCGTGATCGTGCGCAGCTCGGCGAACATCAAGGCGGGCGCCAAGACCAGCGCCTCGACCATCCTGCACGGCTTCTGGGTGCTGCTGTTCGCCCTGCCCTTCGCCGGGTTGATCGAGCAAATCCCCAGCGCTGCCCTGGCCGGCCTGCTCATCGTAATCGGGATTCAGCTGCTGCAGCCGGCCCATATCGAAACGGCGGTGAAGACCGGCGATTTCGCCATCTATCTGGTGACCATTGTCGCGGTTGTGTTCCTCAACCTGCTGCACGGCGTCATGATTGGACTGGCGCTGGCGATCGCGATGACCGGATGGCGAGTGGTGCGGGCCAAGATCGACGCTCACCCGGTCGGCGACGAGTGGCGCGTGGTGATCGAAGGCGCCTGCACGTTCTTGTCGCTGCCCCGACTGACCCGGGTGCTGGCCTCCATTCCCGAGCGGGCCACCGTCACCCTGCACATCGCGGTCAACTATCTGGATCACGCCGCACACCAAGCGATTACCGATTGGCAGCTGCAGCACCACGCCAAGGGCGGACACGTCACGGTGGACGGCGTGCTCGAGCGGGGCCATTCGCCGCGCGTGCACACCCTGGCACTCGTCGAGCCAACCACCCCGGAGGCCGCAGCCTAATTCGTGCGCGAACCTAGCCGCGCGCCATTTCCTCGAGGCGCCGGATCCGGTCCTCGATCGGCGGGTGCGTCGAAAACAGCGAGCCAATCCGCTCGCCGGCGCGAAATGGGTTGGCAATCATCAGGTGCGCCTGGCTGGCCAGCTGCGGCTCGGGCGGCAACGGAGCCAACTGCACCCCACCGGAGATCTTGCGCAACGCCGACGCCAGCGCCAGCGGGTCACCGGTCAGCACCGCCCCCGACTCATCGGCCTGGTACTCGCGCGAGCGCGACACCGCCAGCTTCACCACGGTCGCAGCGATCGGTCCGAGCAACGAAACCAGCAGCAGCGCAAACGGATTGCCGCCCTCGCGGTTGCCGCCGAAAGCGCCGAACCACAACGCCATGTTGGCCAGCGCGGTGATCACCGACGCCAACGCGCCGGCCACACAGGAAATCAGGATGTCGCGGTTGTACACGTGCGACAGCTCGTGGCCGAGCACCGCGCGCAGTTCCCGCTCGTTGAGGATCTGCAAGATGCCCGTCGTGCAGCACACCGCGGCATTGCGCGGATTGCGCCCGGTCGCAAACGCGTTGGGTGCACTGGTGTCGCTGATGTACAGGCGCGGCATGGGCTGATGCGCCGAGGTCGCCAGCTCGCGCACGATCCGGTACATCACCGGCGCCTGCACCTCGGAAACCGGCACGGCGTGCATCGCCCGCAACGCCAGCTTGTCGCTGTTGAAGTAGGTGTAGACGTTGATTCCGACCGCGAACAGCGTCGCCAAGAGCAGCGCGGTTCTGCCGAACAGCGCGCCGACGAACACGATCATCGCGGACATACCGACCAACAGCAGGAAAGTCTTCAGCCTGTTGGCATGCGGATGCCAGGTCATCAGTGTGCGTCCTCCTACGAGCGCCTGAGCGTGTCTTGCGCCCTGTCAACGCCCGGAATCACCGCTGAGGTTCCCCGGCGCTATCCGTGCCGGCTCACGGTGTAGTCGACCAGCGCCTCCAACGCCCGGCGACCGGCGACGTCGGGCAACAGGGCCAGCTCGTGGCGCGCTTGAGCGGCATACTGGGCCAGCACCTCCTTGGCCTTGTCCATTCCGGGCGACACCCGCAACAACCCCAGCGCTTCGGTCACCTGCGCGTCGTCGTGCACCGGACCGGCCAGGAGGGTGCGCAGCCGGTCGCCCTCGGGACCGGTTTCACGCAGCGCATAGAGCATCGGCAGGGTGTGCACGCCTTCGCGGATGTCGGTGCCGGGCAGCTTGCCCGACTCTTCGGATTCGCTGCCGATGTCGATGATGTCGTCGGCGATCTGAAACGCAGTGCCGACGATGCCACCGAGCCGGGCCAACCGCTCGATCTGCTCGTCGTCGGCGCCGGAGAACATTCCGCCGAAGCGGCCGGCCGCGCCGATCAAGCAGCCGGTCTTCTCGTCGACGACCTTCAGGTACTGCTCGATCAAGTCCGCACCTTCGGGCGCTCCGCGAGTTTCGCGCATCTGGCCGGTCACCAGCTGAGCGAAGGTGTCGGCGACGATGCGCACCGCCTCGGGTCCCAGCCGCGACACCAGCCGCGACGCCGTGGCCAGGAGGTAGTCACCGGCCAGGATCGCCACGTTGTTGCCCCAGCGGGCGTTGGCGCTGGGCGCGCCGCGGCGCACCTGCGCCTCGTCCATCACGTCGTCGTGGTACAGCGTCGCCAGGTGGATGAGCTCGACCACCGCCCCGGCGACGGTCACCTCGTCGGCATCCGGGTTGGGCCCGGTCTGGGCGGCCAGCACGGTGAAAAGCGGCCGGAACCGCTTGCCGCCGGCCAGGAAAAGGTGCAGCAGCGACTCGGTCATCACCTCGTCGGCACCGCGCAGTTCGGCGTCCATGAGCTGCTCGATCCGGGCGACACCGGCGCGCACAGTGGCAGCGAAATCCGCGTCACCGAAGTCAACGCCCGCCACCACGGTCGCAGGAGTCCTCATTCGACCAACATACTGGTCAACGTGGAGACCAAGGCGGACGTGGTAGTCGTTGGCGGCGGACCGGCCGGGTCGGCGGCGGCCGCCTGGGCCGCCCGAGCCGGCCGCGACGTGCTGGTCATCGACTCGGCCAGCTTTCCTCGCGACAAGGCCTGCGGTGACGGGCTCACCCCGCGGGCGGTCGCCGAGATGGAGCAGCTGGGTCTGGGCGAGTGGCTGGCCGGGCGCATCCGGCACCACGGGTTGCGGATGAGCGGCTTCGGCGGCGAGGTGCAGGTGCGGTGGCCGGGGCCAGGGTTTCCCGCCTACAGCAGCGCCGTGGCGCGACTGGAGCTTGACGACCGGATCCGCAAAGTCGCCGAGGATGCCGGCGCCCGAATGCTGCTGGGCGTCAAAGTCGTTGGCGTGCATCATGATTCGTCCCGGCGGGTGACCTCGGTGACGTTGACCGACCGCAGCGAGGTGCGGTGCCGTCAGTTGATCGTCGCCGACGGCGCCCGCTCCTCGCTGGGCCGCAAGCTGGGCCGGCGCTGGCATCAGGAGACCGTCTACGGAGTGGCCGCCCGCGGTTATCTGGCCACCGCCCGCGGGGACGACCCGTGGCTGACCTCCCACCTGGAATTGCGTGGACCCGACGGCTCCAAGGACAAAGTGCTACCGGGTTACGGCTGGATTTTCCCGCTGGGCAACGGCGAGGTGAACATCGGTGTCGGCGCGCTGTCGACCACCAAACGACCGGCCGATCTGGCGCTGCGGCCGCTGATCAACTACTACACCGACCTACGCCGCGACGAATGGGGCTTCACCGGCCAGCCGCGCGCCGTGTCGTCGGCGCTGCTGCCCATGGGCGGCGCGGTTTCCGGTGTGGCCGGACCGAATTGGATGCTGATCGGCGATGCCGCCGCCTGCGTCAATCCGCTCAACGGTGAAGGCATCGACTACGGATTGGAAACCGGGCGCCTGGCCGCCGAATTGCTCGACCAGCACGACTTCTCCCAGGTGTGGCCGTCGCTGCTGGCCGACCATTACGCCCGTGGATTTTCCGTCGCGCGGCGCTTGGCGTTGTTGCTCACCTTCCAACGATTCCTGCCCACCACCGGGCCGGTGGCGATGCGCTCGACCCGGCTGATGACCATCGCGGTGCGGGTGATGGCCAACCTGGTCACCGAGGACGACGCCGACTGGGTGGCGCGCGCCTGGCGCGGCGGGGGCCGGGTGTCGCGGCTGATCGATCGCCGCCCGCCGTTCAGTTAGGTCCCGGGTGCGACGGCGACCGATTTGGTGTCGAGGTAGCCGTCCAGCCCTTCGGGCCCCAGATCGCGGCCGTAGCCGCTGCCTTTGACGCCGCCGAACGGCGCGAACGGGTCCATCGTGTATCCCTGGTTGATCCCGAGCGTGCCGGTGCGCACCCGTCGGGCGATGCCCAGTGCCCGCTCGGTGTCGCCGGTCCACACCGCCCCCGCCAGCCCGTAGTCGGAGTCGTTCGCCATGGACACCGCCTCGTTCTCGTCGCCATACGGAATGACGGTGACGACCGGGCCGAAGATCTCTTCGCGCGCAATGCGCATGGCGTTATGGGCGTTGGCGAACAGGGTAGGCCGCACGTACCACCCCGAATCGAGGCCCTCGGGCATGTCTGCGCCGCCGACGACCAGCTGTGCGCCTTCGCGTTGACCGACCTCGATGTAGTCGCGCACTCGGCTCTGCTGGCGCTGCGAGACCAGCGGCCCGAGCTGAGTTTTCGGGTCGGTCGGATCGCCGACCCGGAGTTTCGTCATCTCGGACGCCAGCGCATCGACGTACTCGTCGTGGCGCTGCTGCGGCACCAGCACCCGAGTCAACGCATTGCAGATCTGGCCGCTGTTGGTCAGGCTGGCCGATCGCACCCCCGCCGCGACTTTGGCCGGCTCGGCATCGTCGAGGACGATGGCCGCCGACTTTCCGCCCAATTCCAGGCTGACCTTGGTGAGATTGCCCGCGCACGCCGCCGCGACCGCCCGGCCCGCCGCGGTAGACCCAGTGAACGAAACCTTGTCCACGCCGGGGTGTTTGACCAGGTACTCCCCCACGGCGCCGTCACCGGGGAGCACACTGACCAGTCCAGGCGGCAGATCGAGCTGATCGATCAGCTCACGCAGCAGCAACGCGTCCAGCGGCGATTCCGGAGCCGGCTTGAGCACTACCGGACAACCGGCCAGCAGCGCCGGCACCAGCTTGCCGATGATCAGGAACTGCGGCATGTTCCACGGCACGATGGCCGCGACCACGCCCACCGGTTCCTTGTAAACCTGGACGTCGGCGCCGAAGAATCCCCGGCGCGTCTCCTGCCACGGGTGCCGCTCGGCCAGGTCGCAGAACGCGCGCATCATCATCGCCGGCAGACCGACCTGCGCGCGCTGGGCGAAGGTGATCGGAGCCCCGATCTCCGCGGTGATCGTTTCGGCCATCTTGGCTCGGCACGCGTCGTAGCTGTCGGCGAGCCGGCGAACCGTCGCGATGCGGTCGGCCGGGTCGACGCCGGCCCAGGACTCGAAGGCCGCGCGCGTGGCGCTGACGGCGGCGTCGATGTCGGCCGGTGTCGCGGCAGTGACCTCGGCGATGGCCTGTTCGGTGTGCGGTGAGATGACCTCGAAGACCCCTGTTTCCTGGCCCATCCCGTTCCTCCCACTCCGTAATATCAACTACTTGCGATCGATGAGTCGAGCATATACGGTCGCCCACGAGAGCTGGAACGGACAGGAGCGGTCATGCCCCGATTTCCCAAGCCGCCGGAGGGTAGCTGGACGCAGCACTATCCCGAACTGGGTACCGAACCGGTGTCCTACGAGGACTCGATCAGCCCCCAGATCTACGACCTGGAGCGCGACGCCATCTTCCGGCGCGCCTGGCTCAACGTCGGTCGCGCCGAACAACTTCCCCGCAAGGGCAGCTACTTCACCAAAGAACTCAAGGTCGTCAACACGTCGATCATCTTGGCGCGCAACCCAACCGGCGACATAAAGGCCTACCACAACGTCTGCCGGCACCGCGGCAACAAACTGGTGTGGAACGACATGCCGCTGGAGGAAACCAGCGGAGTATGTCGGCAATTCACCTGTAAGTACCACGCCTGGCGGTACGACCTGGACGGCAATCTGACCTTCGTCCAGCAGGAGAACGAATTCTTCGATCTCGACAAGAGCCGCTACGGGTTGGTGCCGGTGCACTGCGAGGTGTGGGAAGGCTTCATCTTCGTCAACTTCGCGAAGACGCCCGAACAGTCGTTGCGTGAGTTCCTCGGGCCGATGGTCACTGCACTGGAGGGCTATCCGTTCGGGAATATGACGTCCCGGTGGTGCTACCGGTCGGAAGTCAAAGCCAACTGGAAGCTGTACATGGACGCGTTCCAGGAGTTCTACCACGCGCCGGTACTGCACGCGAACCAGTCACCGACGGCGTATTCCAAGGCGGCCGCCGAAGCGGGATTCGAAGCGCCGCACTACCGCCTGGACGGCCCGCACCGACTGGTCAGCACGTCGGGGGTACGGGCCTGGGAGATGGCGGCGGAGATGCGCAAGCCGATCGAAGACATCTGTCAGAGCGGGCTTTTCGGGCCGTGGGACAAACCCGACCTGGGTCAGATGCCGGAGGGGCTGAACCCCGCCAAGTGTGATCCGTGGGGTCTGGACTCCTTCCAGTTGTTCCCCAACTTCGTCATCCTGTTCTGGGGGCAGGGCTGGTATCTGACCTACCACTACTGGCCGACGTCCTATAACAGTCACATCTTCGAGGGGACGCTGTACTTCCCGCAGCCCCGCACCCCTCGTGAGCGGGTCGCTCAGGAACTGGCGGCGGTGTCGTTCAAGGAATATGGATTGCAGGACGCCAACACGCTGGAAGCCACCCAGAGCATGATCGAGTCGCGGGTGATCGACACGTTCCTGCTCAACGATCAGGAGATTCTGCTGCGTCACCTGCACAAAGAGACCGCGGCCTGGATCGACGAGTACCGGCGGATGACCGCGGCGGGAGTGTGAACGCGATGTCTGCCGTGCTGCCAACCGAATTCGCCGACCTAGAGCCGTTCGTCGAGTGGTGTCTGCCGACCGAGCCGCAGCGGTATGCCAAGCGGCTGGCCAGCACGATGGCACAGATGAAGGCCTTCTACGACGCGATCACGCCGCGGGCCGAGGAAGCCCTCGCCTATTGCGACAAGTTCGCCCTCGACGACCTGCCCGAGGATGTCCTCAATCTGATGCACCTGCTGTACTCCATGATCATGGTCTCGTTTCCGGTGGAGTGCTGGAAGCAGCCACGGGTGCCGGACTCCGGCGCTTCGACCCTGGACTGCGTCTCCGAGCCCTACCCGTGACCACCGTCCTGCGGGCGGCCCGCTGGGCCGACGTCGATGCCCGTGAGGTTCGCTCGCCGGCGGTGGTGGTGGTCGACGGTCAGCGCATCGTGGCGGTGAATCCCGAAGCGCCGGTGCCGGATTCGGCCGACGTCATCGAACTCGGGGACGTCACGCTGTTGCCGGGGCTGATGGACATGGAGCTCAACTTGTTCATCGGCGGCCCGGGCGGGCCCGAGGGCTTGCCGGCGCCGATGCACGGGGTGCAAGACGATCCGGCGTACCGCACCCTGCGGGCCGCGGTCAATGCTCGCACCACGCTGGAGGCCGGCTTCACCACGGTGCGCAACCTTGGCCTGATGGTCAAGACCGGCGGCTACCTCTTGGACGTGGCGCTACAGCGGGCCATCGAACAGGGCTGGCATCACGGACCACGCATCTACCCCGCCGGGCACGCGGTGACTCCGTATGGCGGACATCTGGATCCGACGGTGTTCCAACGACTGGCACCGGGCATCATGCCGCTGTCGATTGCCGAGGGGATCGCCAACGGCGTCCCCGACGTAATCGCCTGTGTCCGCTACCAGATTCGCCACGGCGCCAAGCTCATTAAGGTTTCGGCATCGGGTGGAGTCATGTCCCACAGCACCGCCCCGGGCGCCCAGCAGTATTCCGATGCTGAGTTCGCCGCGATCGCCGACGAGGCGCACCGCGCCGGGGTCCGGGTGGCCGCACACGCCGTCGGCGACTCCGCCATCCGGGCCTGCATCCGCGCCGGCATCGACTGCATCGAGCACGGCTTCCTGGCCTCCGACGAGACGATTCAGATGATGGTCGACCACGGCACCTTCCTGGTCTCGACCACCTACCTCACCGAAGCAATGGCGATCGACCGAATCGCGCCGGAGTTGCGCAAGAAGGCACTCGAGGTCTTTCCCCGGGCAAAAGACATGCTGCCCAAAGCGATCGCGGCCGGGGTGCGGATCGCGTGCGGTACCGACGCACCGGCCATCCCGCACGGACAGAACGCCAAAGAACTCAAGGCGCTGGTGGCGCGCGGCATGAGTCCCATGCAAGCAATACACGCCGCGACCGTGGTGGCCGCCGAACTGATCGAGGCCGACCACGAACTCGGCCGCCTTGCCCCGGGCTACCTCGCCGACATCATCGCCGTGCCCGGTGATCCCGCCCGTGACATCGACACCACACTGAATGTGTCGTTTGTCATGCGGGACGGGCAGATCCACCGGTCGCCGAGTCGGACAGGGAGATAGCCATGGAGCTCACCGAGAACCTGCTGTGGCTGCTTAAGCAGGCCTTCTACTTCTCCCTGACCACGGTCAACGACGCCATTAGCGCCCACGGGGTCAGTACCGCGCAGATCGGTGTGCTGCGCCAACTTTCCAACGAGCCGGGCCTGTCCGGGGCCGAACTGGCCCGGCGCTTGCTGATCAGCCCACAGGGGGTCCAGTTGGCTCTTACCGCCCTGGAACGCCAAGGCCTGGTGGAGCGCAAGCAAGACCCGCAACACAAACGCATCCTGCAGGCCTACTTGACCGACCAAGGGCGGAATGTGGTCGCCACCGTGCTCGCCGAGGCCGTCGCGGCCCACGAGCAGGTGTTCGGGGTGCTGACTCCCGACGAGCAGGAGACCTTGCGCGAGTTACTGGCGCGTGTGGTGGAGAAGGGCACCGGCCATGAGCTTTTCAAAGACAACCCGGAGAACTGACGGCGCCCGCACGCCCGTGTCTCTAGTACTTGATATCAATCGCAAGTAGTTGATAACCTAGTCGGCGATGCATGAGTCCTCGCGTACCGCCGCCAAAGACGTCGTCACCGAGGAGGTGGCCATTGAACTGGACCGGCGCTCGATCACGGTGCCCTACTGCGCGGGTGACACCTTGCTGCAAACCGCCCGGATGGCCGGGTTGCAGCCCCCGTCGTCCTGCGAAACCGGTTCCTGCGGAACATGTATGGCCCGGCTGATCGAAGGTTGCGCCCGAATGATCAACAACGACGCGCTCGACGATGACGAGCTGGCCGAAGGATGGGTGCTTACCTGCCAGGCCCTGCCGACCAGCCGCACGGTCCGGGTGGTCTACGAATGAGCGCCCGGGTTGCCGTGGTGACCGGCGGCGCCTCCGGTATCGGCGAGGCCACGTGCCACGAACTCGGCCGACTCGGCCACCAGATCGCCGTGCTGGACCTCAACGAGCAAGCGGCGCAACGAGTCGCGGAAAATCTTCGCGCACAGGGCGTCCCGGCCATCGGGATCGCGACCGATGTCGCCGACCGAGCCGGTGTGGAGCAGGCATTCGCCAAGGTGCGCAGCGAATTAGGACCGGCCCTGGTGTTGGTGACCTGCGCCGGAATGTTCGGTTTCGCGCCGTTCACCGAGATCACCGTCGACTCGTGGACGAAGATCATCGACGTCAACTTGACCGGCACGTTCCACTGTTGTCAGGTGGCGTTGCCCGACATGGTCGCCGCGAACTGGGGACGCATCGTGATGATCTCCTCGTCCAGCGCGCAACGCGGTTCCCCGTTCGCCGCCCACTATGCGGCCTCGAAAGGCGCGGTGATCACCCTCACCAAATCCCTGGCCCGCGAATACGCCGCCGCGGGAATCACCGTCAACAACATTCCGCCGTCGGGCATCGAGACGCCGATGCAGCATCACGCGCAGGCGGCCGGATACCTCAAGTCCAACGAAGAGATCGCCAGCAACATCCCGATCGGCCACCTGGGCACCGGCGCCGACATCGCCGCAGCGGTCGGGTTTTTGTGCTCGGATCAAGCGGCTTTCATCACCGGCCAAGTGCTGGGCGTCAACGGCGGAGCGGTGATGTGAAAGGAGCGAACTGATGACACGATCGGGCCGTCCGGCGGAAGGATCCTGGACCGAGCACTACCCGGAATTGGGCACCGGCCCAGTCTCTTTCCGGGACTCCACCTCACCGGAGTTCTACGAGTTGGAACGCGAGGCGGTGTTCAAGCGCGCGTGGCTCAACGTGGCGCGAGTCGAAGAGCTGCCCCGCGTCGGAAGTTATGTCACCAAGGAGATCGAGGTCGCGCGCGTCTCGGTCATCCTGGTCAAGGGCCGCGACGAAGTGATACGCGCCTTCTACAACGTCTGCCGTCACCGCGGAAACAAGTTGGTGTGGAACGACTTTCCCGATCAACAGACGCGCGGCACCTGCCGACAGTTCACCTGCAAGTACCACGGCTGGCGCTACGGCCTCGACGGTGCGTTGACCTTTGTGCAGCAAGAGTCGGAATTCTTCGACCTGGACGCGGGCGCCTACGGCCTCAAACCGGTGCACTGCGACATCTGGAATGGGTTCGTATTCATCAACTTCGACCCCGAGCCGCGGCAAACGCTGCGGGAATTCCTCGGTCCGATGATCACCGGCCTGGACGGCTACCCGTTCGAAAAGCTGACCGAACGCTACGAGTGGGTCGCGCACAACAACAGCAATTGGAAGATCTTCGCCGACGCCTTCCAGGAGTACTACCACGTTCCCGCACTGCACCCTCAGCAGGTGCCCCCGGAGGTTCGTGACCCCAACGCCGGATTCACTTGTGGGCATTTCCAATTGGACGGCCCGCACCGGCTGGTGTCGACCGCGGGGCGGCGTCGCTGGCTGCTGCCCGAGGAGTTCATGTACCCAATCGAGCGGGCTACTCGCAGCGGGCTGGTCGGCCCGTGGCGCACCCCGGACCTCGGCGAGCTCCCCGGGGGCCTCAACCCGGGCGGCGTCGAGCCCTGGGGAATCAGCAACTTCCAGATCTTCCCCAACACCGAGATCTTGATCTACGGGGGCTGGTACCTGCTCTACCGGTATTGGCCCACTTCCTACAACACCCACCGTTTCGAGGCGTACACGTACTTCCAACCGGCCCGCACCGTGCGGGAACGCATCGAACACGAAGTGGCCGCCGTCGTGCTCAAAGAGTTCGCTCTGCAGGACGCCGGCATGCTCGGCGGCACCCAAGCCGCGTTGGAATACGGCATCGTCGAAGACTTTCCGCTCAACGACCAGGAAATCCTGGTGCGCCATCTGCACAACGTCGTCGTCGATTGGGTGACGGCCTACCAGCGGCACACCGCCCCGGCATCGGTGGGCGTGTGACATGCCGGAAACGTTGCTACCCAGCGCCTTCGCCGAACTGGAGGATTACGCGCAGATCTGGTGCTTGGCCACCGAGACCGAGCGCTGGAACAGACGGCTGTCGAGCACCATGCCGCAGATGCACGAGTTCTACGACGCGTTCTTTCCGCGCCTGGAAGAGGCCATCGAGTACTGCGACAAGTTCCCGCTTGATGACCTTCCCGACGAGGTGACCAACCTGCTGCACCTGATCTATTCGCTGATCATGGTCGCCATGGCGGTGGAGATCATGCACCAGACCACCCCGACCGACGCCGCCGACGCGGTCATGATCCGCACCGACGAACCGGTGCCCTGAGCGCGCATGCTTCTGCAGGAAGGACAATCATGGGTCTGCTGACCATCACCAAGCTCAGCGAGTCCGTCGGCGCCGAAGTCGGCGGCCTGGATCCGCAACATCTGGAAGCCGAGGACACCGTCGCGGCCGCCATTCTGGACGCTCTGGAAGACAACGGTGTTCTAGTCTTTCGCGGTCTGCACCTCGAGCCCGAAGCCCAGGTGGCCTTCTGTCGCCACCTCGGTGAGATCGACCACTCCTCCGACGGGCATCACCCGGTGGCCGGCATCTATCCGATCACGCTGGACAAATCCAAGAACTCCTCCGCGGACTACCTGAAGGCAACCTTCGACTGGCACATCGACGGATGCACCCCGACCGGCAACGAATACCCGCAGAAGGCCACCGCCCTGACGGCCGTACAGGTCGCCGAATCGGGTGGCGAGACCGAATTCGCCAACTCCTACGCCGCCTACGACGCCCTGACCGATGAGGAGAAGGACCGGTTCGCCACCTTGCGCGTGGTGCACTCGCTGGAAGCGTCGCAGCGGCGGGTCACCCCCGACCCGACGCCGGAAGTGTTGGCCCGCTGGCGTTCTCGGCGCACGCATGAACATCCGTTGGTCTGGACCCACGGCAGCGGCCGCAAGTCCCTGGTGCTGGGCGCCTCGGCCGACTACGTGGTGGGCATGGACCTCGAGCAGGGCCGTGCACTGCTCGACGAGCTGCTCCAACGCGCCACCGTGCCCGACCGGGTGTACAGCCATTCCTGGTCGGTGGGTGACATGGTGATCTGGGACAACCGCGGCGTGCTGCACCGCGCGGCCCCCTACGACGCCAACTCGGCGCGCGAAATGTTGCGCACCACCGTGCTGGGCGACGAGCCGATCCAGTAGACCGACGCGAAGACAGGAAGCACGTTATGACCAAGTCGCTGTTGTTCGTCGAAACCAGACCCGAATCACCCGATCTGGTCGACGAGTATCACCGGTGGCACGACGAAGTCCACCTGCCCGAGATGCTCGCGGTGGATGGCTTCGTGTCGGCCCGCCGCTTCGACACCGACGGGGACTCGTTCATCACGCTGTATGAGATCGACACCGATGTTCAGACCGCCCAGGCCAACTTGCGAGCGGCGGTTGCCGAGGGCCGCATGTCCAAACCCGTTGCCGTCCAGACCCAGCCGCCCGCGGTGATGCGGTACCTGACGTTGCGGACCAGCCAGGACCAGAACGGCTAGCAATATATCAACCTCTTTGACATGTAATCCGCGGGCTTGTTATACCTGACTACATGACTGAGTCACCGGATTTCGAATCGGCCTACCGCGGCGAGTCCGCCGATCTCGGCGAGGGGGTGCGGCCGCCGTGGAGCATCGGCGAACCGCAGCCGGAGCTGGCCGCGTTGATCGAGCAGGGCAAGATTCGCGGGGTGGTGCTGGACGCCGGGTGCGGGGAGGCCGCCCTGTCGCTGGCGCTGGCTGAGCGTGGTCACATCACGGTCGGGCTCGACTCCTCGCCCACTGCCATCGAACTGGCCCGCAAGGAGGCGCAGCGCCGGGGATTGACCGACGCCAAGTTCGAGGTCGCCGACATCAGCGACTTCGACGGGTACGACGGGATATTCGACACCGTCGTGGACAGCACACTGTTCCACTCCATGCCGGTCGAGTTGCGCGAGGGATATCTCCGGTCGATCTCCCGAGCGGCCAACACCGCCGCGTCCTACTTCGTGCTGGTGTTCGACAAGGCCGCGGTGCCCGAAGGGCCGATCAACGCGGTCACCGAGGAGGAACTGCGCGAGACCGTCTCCAAGTATTGGGTGGTCGAGGAGATTCGCCCCGCCCGCCTCTACGCCAGGGGCTCCAAGGACTTCTTCGCGCAGATGGGCATGACCGAGGTCCGCGAGGAGCGCGACGGGCTGGTCTCGATGGGCGGTTGGCTGCTATCCGCCCACCTCGACGCGGGAGTATAGTCAGGCTAATGAAGGGGACGAGCTTCGCTGCCGGCGTCGCCTTGGCAGCCGCCACCATTGCATTAGCCGCTCCGGCGCAAGCCGACGATTACGACCAGGTCTTCAACAGGACCCTCAACGGCTACGGCATCTACGGTCCGCAGGACTACAACGCCTGGCTGGCCAAGATCAGCTGCGAACGGGTAGGCCGTGGAGTGGATGGCGACGCCTACAAGTCGGCGACGTTCATCCAGCACAACCTGCCGCGCGGCACCACACAGGGGCAGGCCTTCCAATTCCTCGGCGCCGCGATCGACCACTACTGCCCGGAGGCGGCCGGCTTCCTGCAGCGCGCGGGCACGTCGTAATCCGTCTTCAGCGCAGGGGTTTGTACCCCGCGTGCAGTGCCACGATGCCTCCGCTCAGGTTGCGCCACCGCACCGCCGCCCAGCCAGCCCTCGAGATCTCGTGTGCCAGCGTCGCCTGGTCCGGCCAGGCCCGAATCGACTCGGCGAGATAGACGTAGGCCTCGGGGTTGCTGGACACCGCTTGCGCCATCCGCGGCAACGCCTGCATCAGATACTCCTTGTAAGCGGTGGCGAACAATTTGCTTGTCGGAGTTGAGAATTCGCACACCACCAGCCGCCCGCCGGGCCGGGTGACGCGGGCCATCTCGCGCAGCGCCGCCTGCTGATCGGCGACATTGCGCAACCCGAAGCTGATGGTGACGGCGTCGAACACCTCGTCGGCGAACGGCAGCTTGGTGGCGTCACCGGCGACCTTGGGCACCTGCCGCGCGGCTCCGGCGGCGAGCATCCCCACGGAGAAGTCGGTGGCCACACACCAGGCACCGGATTTCTGCAACTCCACGGTGGACACAGCGGTACCGGCGGCCAGATCGAGCACCTTGTGTCCCGCCCGGACCTGTAATGCGGCCCGGGTGGCCTGTCGCCAGCGCCGGTCGCGCCCCAGCGAGAGCACGGTATTGGTCAGGTCGTAGCGTCGGGCGACGCCGTCGAACATGGACGCGACGTCGCGGGGGTCCTTGTCGAGGGCGGCGCGGCTCATCTTGTCGACGCTACCGCGCGGGAATGCCGCGCCGGTCGATGCGTTGCAAGAAACCGTGAGCGAAAAAGTTTGGTTCATCACCGGTACATCACGCGGTTTCGGGCGCCAGTGGGCGATCGCCGCGTTGGAGCGAGGCGACAAGGTCGCCGCCACGGCGCGTAACACCGCGACACTGGACGACGTGGTGCAGCGCTTCGGCGACGCGCTGCTGCCCATTGGCCTGGACGTGACCGACCGCGAGGCGGACTTCGCGGCGGTCAAGCAGGCCCACGACCATTTCGGGCGGCTGGACATCGTGGTCAACAACGCCGGCTACGGCCAATTCGGGTTCATCGAAGAGGTCTCCGAGCAGGAGGCGCGCGATCAGATCGAAACCAACGTGTTCGGGGCGCTGTGGGTCACCCAGGCCGCGCTGCCCTACCTGCGCGCCCAGCGCAGCGGGCACATCATTCAGGTGTCCTCGATCGGCGGCATCACGGCCTTTCCCGATGTCGGCATCTACCACGCGTCGAAGTGGGCGCTGGAGGGCTTCTCTCAGGCGCTGGCCCAAGAGGTCGCGTCGTTCGGGGTGCACGTCACGTTGATCGAGCCGGGCGGTTTCGACACCGACTGGTCCGGGTCGTCGTCCAAGCGCGCCGAACGGCTGCCCGACTATGCCGAGGTGCACGCCCAGCAGGACGAATGGCGCAGTCAGCGCTGGGCTAAGCCGGGAGACCCGTCGGCGTCGGCGGCCGCCGTACTCAAGGTGGTCGACGCCGAGGAGCCGCCGTTGCGGGTGTTCTTCGGCTCCGGGCCGCTGCAGCTGGCTCGGGAAGACTACGAAAGCCGGCTGCGCACCTGGGAGCAGTGGCAGCCCGTTGCCGAGTTGGCGCAGGGAGACTAGGCGTAACGCCGCAGCATGCCGGCGCGTCGCGGCTCGGCCACCACGGCGTCGTAGTGGCCGAGTAGTTCCTCGCAGATAGCGGGCCAGCTGCGGCCCAGCACGCTGCGCCGCGCCGCCAGCGCGTAACGGTGGCGTTCGGCGAGCAAGTGGTCGACCGCGGCGGGCAGCCGCGCTTCGAAGTCGGCGACCGGCAGCAACAGACCGGTGCGTGGGGTGACCAGGTCGCGCGGGCCGCCGGCGTCGGGCGCGATCACCGGCAACCCCGACGCCAGCGCTTCCTGCACGACCTGACAGAACGTCTCGTGTTCACCGGGATGCACGAAAACGTCCATGCTGGCATAGGCGGTGGCGAGTTCCTGGCCGTACAGCGCGCCGGTGAAAACGGCATTGGGCATTGCCTTTTCGAGTTTGCGGCGGTCCACCCCGTCACCGACGATGACCAGTTGCACGCCGTCTCGGGCGGCGAGCACCGCCAGCCGCTCCACGTGCTTTTCCGGCGCCAGTCGCCCGACGAAGCCGACGATCGGCTTGCCGTGCGGCGACCACTGCTGACGCAGCGCCTCGTCGCGCGCCGAGGGCACATACCGGATCAGGTCGACACCGCGGGCCCATCGGTGCAGCCGCGGGATACGTTGCGCGGCAAGGGCTTCCATCGTCGGTGTGGAGGGTGCCAGGTTGCGGTCGGCAAGGTTGTGCAGATGGCGGAACCACGCCCACGCCGCTCGTGTCGTCACGCCGATGCCGTAACTGGCCGCGAATCCCGGTACGTCGGTTTGATAGACGGCCACCGTCGGCACGCCCAGCCGGCGCGCGGCCCGCACCCCGCCGTAGCCGAGCAGGGCCGGGGAGGCCAGATGGATGACGTCGGGGTCGAATCCGCGCAGCACGCCGACCATGCGCGGGGTGGGCACACCCAGCGGCAGCGTGGTGACCTTGGGGAACATCCGCGACGGGGTGCGGTGCACCCGTACGCCGTCGTGCAACCGGTCGGCGCGGGGCTCCCCCGGCGGCGCGTCCGGCGCGATGACCAGGGCCTCATGCCCGGTGCGTCGCAAGTGCTCGAGCACCCGGACCACCGAGTTACTGACGCCGTTGACCTGGGGCAGGAAGGATTCGGCGACAATCGCAACGCGCACGCCACCACGGTTTCAGCGCCGCCTGTCGCGGAGGTTGCCGACTGGCGTACGCGGCGCGAAATTAACGCGTCAGCCGCTTATCCAGCAGCGCCAGCGCCACCAGCGCGATCGCGGCGGTCACCCAGGCCACCACCGCGATGGACCCGGCGGGAATGATCGACAGGCCGGCGTTGCGGTGCTGCACGCGGACCAGGTTGGGATCCCTCTTGTTGTATTCGACGTAGATCCGCATCCCGGTGGCCAGCTCAGAGGGATACAGCACCCCCAGTTCGGGCCGGTAGGTGACGCGGTCAGGGGTGACGAACTCGATGGTGGAGCGCCGCGGGCCGGCGCTGAGCACCTCGGCTTGGGCGACACCCATGTTGCGGTCGATGGCCAGGTCATTGCGCCAGGCCCCGGCCACCAGCAGCACCGACTGCAAGGTGACCAGGACCGTCACGATCAGCACCGCGATGCGCACCCAGCGCACCACGATCCGGGACCGGGTGTCTGGCATATCCTCGCTGGTGCCGTGAATCAGGATGCGCCACAAGGCTTTCGGCGACTTCACAAAGCTGCCTTGATGGAGGCGTGCAACTGGCGCAGGGAAGACCGGTCGGCCTTGACCTCCAGCACCCGCAGCCCCGCCCCGCGCTCGTCCAGGGCCTCGTGCAGTTGCTCGGCCTCGATCTGCCGGCTCTCCACGTGATAGGCGCGGCATAGCGCGCCGACATCCACGTCGTGCGGGGTGCCGAAGATGCGCTGGGACACATCGGAGAACCGCGGGTCGCCCTGCTCGAGCAGCTCGAAGATGCCGCCGCCGTTGTCGTTGGAGACCACGATGGTCAAGTCGCGCGGGGTGGGTTCGGTGGGACCGATCAACAGCCCCGAACTGTCGTGGACGAAGGTCAGGTCCCCGATCAGCGCGACGGTGCGCGGCGGCCGGTCCGGGTCACCGGCGCGTTCGTGGGCCAGGGCCGCGCCGATGGCGGTGGAGACGGTGCCGTCGATGCCGGCCACGCCGCGGTTGGACCTGACCTTGATGCCGTGGTTGTTCAGGCCGACCAGCGCCGCGTCGCGCACCGGGTTGGAGGCACCGAGCACCAGCTGGTCGCCGGGGGTCAGTGCGTCGGCGACGGCCGCGGCCACATGCAGTCCGGTGGTCAGCGGATGCGCGGCGAGCTGGCCGCGTACCGCGGTCACCGCGTGCCGGTTGAGTTCGGCGCAGCGCTGCAGCCACGCCGGGTTGGGCGCACCGGAGGTGACGGCACGGGTGCCGGTGGCCTGGGAGTTGCCCGAGACGTCCGGCCAGCGCGGCCCGGTGGTCAACGCGAACACCGGCACCTCGGCGTCTGCAAGCAATTTGGAGACCGGTCGGTGCAGCGTCGGACGGCCCAACATGATCACTTGCTGGGGCCGTAGCAACGGCAGCGCCAGCGGGTGCAGCGGGTTTTGCGGGGCCGGCGCCGTCGGTTCGGCGACGGTCGGTAACTCGGCCAGGTTGGGGTGTACGCCGGCGCCATGCCCGGCGATGACGACGGTGTCGGGTGTGACGTCGATGTCCAGCGGCTGGTCGAAGGTGACCGGCGGGGTGTAGGTCCACGGCCTGCCGTCGGGGCGTCCCGGCGGGATGGCGGCGCCGGGCGGTTCCGGGTCGGGCACCAGCGGTTCGCGCAGCGGGATGTCGAACTGCACCGGGCCGGCGTTGGCGGTGCGCGCCCCGGTGGCGGCCACCAGGACGCGGCAGGTGGCCGACCGCCAGGTCGCGTTGAGCGCCGCCAAGCGTTCGGAGGCGTCCTCGGCCAGGCCGAGGCTGATGGTGGCGCGGACTTGGGAGCCGAAGTAGCCCAGCTGCTCCATGGTCTGGTTGGCGCCGGTGCCCAGCAATTCGTAGGGCCGATTGGCCGAGAGCACGATCAGCGGCACGCGGGCGTAGTTGGCCTCGATCACGGCCGGACCGAGGTTCGCCACGGCGGTGCCCGAGGTCATCGCGACGCACACCGGCGCGCCGGCCCCGACGGCCAATCCGATGGCCAGATAGCCGGCGGTGCGTTCGTCGATGCGCACGTGCAGCCTCAACCGGCCGGCCCGGTCGGCGTCCTGCAAGGCGAAGGCCAGCGGCGCGTTACGCGAACCCGGGCAGAGCACGACGTCGCGGACTCCGCCGCGAATCAATTCGTCGACGACGACGCGGGCCTGTGTCGTCGAGGGGTTCATCTGTCCAGAGTGGCACAACCGGCCAAGGAGCCCATATCGCCGGCCTCAGCCCTTGACTCCCGCGAAGAACTTGAGCACCGCGGCGTTGACCGCGTGCGGCCGCTCCAAGAACCCGAGATGGCCGGCGTCCGGTATCTGCAGGAACCGCCCGTTGGGCAACGCTTCGGCCACTTCCCGGCCCAGGTACGGCGGCGTCACGACGTCGTCGGAGAAACCCATCACCAGCACCGGCGCGGCGATGTTGCGGTAGGCCGGCAGGCGGTTGGTCTGCGGGGAGACGTCGAGCTGGGCGCGGAAACCCGGGGTGAGCTTGGTGGGCCACATGCTGAACATGGCGATCCAGTCGGCCACGGCGGCGTCGTCGTTGAGGGTTTTGCGGGAGAAGTTCTCCAGCAACCGGTTCTTCGCGTCGTAGGTGGCCGGCAGCTGCACTCGGGCCGCGTCGAGGTCGGCCTCGGCCTGGTGGAAGAACTGCCGCGAGCGGTCCAGCCGGCCGCGGGTGGCCATCAGCACCGCGGAGCTGACCAGTTCGGGGCGCACCACCATGAGTTCCTGGGCGATGAACGAGCCCATCGACACCCCGACCACCCGCGCGGGCGCGATGTCGAGAGCTTCGATGAGCGCCGCGGTGTCGTTCACCATTGTCTGGGTGGTGAATCCCTCGGCGTTTTCGGTGGCGCCGATGCCGCGGTTGTCGAAGGTGATGCAGCGATATCCGGCGTCCAGAAAGGCGGGCACTTGGTGTAACTGCCAGGTGCGTCCGGCACCGCCGCGGCCGGCGATAAAGACAACCGGCTCACCGGTTCCCTTGTCGTCATAAGCCAGGTTGATCACCCGGACGACGGTACAAGCAGCGGGTAGCAGTCCTTGACCCGGTCGATCCACCACTGTCGCCGCCGCGGGGGCGCCGCCAGGGCCTGCAACCGGGCGGCCTCGGGCACGACGGGACCCACCGCAAGGGTGCCGTCGACCGGGACGACGGGCGCGGTGACGTCGTCGACGAACAGGCCTGCGGTGCCCAAGCCGCAGGCGTGGTGCAGGTGCGGCAGCGCCGCGGCGGCCAGCAATCCGCGGCCAATCCCAACGGCGGAGTCCAGCGCGCTGGAGATGACGACCGGGATGTCGATCTGTTCGGCGATGGCGAGCAGGGCCGAAACACCGCCCAGCGGGGCGACTTTGAGCACCGCGATGTCGGCGGCGCCGGCGCGGACCACGGCCAGCGGATCCTGCGCCTTACGGATACTTTCGTCGGCCGCGATCGGCGGCAGGTCCGGGCGTCGACGCAGTTCGGCGAGTTCAGCGACGCTGGCGCAGGGTTGTTCGAGGTATTCCAGCGGCCCGTCGGCGCTCAGCGCGGCCGCGGCCCGTACCGCTTGGTCGACGGTCCAGCCGCCGTTGGCGTCCACCCGCACGGTCGGGACCAGCCGCCGCACGGCGTTGACCCGCGCGACGTCGTCGGCCAGCGTCTGTCCCGGTTCGGCGACCTTGACCTTGGCGGTGCCGGCGCCGGGAAAGCGGGCCAGCACGTCGGGCACCTGGGCGGGGGTCACGGCGGGCACGGTGGCGTTGATCGGGATGCGCTCGCGCAGCACCGGCGGCGCCGGGCGGTAGGCGGATTCGATGCCCGCGGCCAGCCAGTGGGTGGCCTCGGCCGGACCGTATTCCGGGAAGGCGCCGAACTCGCCCCAGCCGGCCGGCCCGTCGATCAGCGCTACTTCACGAGTGGTGATGCCCCGGAAGCGCACCCGCATCGGCAGGGCGACGACGTGCAGGCGCTCCAGTAGGTCGTCCAGCGCGGGGGTCACGGCGCGTACACCTGGCGACCCGCCAGATAGGTGGCGCGCACCTGCAGGTCGGCGATCTGGTCGGCCGGCACGGTCCGCGGATCGGCCGACAGCACCACCAGGTCGGCGTACTTGCCGACCTCTAGCGAGCCGATCACCTCGTCGGCCTGCAGTTGCCAGGCGGCGTCGATGGTCTGGGCGCGGATCGCTTGCTCGACGGTCAGTCGCTCCTCGGGGGCGAGCACCCGTCCGCTGGGCGCGGTCCGGGTGGCCGCCACGCTGATGTTGCGCAGCGGCTCCTCGGGGGTGACCGGTGGGTCGTTGTGCAGGGAGATGCGCATGCCGGCGGCCACCGCCGATCCAGCGGGCATCCAACGCGAGCCGCGTTCCGGTCCGAACAGGCCGTCGACGATGACGTCGCCCCAGTAGTGGATCTGGTCGACGAAGATGCTGCAGGTGACACCGAGTTCGACGGCTCGGCGGAGTTGCTCGGGGCGGATGGCGCCGACATGTTCCAGCCGCAACCGGTGATCGGCGCGCGGGTGTCGGCGCAGCGCCTGTTCGTAGACGTCGAGGATGGTGTCGACGCCGGCGTCGCCCTGGACATGGCACGCCATCTGCCAGCCCCCCGGGAAGTACGCCTCGACGATCTCGGTCAACTGTTCGGCGGTGTAGTTGGCGCAGCCGCAGGAGCCGGGCGGCACCCCGATGGTGCGGGTGGCCTCGGTGTCCAGGTACGGAAACGACAGGGCGATGTTGCCGATCCACGGCGAGCCGTCGACCCAGATCTTGATGCCGACCTGGCGCAGCATGTCGTCGCCCTGACCGGGGGTGGCGTCGGTGGCCAGCTGAGTGTTGGAGATCTCGTAGGTGCGCAGCCGCACCGTCAACCGGTCACGCAACTGCTCGACCAGCGGCCGAAACGACGGGTCGAACGCCATCTCCGAGCACGTGGTCAGCCCCGCCTGGTTGAGGCGCGCGCATTCGGCCAGCAGCATCGCCGGGTAGTCGCTGAGCTGGATGGCGCCGCTGAGCAGCGGGAAAACCGCACCGGTCTCCTCGGCGGTGCCGTCGAGCTCCCCGTCGGCGTCGCGGCCGTATCTGGCGCCCTTCGGATCGGGGGTGTCGCGGGTCAGACCAGCGCGGCGCGCGGCGTGGGAATTGAAGAAGGCCTTGTGCCCGGAGTTGTGCATGATCACCAGCGGCCCGTCAGGGGCGATGTCGTCGAGCCAGCCCAGCGTCGGATCGGGAAGTCCGAGCTGCAGCAACGGGTCCCAGCCGTTCAGGTAGGCCCCCGACGCACCGCGAAGCGCGGCCTCCCGGCGGACCGCTTGCACCACCTGCCCGGCGTCGCGCAGGGTGACCGGTCGGATGTCGACCAGGCGGTCCGACAGCGCAATCGCCTCCATCAGCGGATGCCCATGTGCCTCAACGAAACCCGGCATGACGCACCCGTTCCCGACGTCGACGGTCTGGGTGTCGGGACCGATCAGACCGGCCACGTCGGAGCGGTCACCGACGGCGAGGATCCGGCCGTCCGCCACGGCCAGCGCCTCGGCGGTCGGGCGTGCGTCGTCGACGGTCAGGATGGTTCCGGTGATGACGACGTCTGCGGCGGCCATGAGCAGTAAGGCTAGTGGTGATGGGCGTGTTTGGAGGGTAGGGCTGACCGGAATTGCAACACGTTCTAGTCTTTGCACATGAGTGACGATCTGCTCCGCAACCCGACCCATAACGGACATCTGCTGGTGGGCGCGCTCAAGCGCCACAAGAACAGGCCGGTGCTGTTCCTCGGCGACACCACGCTGACCGGCGGTCAGCTCGCCGAGCGGATCAGCCAGTACATCCAGGCATTCGAGGCGCTGGGCGCCGGCACCGGCGTCACCGTCGGCCTGCTCTCGCTCAACCGACCCGAAGTGCTGATGATCTTGGGCGCCAGCCAGACCCAGGGATACCGGCGCACCGCCCTGCACCCGCTCGGCTCGCTGGACGACCACGCTTACGTGCTTTCCGACGCCGGCGCCACCGCGCTGATCATCGACCCCAACCCGATGTTCGTCGAACGCGCGCTGGGGTTGCTGGAAAAGGTGGA
>NZ_LZLE01000328.1 GCF_001673155.1 Mycobacterium sp. 1423905.2 | reverse complement strand
CCGTGAACGACAATGGCGGTGGTCTGATCCACCCACGCGTCGTCGAGCATCTGGTCGGGATACAACAGCATCCGCAACATCGTTGCTCCCCCGATCAATTCGATCAGCCGGTCCGGGTCGACGTCGCGGTGCGCTTCACCGCGTTCGACCGCCTCTCGTAGCCGAACCCGTACCGCGGTGAACAGGTCGACGAAGCGTGTCAGCACCCGGGCGTTGAGCTCTGCGTCGGCGGTCATGTCCGCCACCAGGCCAGGCAAGGCGGCGCGCACCACCGGGGTGGTGAAAACGTCGCGGGTGGCCTCGATCATCATCCGGATGTCGGCGGCGATGTCACCGGCCGGGGCCTGCAGCGCGGTGGGAGCGACCGGAAACGCCGCCTCGTGCACCAGCTCGGCTTTGCTCGACCAGCGACGGTAGAGTGCCGATTTCGTGGTGCCGGCGCGTTCGGCGACGGCGGCCAGGCTGAGGTTCGAATATCCGATCTGCACAAGCAGTTCCGCAGTCGCGGCCAGGATGGCCGAATCGATGCGTGGATCCCGCGGCCGGCCAGCGCCGGGGGCCTTGTCAAGGAATGGCGGGTCTGCTTTCATAACGCTACCTACCGTATCGTAATTGCCTCGTGAAGGAGGCACCTGTGTCGCATGAACCGGCGGTCGAAGATGTGGGCCGCCTGCAGCGCTCGAGTCGTGACGTCACGACGTTGCCGGCCTTGCTATCGCGATGGCTGGCCACCGTCCTGCCCGGCGCCGCCACTCCCGAGGTGCTGGTGGAGAGCGGCATCGATTCCACCGGCATGTCGTCGGAAACGATCGTATTCACCGCGCGCTGGGACCAGGACGGCCAGCCGATGGAGCAGAAGCTGGTGGCGCGGGTGGCGCCGAGCGCCACCGACGTTCCGGTGTTCCCGAGCTACCGGCTGGACCATCAATTCGAAGTCATCCGGCAAGTCGGAGAACTGACCGATGTCCCGGTCCCCCGCGTGCGCTGGATCGAAACCACCGGTGAGGTGCTCGGCACCCCGTTCTTCTTGATGGACTATGTCGAGGGTGTGGTGCCGCCCGACGTGATGCCCTACACCTTCGGCGGCAACTGGTTCGCCGACGCACCGGCCGATCAGCAGCGCGCCCTGCAGGACGCCACCGTCGCGGTTCTGGCCGAGCTGCATTCGATTCCCAACGCGGAAAAGACTTTCGGCTTCTTGACCGAGGGTTACCGGGGCGACACCGCACTGCGTAGGCATGTGGAGTGGGTGCGGTCCTGGTATGACTTCGCAGTGCCGGACATCGGCCGATCACCCTTGCTTGAGCGGACATTCGACTGGCTGGAAGAGCACTGGCCGGACGACGCCGCCACCCGGGAACCGGTGCTGCTGTGGGGTGATGCCCGCGTCGGCAACGTCCTGTACCGCGATTTCCAGCCGGTGGCCGTGCTGGATTGGGAGATGGTGACGCTCGGGCCGCGGGAGCTCGATGTGGCGTGGATGATATTCGCGCACATGGTGTTTCAGGAACTGGCGGGTTTGGCGACGCTACCCGGTCTGCCGGAGGTGATGCGGGAGGAGGACGTGCGCGCGACTTACCAACGGCTCACCGACATCGAACTCGGCGACCTGCATTGGTTCTACGTGTATTCCGGCGTGATGTGG
>NZ_LZLE01000327.1 GCF_001673155.1 Mycobacterium sp. 1423905.2 | reverse complement strand
GATGAGCCGCCGGGCGTGTGGTCGGTGTGCCACGGATTGCGCGCCGGCCCGAACAAATCGGGTTCGGTGATGCCCTTGGCGCCGAACTCTGGCGTGTTGGTCTTGCCGAAAATGACCAGTCCTGCGTCCAACCAGCGCTGCACGACCGTTGCGGTCTCGGTGACCGGCACCTTCGCCAGCGACCGCGATCCGCAGCTGGTCGGGTAACCCGCCAGATCCTGGTGCAGGTCCTTGATGAGGAACGGCACACCGGAGAATTGCGCACCCTCGACCGGCGGCGCCGGATCGATGTCGGCGACGATCGCGTTCAGCTTGGGATTGACCTCGGCCGCCCGAGCTTTGGCGGCTTGCAGCACTTCCTCCGGCTTGACCTGACCCGACCGAATCAGCTCGGCCAGTCCGGTCGCGTCGTAGCTCAGATATCCCTCCATGGCCCGAACCTTATGCTGAGCACCTCGGTATCAAGAGGGGAGCCACCTGGTGAGCGTGGATCGTGCCCGCGGACGCACGTTCGTCGTAACGGGCGCCGCTTCAGGAATCGGCTTGGCAACCGCGCAGCGACTGCTCGACGAAGGCGGCACCGTTGTGGGCGCCGACCTTGTCTCTCCACCGGATCTGGGCCCCAATTTTCACTTCGTCACCGCCGACATCTCCGATGAAGACGCCGTTGCCGCCGTGCTGGCCGTGGTGCCCGACCGACTCGACGGACTGGTCCACGCTGCCGGAGTGGCCGGCGGGGGACCGGTGCACCTGCTGGACCGCGCCGAATGGGAACGCGTCATCGGCATCAACCTCACCGGCACCTTCCTGATCGCCAAGGCGGCCCTGGCCAGGATGGTCGAACAGCCGCGCGTCGACGGTGAGCGCGGGTCCATCGTGACCTTGGCCAGTGTTGAAGGACTGGAAGGCACCGCCGGTGGCAGCACCTACAACGCGGCGAAGGGTGGCGTGGTGCTGCTGACCAAGAACATCGCCCTCGATTACGGACCCAGCGGTATCCGAGCGAACGCCATCTGCCCCGGCTTCATCTCAACTCCTATGCTGGACAACGTCTTCCGATTGCCGGGAATGGAGGGGCCGTTGGAATCGATCACGCGGGAGCATGCGCTGCAACGGCTGGGCACAGCGGAGGAGGTCGCGGCGGTGGCGGCGTTTCTGGTGTCGCTGGACGCCTCGTTCGTCACGGGTCAGGCCATCGCCGTGGACGGCGGATACACGGCGGGCCGCGATCATGGCGTGGTCAAGCTTTTCGGCCTGCCCGAATGATCAGTGCCCTTTGCCACCTTTAGGTTTCTTACCGTGGCCGTTCGGTGGAGGTGCTGGTGCCTCGGCCGGGGCGCTGGTGGGGGCTGGGGCGGTCGCTTCCGTGCTCGGCGG
>NZ_LZLE01000326.1 GCF_001673155.1 Mycobacterium sp. 1423905.2 | reverse complement strand
GACCTGGCCGGGTCCAGATGCTGCCGAACAAGTGGTCGACTGTGAGGTCGAAGTATGCGTCGCCTTCGATATTGGGCATCTCCCAGCCGTAGACCTCGTTCATCTTCTCGAGGCCTTTGCGGCGCTGTTCGTCCATCACGCCTCCTTGGGTTTGCTTTCCGGGTGCGGTACGCCGAGTCCGGCCGCCAGGTGTTGCAAAGCCAATTCGGCCAACGGCAGATCGACCGATACCGCCTCACCGAGCGCCAACGCCAAGCTCAAGTCCTTCTCTCCCAGACCGCGCGTGTGCTCCATCATCGGGCGTAGCGGATCGTCGGGTTCCAGCGCCGCACTCGTGTTGCGGAACATGATCGCGGAGGGACCGCCGGTGAGGGCGTCACTGTGCCGCACCACTTTGGCCAATGCCCGCAGGCTCAACCCGCTGGCTTCGGCCAGCTTCTCGGCTTCGGCAGCGGCGGCATACGACACGAAGGTAAGCATGTTGCGGGCCAACTTCATTCGGGTGCCCGCACCCGGTTCACCGGCACGGATCACCAGCGACGCCCACCTGGAGAACGGCTCTTTGATCCGCTGGAACGTTTCTTCGTCGGCACCGACCATGGTGGCCAACTTGCCCTCGGCGGCCGCACCGGCACCGCCGCTGACCGGCGCGTCGATCACATGGACGCCTTGCGGCTCCAATTGACGCGCCAAGTCCTCGGCGGTGGTGTAGCCGATGGTGGAGTGGATCGCAATCACGGTGCCGGCCTTGACGTGTGCGGCCAGCCCGTCCGCCCCGGTGATCACCTCGCGCACCTGCTCGTCGTTGAGCACCGTGATGCTGATGATGTCGGCCTGGGCGACCTCGGACAACCCGGCGGCGGCGGTGGCGCCGCAGTCGACGAACGGAATCATGGCTTCGGTGCGGACGTCAAATACCGTCAGCCCGCCCGGCCAGTCGACCAGGCGCTTGGCCATCGGCGCGCCCTGGTTACCCAGACCGATGTATCCCAACCGTGGCGTCGGCGCAGTGTGGGTCATGACCGGAAGATCTGTCCGCCGTCGACATTGAAGATCTGCCCGGTGATCCACGACGCCTGATCGCTGAGCAAGAACAGGCACATCCCGACCAGATCCGCCGGGGTGCCCATCCGCGACAAAGGAAGTCCCTTGACGATGTCATCGACGATTTCCTGCGGCGTCGTCGTACGGTTGGCCTCGGTGTCGATGGGTCCGGGGGCGATGGCGTTGATCCGGATGTTCTGTCCGCCCAGTTCCCGGGAAAGTTGTTGGGTCAGGCCGTTGATGCCGACCTTGGCCAGACCGTAGAAGTTCGCGTACAACCACGCCGCGGTGGACGACTGATTGACGATCGCGCCGCCGCCGCGCTTGGCCATCTTCCTGTACACCGCGCGGGTGCACCACAGTGCACCGTCGAGGTTCACACTCATGAACCGCTTGTAGTACTCGGGATCCACGGTCAGCAGGAAGTCCAGTTTCATGCCTCCGAAGATCGCGGCGTTGTTCACCAGGTAGTCGATGCCGCCGAATTCGGCCAAGGTGCGATCGGCCATCGCCTTGGCCGATCCGGGGTCGGACACGTCGACCGGAACGCTGATCGCCGTTCCCCCGTCGGCGACAATTTGTTTCGCCACGCCTTCAGCCGCCTCGGCGTTGATGTCGGCCACCACGACCGCCGCGCCCTCCCGAGCCAGGGCTTCGACGTATGCCTGACCGATGCCCCCACCGGACCCGGTGACGATGGCTACCTTGTTATCGAACTGGCCCACCCGTACTCCTTTGCGGTTGTCTAATGTGCCGCTGTCGCAATGGCTTTGATTTCCATATACTCTTCGAACCCGGCCAGACCCATTTCCCGGCCGTTGCCAGACTGCTTGTACCCGCCAAACGGCATGTCAGCCGAATACCAGACGCCGCCATTGACGTTGACCGTGCCGACCCGCAACCGCGCCGCGACCTGTGCGGCCCGTTCCGGGTCGGCGCCGAACACCGTTCCAGACAAGCCATAAGCCGAGTCGTTGGCGATCCGGACCGCGTCGTCGTCGCCGTCGTGCGCGATCACGGTCAGCACCGGCCCGAAAATCTCCTCCCGGGCCGGCCGGGCGGTGTTGTCCAGACCGGCAATCACAGTGGGCTCGATGAAGAAACCGACGTCACGGTCCGCGGGCCGGCCACCACCGCAGGCGAAGCTTCCCCCTTCCGCGACGGCCAGGTCGAGATAGCCCTGCACGCGGTCGCGCTGTCGCCCGGAAATCAAAGGGCCGCAGATTGTTCCGGAGTCGGTGGGGTCACCGGGTTTGATGCCCGACATGGTTCCCGCCGCAATGGACACCGCCTCGTCATAGCGGGCTCGCGGCACCACGAGCCGAGTGGTGATCGCACACCCTTGCCCCGCGTGCATGCAGACCGAGAACGCCGCAACTCCAACCGCTGCGCCCAGATCCGCGTCGTCGAGCACGATGAACGCCGACTTGCCGCCCAGTTCGAGAAACACTTTCTTGATTGTCGCCGCGGCGTCGGACATCACGCTGCGACCGGTTGCGGTGGAGCCGGTGAACGAGACCATGTCCACCCGCGGGTCTTTGGCCAGCAGGGCCCCGACGCTGTGGTCGCTGGAGGTGACGATGTTGACCACGCCCGGCGGGATGTCGGTGTGTTCGGCGATGATCTCGCCCAAAACTGCCGCACACCAAGGGGTGTCTGGTGCCGGCTTGAGAACGACGGTGTTGCCGGCAGCCAGCGCAGGACCCAGTTTCGCGAGGTTGATCTGGTGCGGGAAGTTCCAGGGGGTGATGGCGCCGACGACCCCGACGGCTTCCCGCACCACGGTGCGCCGAGTGGGAATGCCCATCGGAGCCGCCTCGCCCAAATCTTGCCGCCACGAATAGGATTCGGCCGTCTGGGCCGCGAAGGCCAGGTCGTTGACCGGTCCTTCCAACTGGGCGATCGACGTCAGCATGCGCGGGGCGCCGACTTCGGCGATGGTGAGTTCTCGCAGCTCTTCGATATGTTGCTGCAGCGCATCCCGCAGTTGCCGCACACACCGGACCCGCAGGTCAGTGTTGCGCGACCAGTCGGTGTCGTCGAAGGCACGCCGCGCGGCATCGATGGCGCGGCTCATGTCCGCGGCATCGGCGTCGGCGGCGGCGCCCAGCACCTCCTCGGTCGCCGGGTTAACCGTCGGGAACGTTCCAGCGCTGCCCTCGGTCAGTTTGCCGTCGATGAACAGCGCACTCACGCCGTTGGCCAATAACGCCATAACCAGCTCCATCCAGTTGGACACTTGTCCGGTATGCCCCTGCGAACCATAGCCCTGGCGCCCTTCGGGGTGCAAGAGCCCAGCGTCCCGCCCGAGCCAACGACACCCGCGTAACGCCCGTCACCTGCCCGTTTGCGCCACGGGGTTGCTTCGGCCACCGGCCATCCTTTAGCTTGGACATGTGTCCAGCGATGCACTGCTGAGCGTCACAACCCCCGCCGGGCAGCCGACGGGATCAGCGCCGCGCAACCGCCGCCAGGAAGAGACCTTCCGCAAGGTGTTGGCGGCCGGGATGGAGACGCTGCGAGAAAGCTCGTACGCCGATTTGACGGTGCGCATGGTGGCCGCGCGCGCGAAGGTAGCGCCGGCCACTGCCTACACGTACTTCTCGTCGAAGAACCATCTGATCGCCGAGGTATATCTGCACCTGGTACGGCAAGTGCCGTATTTCACCGACGTCAACCAGCCCATGCCCGTGCGAGTGGACCAGGCGCTGCGGCATCTGGCCCTGGTGGTAGCCGACGAGCCGGAGGTCGGAGCCGCCTGCACAGCGGCGTTGCTCGGCGGTGCAACCGACCCTGCGGTGCGTGCCGCCCGCGACCGGATCGGCGCGGAGATTCACCGCCGCATCGCCTCGGCCATCGGGCCCGGCGCCGAGCCGGTAACGGTATCCGCTTTGGAGATGGCGTTTTTCGGCGCGCTCGTGCAGGCGGGCAGCGGTGAGTTCACCTACCACGAGATCGCCGACCGGTTGGCCGGAGTTGTGCACCTGATCCTGGCTGGTTCCGCAAACGACCAGGAGGGCAACCAATGACCGTCAGCGTGGGCGATCCCGAGCTGATCCTGGACCCCTACGACTACGACTTCCACGAGGACCCCTACCCGTACTATCGGCGGCTACGCGACGAGGCGCCGCTGTATCGCAATGAGCAACTCGGCTTCTGGGCGGTGTCGCGACACAGTGACGTGCACCGGGGTTTCCGCAACAGCACCACGCTGTCCAACCGCGACGGCGTCTCGCTGGATCCGGTGTCCCGCGGCCCGCACGCGGCGAAGACGATGTCTTTCCTGGCGATGGACGACCCGGCGCATCTGCGGCTGCGCACCTTGGTGTCAAAAGGGTTCACGCCACGCCGGATTCGTGAACTCGAGCCGCGGGTCACCGAACTCGCGACACAGCATCTGGACGTCATGCTGGAGCAGGCCGGTTCTGGAACCGTCGACTACGTCGCCGAATTCGCCGGCAAGCTGCCAATGGACGTCATCTCCGAACTGATGGGTGTCCCGGTGGCCGACCGCGACCGCATCCGCGCGATGGCCGACGGCGTCATGCACCGCGACGACGGCGTCAACGATGTGCCCGCCTCGGCGATCGAAGCGTCGATCAACCTGATCGTCTACTACCAGGGCATGATCGAGGAGCGCCGCAAGAAGTTGACCGATGATTTGACCTCCGCGCTGCTGGAAGCCGAAATCGACGGCGACCGGCTCACCGACGAGGAAGTCCTCGGCTTCATGTTCTTGATGGTCATCGCGGGCAACGAGACGACAACGAAATTGCTTGCCAACGCCGCATTTTGGGGTCATCGCAACCCCGAGCAGCTGGCTCCCCTCTACACCGACCTGGGGCAGATTCCGCTGTGGGTGGAGGAGACCTTGCGCTACGACACGTCCAGCCAAATCCTGGCTCGCACCGTGTCCGGCCCGCTCGAGCTCTACGGCACCACTATTCCGGAAGGCGACGTGCTGTTGCTGCTGCCGGGCTCGGCCCATCGGGACGAGCGGGTGTTCGACAACCCCGACGACTACGTCATCGGGCGCGAGACGGGTTCGAAATTACTCAGTTTCGGCAGCGGAGCGCACTTCTGCCTGGGCGCCCATCTGGCGCGGATGGAAGCGCGGGTAGCGCTCACCGAACTGTTCAAGCGAATCCGCGGCTATGAAGTCGACGAGGCCAACGCCGTCCGAGTCCACTCCAGCAACGTCCGCGGATTCGCCCACCTGCCGATCACCGTGGAGGCCAAGTAAATGCCCCGCTTCGAACCGCTGCCCGAACGACGCCCCACCATCGTGGCCGGCGCATCGTCGGGTATTGGTGAGGCAACCGCCATCACTCTCGCAGCGCACGGCTTCCCGGTCGCCCTGGGTGCTCGCCGGGTCGAGAAGCTCAACGACATCGTCGGCAAGATCAACGCCGAGGGCGGCGAGGCCGTGGGCTTTCATTTGGACGTCACCGATCCGAATTCGGTGAAGTCTTTCTTCGCGCAGTCAACCGATGCTCTCGGAGACATCGAGGTGCTGGTCGCCGGGGCGGGTGACACCTATTTCGGCAAGCTCGCCGAGATCACCACCGACGAGTTCGAGTCGCAGCTGCAGATTCATCTGGTCGGTGCGAACCGGCTTGCCACAGCGGTGCTGCCGGGCATGCTCGAGCGACAGCGCGGCGACCTCATCTTCGTGGGTTCCGATGTGGCACTTCGCCAGCGCCCGCATATGGGTGCCTATGGTGCCGCCAAGGCGGCGCTGCTGGCGATGGTGACCAACCTGCAGATGGAACTCGAGGGGACCGGCGTCCGGGCCTCGATCGTGCACCCGGGGCCGACGAAGACGTCGATGGGTTGGAGCCTGCCGGCCGACAAGATCGGCCCTGCGCTGGAGGACTGGGCGAAGTGGGGGCAAGCACGCCACGATTACTTCCTGCGCGCCGCGGACCTGGCCCGGGCCATCACGTTCGTGGCCGAGACACCGCGCGGTGGCTTCATCGCGAACATGGAGTTGCAGCCCGAAGCCCCGCTGGCCGCGATCAAAGAGCGGCAGCAGCTGAAAGTCGATGAGAAAGCCCTGAATTCATGACCTCAACAGCGGTGGTGCCGCGCGTTTCCGGCGGCGAGGACGAGCACGGCCACCTCGAAGAATTCCGCACCGACCCAATCGGTTTGATGCAGCGAACCCGCAGCGAGTGCGGTGACGTCGGCGCATTCCAACTCGCGGACAAGCAGGTCATCCTGCTGTCCGGGGCGAACGCCAACGAATTCTTTTTCCGTTCCGCCGACGAGGATCTCGACCAGGCCGAGGCCTATCCCTTCATGACGCCGATCTTCGGCAAGGGCGTCGTTTTCGACGCCAGCCCCGAGCGGCGCAAAGAGATGCTGCACAACTCGGCGCTGCGTGGCGAGCAGATGAAGGGTCATGCGACCACCATTGAGGGTGAAGTGAAGCGGATGATCGCCGACTGGGGCGACGAAGGCGAAATCGACTTGCTCGACTTCTTCGCCGAGCTCACCATCTACACGTCGACGGCCTGCCTGATCGGCCTGAAGTTTCGCAACCAACTGGACTCCCGGTTCGCCCACTACTACCACGAGCTGGAACGCGGCACCGACCCGTTGTGTTACGTCGACCCCTACCTGCCGATCGAAAGCTTCCAGCGCCGCGACCAGGCCCGCAAGGACTTGGTGGCGTTGGTGCAGGACATCATGAACCAGCGAGCTGCCAACCCGCCCAAAGACAAAGCGGACCGCGACATGCTCGACGTGTTGGTGTCGATCAAAGACGAGGAAGGCAACGCCCGGTTCTCCGCCGACGAGGTGACGGGCATGTTCATCTCATTGATGTTCGCCGGCCACCACACCAGTTCCGGTACGTCGGCGTGGACATTGATCGAACTGATCCGCCACCCCGACACCTACGCCGAAGTCCTCGCCGAACTGGAAGACCTCTACGCCGACGGCCAGGAGGTCAGTTTCCACGCGCTGCGCCAGATTCCGAAGCTGGACAATGTGGTCAAGGAAACCCTGCGCCTGCATCCGCCGCTGATCATCCTGATGCGTGTCGCCAAAGGCGACTTCGAAGTGGAGGGCTTCCCGATCCGCAACGGGGACTACGTCGCCGCGTCTCCGGCGATCTCCAACCGCATCGCCGAAGACTTCCCCGACCCCGATGCCTTCAATCCCGACCGGTACGACAAGCCGGAGCAAGCCGACATTGCCCACCGCTGGACTTGGATCCCGTTCGGCGCCGGCCGACACCGTTGCGTCGGCGCGGCATTCGCCACCATGCAGATCAAGGCGATTTTCTCGGTGTTGTTACGCGAGTACGAATTCGAGATGGCCCAACCGGCCGACAGCTATCGCAACGACCACTCCAAGATGGTGGTGCAGCTGGCCCGGCCCGCCAAGGTGCGTTACCGCAAGCGTGGCGTTTGAAGGAGTAATGACCGTGGGCGCGTATCGAATTCAAGTGGATCTGGAGCTGTGCCAGGGGCACGCCATGTGCGAACTGGAAGCACCGGATTACTTCAGTGTGCCCAAGCGGGGCAAGGTCGAGATCCCCGACCCCGAACCACCCGAAGACGCCCGCGACGAAATCGAGCGGGCCGTCCAAATGTGCCCTACCCAAGCACTATTGATCGAAGAGAAAGAAGATTGACCGATGGCGTCACACTCACGGGAAGCACTCGAAGACTGGGTCGAGCGCTGGCTGGAGGCCAACCGCGCGGCCGAGCGCGAGGGCGACTGGAAGGTCCTCGCCGACTTCTATGCCGATGACGCCACCTACGGCTGGAACATCGGACCCAAAGAGGACGTGATGTGCGTCGGCATCGACGAGATTCGCGACATCGCGCTGGGCTTGGAAATGGAAGGTTTGGAGAACTGGCAGTACCCCTATCAGAAGGTCATCATCGACGACAAGCAGGGCGAGATCGTCGGCTTCTGGAAACAGGTGGCCACCGACGCCGACGGTTCGAAGTCGGAGATCTATGGCATCGGCGGTAGCTGGTTCCGGCTCAACGCCGACGCCAAGATCGAGTGGCAACGCGACTTCTTCGACTTCGGCCACGTCCAGGCCCTGTATTTGGACCTCATGAAGGCCGGGAAGCTCTCCCCAGGCATGCAGCGGCGCATCGAGCGCAGCCTGGCCGGTGAGAAGCTGCCCGGCTACTACCCGCTCGGCAAGACGCCCGTCCCGATCTGGTGAGCGGGACGTCGGGTTCGACAAGGCCCAACCAAGCATTTGATTTGTTCCACCGCTATGCTGACGCAACAAGAGTGCCGCGTGGCACTCGTCACCACCGTGCCCGGCAAGATGGGGCCAGGCACTTCCAATTCAAAGGCGAAATGGGGTCAGGTCCAACGTGAAGACAAAAGGCGCTCTGATCTGGGAGTTCAACCAGCCCTGGTCCATTGAGGACATCGAGATCGGTGACCCGCAGAAAGACGAGGTCAAGATCCAGATGGAGGCGGCCGGTATGTGCCACTCCGACCATCATCTGGTGACCGGTGGGATCCCGATGGCGGGCTTCCCGGTGTTGGGCGGACACGAGGGCGCCGGCATCGTGACCGAGGTCGGCCCCGGCGTGGAAGACATCGCCCCCGGGGATCACGTGGTCTTGTCGTTCATCCCGTCGTGCGGCCAATGTCCGACGTGTCAGTCCGGCATGCGCAACCTGTGTGACCTGGGCGCCGGCTTGCTGGCCGGCGCGGCGGTCAGCGACGGCACCTTCCGGATCCAGGCCCGCGGCCAGAATGTGTTTCCGATGACGCTGCTGGGCACCTTCTCGCCGTACATGGTGGTGCACCGCAGCTCGGTGGTGAAGATCGACCCGTCGGTACCGTTCGAGGTGGCCGCGCTGGTCGGCTGCGGCGTCACCACCGGCTACGGTTCGGCGGTCCGCACCGCCGACATTCGCCCGGGCCAGGACGTCGCCATCGTCGGCGTCGGCGGCGTCGGTATGGCCGCCCTGCAGGGCGCGGCCGCTTCCGGGGCCCGCTACATCTTCGCCATCGACCCGGTGGAATGGAAGCGCGACCAGGCGTTGAAGTTCGGCGCCACCCACGTCTATCCCGACATCAACGCCGCGTTGATGGGCATCGCCGAGGTGACCTACGGTCTGATGGCCCACAAGGTGATCGTGACGGTCGGTGAACTACACGGCTCGGACATCGACAACTACCTCAACATCACCGCCAAGGGCGGCACCTGCGTGGCGACGGCCATCGGCAGCTTGATGGATACCAACGTGACGTTGAACCTCGCCATGTTGACGCTGATGCAGAAGAACCTGCAGGGCACCATCTTCGGCGGCGGCAACCCGCAGTACGACATTCCGCAACTGCTGTCGATGTACAAGGCCGGCAAGCTCAACCTGGACGACATGGTCACCACCCAGTACCGCCTCGAGCAGATCAACGAGGGTTACCAGGACATGTTGGACGGCAAGAACATTCGCGGCGTGATCCGCTACACCGACGCCGACCGCTAAGCGGCTCGGCACCGCGCGTGGCCGGCTTCGCGCACCTGCTGGCGCCGGGGCGCATCGGCGCCATGGCGGTGCGCAACCGGCTGGTCATGTCTCCGATGGAGACCATGTACGGGACGCCGGACGGGTTACCGTCGCAGCGCACGCGTGACTACTTCGCAGCGCGCGCCCAGGGCGGGGTCGGTCTGATCACGTTGGGCGCCACGGGTATTGACCATCAGCATCCCGAGACGCCCGGTGGTCTGCATCTCGCCACCGATGCCGCCGTGGCGGCGCACCGGGCGCTGGTCGACGTCGTGCACGAACGCGGTGCCAAGATCCAGCCGCAGATCGTGCACGCCGGACCCGACGGGCTGGGACCGGAAATGTTCGGCGTAACGTCGCTGGGACCGTCGGTCATTCCCTCCTACCTCACGGGTCGGCCGTCGGTGGAGATGACCGCGCGACAACTCACCGAGGTATTCGACTTGTTCAAGGCCGCCGCGCGCCGTGCGGTCGAGGCCGGCTACGACGGTATCGAACTGCACGCCGCCCACGGCTACATGCTGTTGGGTTCTTTCTTGGCGCCGCAACGTAACCGGCGCACCGACGACTACGGCGGCTCCGCGCGCGGCCGGTTGCGGGCGGTGCTCGAAGTGCTGGCCGCGATCAGGGCGGAGATCGGTGATGCGCTGCCGATCACGCTGCGCATCTCCGGGTACGAACGCGTCGCCGGTGGTCGAGCGATCTTCGAAACCCCGAGGATCGCAACCGAACTCGTCGCCGCCGGGGTGGACGCGTTTCACGTCAGCGGTGGGGTGATCGACCGGCTGGTGACCGGCATGGTCAACGGCGCCGATGACGGTGACGAGGTCAACGTTGGCGCGGCGGCCGCGGTCAAGCAGGTGGTAGACGTGCCGGTGATCGCGGTGGGACGCATTCACGACCCGGTGCGAGCCGAACGCATCCTGGCCGCAGGGCGCGCCGATTTCGTCGCCATGGGACGGCCCCTGCTGGCCGATCCGGACTTGCCGCGCAAGCTGGCCGATGGTCAAGCGCACCGGGTCCGCAAGTGCATCTCGTGTGAAAACTGCATTGACGCAATGGAACAACGCTTCTCGGTGGACTGCGCCGTCAATCCTCGGACCGGCAAGGAACGAGAACTGGCCGCTCCCCGCGCGCCGCATGGCAAACGGGTAGTGGTCATCGGCGGCGGCCCGGCCGGACTGGAGGCGGCCCGGGTGGCCGCCGAACGCGGTCATCGGGTCACCCTGTTCGAACGTGCCGGGCAGTTGGGCGGCGCGCTGCGCTGGGCATGCGTCCTGCATCCGGAGAACCAACCGTTCCTGCACTATCTGCGCCAGGAGATCCGGCTAAGTCCGGTGCAGGTCGAACTGCGCCAACACGTCTCGGCCCCGGACACGGTGGCGTTAGCGCCGGATGCGGTGGTGGTGGCCACCGGCGGACACGTCGCGGTCCCCCACATTCCCGGAGCCGACCTGCCTCACGTGCTGACCGGTCCGGGGTTGCGCGAAGCACTGGGCGGGGGCGCGAACACGACGGACCCCACTTGGCAGCGGTTGGCGGCCCGGATGATGGCCGGCTGGCGGCAACGGTTGGTGCGCCCGGCGGCGCTGCGGTTGGCGACCCGCGCATGGATGCCGCTAGGTCGACGCGTGACCATCATCGGTGCGGATTTGGTCGCACTCGAACTCGCCGAATTCCTGGCCGGCCGAGGCCGCCTGGTGTCGATCTTGGAGTGTGGCAAAGACATCGCGCCCGAAGTGGGTAACAAGCGCAAGACCGAACACATGGACCGGCTGGACCGACTCGGCGTCACGGTGCACGTGCGGGCCGACGTCTCACGCATCAACCCCAGGGCAGTGGTGTTCACACCATCAGGGGGAAACCCTCGCGAACTGCCGGCCGACAGCGTCGTGCTGGCCGGAACGGTCGAACCAGACACCCGGTTGTTCGACGAATTGGTTACCGCCCTGCCTGGCACGCCGGTGCACGCCGCGGGCGACTGCAGCGGCCTGGGCCTGATCCGCAAAGCCACCGAGGACGGCGCGCGCGCCGCGTGTGCCATTTGACGAAGGAGAGGTAGCAATGACCCAAACCGTCCAATCCCCCGCGCTGACCGCGTCACAATCGTCGTGGCGCTGCGTGCAAGCCCACGACCGGGAGGGCTGGCTTGCGCTGATGGCCGACGACGTCGTCATCGAGGACCCGATCGGCAAGTCGGTCACCAATCCCGACGGCACCGGGGTGAAGGGCAAAGACGGCGTCGCCAATTTCTACGACACCAACATCGCCGCGAACAACTTGACCATCACCTGCGAGGAGACGTTCCCGTCCAGTTCTCCCCAGGAGATCGCACACATCTTGGTACTGGACAGCAAGTTCGAAGGCGGAGTCACCAGTTCGGTGCGCGGCGTGTTCACCTACCGCGTCAACGAGGCGGGCCTGATCACCAACATGCGCGGCTACTGGAACCTCGAGATGATGACCTTCGGTCAAGAAGGCTGAGCGCCGCTTCCGGTTGCCTGGTCGGCGCCGAAATTGCCCCCATGGTCGTCATCGCGGTTGCAACCGCAGCCATGCGGGCAATCTCGGCGGGCGCGGCGTCCCACCTATGCTGAACTCATGGCGTCGATCTTCACCAAGATCATCAACCGTGAGCTCCCCGGCCGGTTTGTCTACGAGGACGACGACATCGTCGCCTTCCTGACGATCGAGCCCATGACCCAAGGCCACACATTGGTGGTGCCGCGCAAAGAGATCGATCAATGGCAGAACATCGACCCACCGGTCTTCGCCCGGGTGATGGGCGTGAGCCAGTTGATCGGCAAGGCGGTGTGCAAGGCGTTCCAGGTCGACCGCGCCGGGGTGATCATCGCCGGGCTCGAAGTGCCGCATCTGCACGTGCACGTCTTCCCCACCCGCAGTCTGGGCGACTTCGGTTTCGCCAACGTCGACCGCAACCCGTCACCGGAATCGTTGGATGACGCACAGGCCAGGATCAAGGCTGCGCTGGCGCAGCTGACCTGAGCCACTCAGCTGACCGGTTCACCCACCTGGGCGGCGACGTCGCTGACGCGGGGCAGCGTGACCCGGAAACAGCAGCCCTCTCCGGGTGACGTGGTGACCGTGACCGCGCCGCCATGGGCCTTGACCAACGAGTCGACGATCGACAGTCCCAGTCCGGTGCCGCCGCTGGCCCGAGCGCGCGACGAGTCGGTGCGATAGAACCGCTCGAATATCCGTGAGGCGTCCTCTTGGCTCATGCCGGGTCCCTGGTCCGCGACTTCGAGTACCGCGTCGTCTTCGGAGGTACCGACCCGCACGGTGACGTCGGCGCTAGAGGGAGTGTGCTGCAACGCGTTGGCGACGAGGTTGCTGAGCACTTGGCGGATCCGCGGTTCGTCGCCGAGAACTTCCGGGGTGCCGGGGCCGTCGAGGACCTCGAGGGTGATCGTGCGTTTTGGGTCGATCGCGCGGGCGTCGTGCACCGCATCGCTGGCCAGCGCAAGCAAATCCACCCGATGGTGTTCCAGCGGGCGCTGCACGTCCAGGCGCGCCAGCATCAGCAAATCGTCGACGAGCAAGCCCATTCGGCTCGCTTCGCTCTCGATGCGCGAGAGCAGCATGGAGACGTCGCGCGCCGCGCCCTGCCGATACAGCTCAGCGAAGCCGCGAATGGTGGTCAGCGGCGTGCGCAATTCGTGGCTGGCATCGGTGATGAAGCGGCGCATGCGGTCTTCGGAACTGCGGGCCTTGTCGGCCGAGGATTCCGAAGACGCCAGCGCCTGTTGTATCTGGGCCAGCATCCCGTTGAGCGCCAACGACAGTCGACCCACTTCGGTGTGCGGATCCCGTTCCGGGACGCGACGGTCCAGTTGACCGGCCGCGATGGCCGCAGCGGTCTGTTCGACTTCGGACAGCGGCTTCAAGCTGCGCTGCACCACGCCATAGCCGACCAGGCCGACCACGACCAGAACCGCCGCCCCGATCCCCACCTGCAGCCAGACCAGCGCGCTGACGGTGTGCTGGACGTCGGACAAGTCGATGGCCACGGTGGTCAGACCACCGCGGGCTCCCCGCACGGTCACCGCGCGCCACTGGATGTCGGAATCGTTGACCGAGGACAGCGTCGTCGGGACGGGGCCGACGTCATTATCGATGGGCAGCGCGGGCTCGGCGTTGCGGTCGTTGATGGCGGTCATGGTGTGGCCGTCAGGGCTGATGCCGCGCACGTAGAACTTGGACGGCGGGCGGGCCGGGTCGGGGCCTTCGGCGTTGTTCAGCGTGTGCTTCCACGGCGTCTGCGCCCAGGTGCGCGACGCATCCAGCAGCGTGGAGTCGACCCGGTTGATCAGGCTCTGACGCAGGATCGAGGTGACGGCGACGCCCGAGGCCAGCAGACCGCACAGCACCAGCAAGAGGGTGGCTGCGACCAGGCCCACCCGCAGCGGGATTCCGCGTGATCGGCGTCCGGGCATGCTCTGCTACCTAGCCGATTGCAGCGAGCGCGCTCATCGCGGCTCCCGTAACACGTATCCCACACCACGCAGCGTGTGCAGCAGCCGCTTCTCACCGGTGTCGATCTTGCGCCGCAGGTAGGAGACATACGACTCGACGACGTTGACATCGCCGCCGAAGTCGTAGCGCCACACGTGGTCGAGGATCTTCGGCTTGCTCAGCACGGTGCCGGCGTTGATCACGAAGTACCGCAGCAGGGTGAACTCCGTGGGCGACAGCGACACCGGCTGCCCGGCCTTCCACACCTCGTGCGTTTCCTCGTCGAGTTCGATGTCGGCGAACGTCAGGCGAGCATTGCGCGGTTCGGCGCCGCCCTTGCCCGCCCGCCGCAAGATGACCCGCAGCCGGGCCACCACCTCCTCCAGGCTGAACGGCTTGGTCACGTAGTCATCGCCGCCCAGCGTCAACCCGGCGATTTTGTCCTGCAACGAGTCTCGTGCGGTGAGGAACAGCGCCGGCGCGTCGATGCCGTCGGCGCGCAACCGGCGCAACACCCCGAAGCCGTCCATCCCGGGCATCATCACGTCAAGGATCACCGCATCCGGGCGCGCTTCGCGGGCCCGATCGAGGGCCTGGGCGCCGTTGGTGGCCGTGAAGACCTCGAAGCCCTGAAATTTGAGGCTGACCGACAGCAGTTCGACGATGTTGGCCTCGTCGTCTACGACGAGTACGCGAGCTTCCGGCGCGGCGGTCTGCCCTGCGGTTCCGGTCGTCATGACATCCACTCTCCCGAAGAGTGGTTGAGCGTTTGCTGAACAATCATTGTGTACTTCCTGAAAGCCCGTTGCGAGTAGTCTGCAAGTAGTCTGCCAGGAATCATTGGAACAGCTTGGACCCGTACCGAAAAAATCGGGCCGCGTCACGAATAGACTCACAGGATGAACCTCGGCAAGAACCTCGTGGCCCTGGCGACCGCGCCGGCCCGGACCGGTTTAGCGGCCGCAGAAACCAGCCTCAACTTCGCGGGCGCGGCGGTTGGCCTGGCCAAGAAGGCACTCGGTGACCCCAGCGGTCCGCGCGGATCCAATGCGATGGCCAACATGCTCGGCATCGACGACGCGCTCGCCCGGGCCAACCGGCTGGCCCGGTTGCTGGACGAGGACATGCCACTGGGGCGCGCGATCGCCTCCGACGGACCGATGGACCGGTTGCTGCGTCCCGGCGGCTTGGTCGACCAGCTGACCCAGCCCGGCGGTTTGCTCGACCGCTTGACCGCCGAGGGCGGGGGGCTCGAGCGGGCCCTGCAGCCCGGCGGAGTGGCCGATCAATTGTTGGCCCCCGACGGGTTGATCGAGCGGGTGCTGGCCGAGGACGGCCTGGCCGACAAGTTGCTGGCCGAGGGCGGGCTGATCGACAAGCTGACCGCCAAGAACGGCCCGCTGGAGCAGTTGGCCGACGTGGCGGACACGCTGGCCCGGCTGGCACCCGGGATGGAGGCCCTCGAGCCGGCCATCGCCACCCTGCAGGAGGCCGTCATCGCGTTGACCATGGTGGTCAACCCGCTGAGCAATATCGCCGACCGCATCCCACTGCCGGGCCGCCGGGTGGCGCGCCGCTCGACAACGCGTCCGGTGCGCTCGCAGCGGATCATCGACGGGGAGTCGTGACCGGTTAGGCTGGCGACTGTTTTACCCGGCCTCCTTAGCTCAGTGGTAGAGCACTCGCCTTGTAAGCGAGCGGTCGTCAGTTCAATCCTGACAGGGGGCTCTACCCTTCGACCGCGTCAGTCGCGGCCGGCATCGATGATCCTGTTGGCTAGTTCATGGGGGTTGGTGAAGAAACCTTCGTGGCCGCCGGGCATTCGCAACATGCGGTGCAGGCCCAGTCGGTCCGCCATCTTCGGAAACCGGTGCCAACCCCACTCCCCGGGCACGATGGCCGAGTCTTCGGTGGGCAGCAGATAGCTACGTGGGATGTCCAGGGCGTAGAACTTCTTCAGGTTCAGCGGTTCGCTGAAGAGCCGGCTCGGTTGCGGCGACAGTCGCTCGTAGCAGCTGCGAGCCAACTCCAGACCGGCGTCGTTCATGAAGACCTCACGCCAAAGTCGGAACGGAAGCATCACTGTTGCGTCCGGCGATTCCGCCGCGAGGCTGGCGAATTCCTTGGCATGGTCGGGCGGAACATTGTCAACGAGCCGGTCACCGTCGTCGAGAACAAAACCGGCATAGAAGACCAGGCGTCGGATGCGACCGGGAATGGCTTCTGCCACTTTGCTTATCACGGTGCCGCCGAAGCTGTGGCCGACGAGAACGATGTCGGTCAAAGCTGTGTCGACGATGAAATCAACGATCGAGCGAGTGGAGTCGGCATGGCTGACTCGCTTGTCGACGCCCTTGCCATGCCCGGCGGCGGTAGGCGCGAAAGCGGTGTGGCCGAGGAACTCCAGACGTTTGATCACCTGATTCCAGCAGGAACCGTCGTGCCAGGCGCCGTGCACCAATACGTACGTTGTCATGACTGGGTAAACACTGGGTTCGGCACCTTTGATCGTCGGCCGGACAGGATCGACGGCTGGCCACCGCACGCGGGTACTGGTCTACCGACTCGGGACACCAACGGGGCCTCAACAAAGTCCCAAGGATTTTCCAAGGCCGGCACCGCAGGCTTCACTTCGACAACGACCACCAGTCCCCCGCGGAGTGACCTAGCAGGTGCATGATGAGCAACCTCCACACGATCGAATTGCACGGTGACCGCGTCGCCTACCGCGACGAAGGCACCGGCGAGGTGCTGTTGCTGATTCACGGCATGGGCGGCAACTCGAACAACTGGCGCAAGATGATCCCGGCCTTGTCCAAGAACTACCGCGTCATCGCTCCGGATCTGCTCGGCCACGGCCAAACCGCCAAGCCGCGCGGCGACTACTCATTGGGCGCCTTCGCGGTGTGGTTGCGTGATTTCCTCGACGCGCTCGGTATCCCCCGAGTCACCGTTATCGGTCACTCCCTGGGCGGCGGCATCGCGATGCAGTTCACTCACCAGCACCGTGACTACTGCGAGCGGCTGATTCTGCTCAGCAGCGGCGGCCTCGGCGGCGAGGTGAACCGCGCCTTGCGGCTGTGCTCGCTGCCCGGTTCGGAATACGTTCTGCAAGTGGCCGCATCGAAACCGGTGATCACTGCCCGCAAGGCGATTTCGGCCCTGAAAAACGCCGACCGGGATCTGAGCGAGCACTGGGAAGCCCACACCGCATTGGCGAACCCCGAGAACCGGCAGGCGTTCCTGCGCACCCTGCGAGCCGTCGTGGACCGCCGCGGCCAGGCGGTCTGCGCGTTGAACCGCCTGCACGCCAACGCCAATGTGCCGGTGATGATCATCAGCGGTGACCAGGACCGGGTGATACCCATCGCGCATGCGTACGCGGCCCACCAAGCAATGCCGCACAGCCGACTGCACATCCTTGCCGGCGTCTCCCACCATCCACACACCGAACGTCCGGACGCGGTGGCCAGCCTTATCGACGACTTCGTGGGCGCCCAGCACCGCACGAGCGGCGCGGCTGACTCCCGACGCTCGGGCATGCGCTCGGAAGCTACCGTGCAGCGGATCAGCCGGCCACGCTCGCGGCACCTGCGCGTGGTCCGTCCCGCCGACGAATCTCGTTGCGGCTGAACGGGATCCTCGAATCGCTTACCCGCGCTAGCTCTTGCGGGACAGAAACGCTTGCATGTGCTGCTGCGGTTCTCCGGTCAGGAAAGCGAGGCCGAACTGCTCGACGCTGTCTTCGATGGCCCCGTGAATCGTCATGTCGAACCACTTGTTGAGCAGACGCTTCTGCTGGCGGACGGCGTGCGGGCCGAAGCCGCTCAATCGCGCAGTCAGTTCGTTGATGCGCGCGTCCAGTTCTCCGGTTGCCACCACTTCGTGCACCAGGCCCCACGATGCGGCGGTACCGGCGTCGATGGTCTCGCCGGTCAGCAGCAGCCACGCCGAGTGTGAGGCCCCGATCAATGCCGGCAGCAACGCGGAGTGAATGACCGATGGGATGCCGACGGCCACTTCCGGCATCCCGAATTTGGCGCCTGCCTCGGCGATCCGCAGGTCGCAACACACTGCGATCTCCAAGCCGCCGCCCAGACACCAGCCCGCCAACCGGGCGATGACAGGAACCGGGCACTGGCGAATCGCCTCGCACAATCCGGCAAGCCGGCGAATGAACACTTCACCACTGGACCGGTCCAGGGTCACCATCTCGTTGATGTCGGCGCCGCCGATGAACGCCTTCTCCCCCGCGCCGCGCAGCACGACAACCCGCACGTCGGGATCGTGACTGATGGCGCGGAAAGCGTCGGTCAACGCGTCGATGGCCGGGCTGCCGACGATGTTGAGCGGTTTGGAGCTGATCAGTTCGATGGTGACCACCCCACCGGTGCGGTCGACTTCGACGAAGCGAATCTCCGTCGGGCTCATACGCCGACCAAATCCCGCGCGACCGCCCCGGGGAAGTGCGTCACTGCCCCGCCGATCTGGTCGACGCCGTCGCGCACTGCGCTGAGGATGGTGGTCGGATCTGCGGTAAGCAGCGACGTCCCGATGTCGTAGACGGCGTATTGGGGCGCGGTGATCAGGTTGCGCACGTCGACGAAAAGCTTGGTCGGTAGTGACGGCGGGCCGACGGGTACGCCGTCCCAGCTCACCAAGTTCCAGCCGCCGTTGGGATCACCCTGCACCACCACGGTGCCCACATTGGGCAGCACCGGATGAGTGAGCATGAGCCAGAAGTCGGGGTTGTTCACGTTCATCATGGTCCCTGCCTCGATGGTGAAAGCGCTGGAATACGCCACCGAGGTGTTGCTCGCGACCGGATGCGCCAGGGCATTGCCGTAGATGGTCTGCAGCGCGCTGGTGAACCCTCGGTTGAACACTATCCCGTTGATATCGGTGGACCCCGGGGCCAGCATCGGGAAGAGGGGGAAGCCGAGCGTCCACGCGACCGGACCGGCCAGGTACAACAAGCCCGCCGGACTGATCTGCGGTAGGCCGTCGAAGTAACCGGCGCTGATCTCATTGAGCCCAGGCAGCACACCGAACGAATTGGTCAGCGCCGCAGCCGTTTGTTGCGTCCTGATCAGCTCTGATGCGAAGACGCCGGCGTAGTCACTACTCGACCCGAACGCAGCGGCGATGGCCTGGGACTGCGCTAGCCCCAATTGATTGAGCGGCAATCCCGGGATGGCGGTGTCGATCCAGCCGGCGGCGTTGGCTGCCGTCTGGCCGTGCCGGACGAAGTCGATGACGATCGACTGCCCGGTACCGCCCGCGCCGGCTCCAGCCCCGCCGGTGCCGACGAACCAGCCGCCGCGCCCGGTCGGCGCGGTTCCGGCCCCGAGCCCACCGTCGCCGAACAGCAAGGCCTGACCGCCGGCACCGCCGAATCCTCCGGTACCGCCCGGGCCGCCGTTGCCCATCAGCCAGCCGCCGGCGCCACCCAGACCGCCGGTCCCACCACCGAACCCGGCCCCGCCGGGGCCCCCGTTGCCGATCAGGCCGGCGTTGCCGCCGTTGCCGCCGGCCGTGATTCCCCCCGTCGGGCTGTAACCGGCGCCGCCGTCGCCGAACAACAGCCCGCCGGCGCCGCCGGTGGGAGCCGCCGCGGTACCTGCGGCACCGTTGCCGATCAACGGGCGGCCGAGCAGCACGTTGGTCGGCGCATTGAGGACCGGATCGAGCGCCAAGCCCAGCGGGCTGTGGATCCAAGCTTGACCGGCCGTATGCACCGGGTCATAGACCCAGGTCTGGAACCCGGCCGCGATGGCGGCCTCGGCGCCGGCATACGACGCGGCCGCCGCGCTCAAGGCTCCCACGAACTGTTCGTGATACGCGGCTGCCTGCGCAGCCACCACCTGGTACTCCTGCGCATGCGCGCCGAACAGTGTCGCAATGGCCGCGGAGACCTCGTCAGCGGCCGCGGCCACCACCCCGGTCGTCGGCAACGCTGCAACCAGGTTGGTGGCGCTGATCACCGAACCGATCTGCGCTACCTCGGTCGCGACGGTCTCCAGAATGGCCGGCGCGACGAGCACGGCTGACATCGGCTACCCCCGGTGGTATGGCGTATAGCCATCATGGAGGCGAACGCCAGAAAAATGGCGAGAATCGCTCCAATGTCCGGTCGGCCGTGTCGGCCCGTCAATAGCCGGTCAGTACAGAGGAACCCAGACTCCGAAGAACCAGTACCCCCAACCGCCGTATCGCCAGTTGAAGACTGGGAAGACGGTGAAGGTGTTGTAGTTGAACCGGCCGAAGTCGTTGCGCCCGTACCCGACGTCGCGCGGTGCACCGTAGTACGGCCGGTTCCAGCCACCAGGAGGCGGCGGGCCGTTCCAGCCACCGGGAGGCGGCGGGCCGAACCAGTTTGGCGGCGGGTGGCCGGGAGCCGGGCCGTCATTCCAGCCGAAGCCTCGCTGCCGCGGTGGCGGTGGCGCCCCCCGGCCGGGGTAGGCGAAGCCGTATGCATCGGTGGGACCGCCGAACTGGTTGCTGGCCCGCTCCAGGTTCGCCCGCGGGATGTACGGCGGGTGCGGGGGCTGTGTCGGCTGGGCGTTGAGGATCACGTTGATCTGGATGGCCGCCGCCGCAGAGGTGTTGGTCGTCGTCTGGCCGGCGGATGTGGTGGTCGCCGAGTTCGGCGCCGTCGACGTCTGTCCGGCCGGAGTGGTGGTCTGCCCGCTCGGCGAGGTGGTGGTTTGTCCGCCCGTCACCGTGGTGGTTTGTCCCGTCGACGGCGTTGTCTGCGATGCCGGCGGCGTGGTCGTCTGCGAGGCAGGCTGGGTCGTCGTCGGCGCCGTCGTGGTCGGCGCGGCGGTCGTGGTCTGCGGAGCCGCCGTCGTGGTTTGTGGCGCGGCGGTGCTGGGCGGCTGGGTGGTCGCCGGCGCCGTCGTTTGCGGCTCCTGACTTTGCGTCTTGGGCGCAGTGGTAGCCGGCGCCGGTGTTGCCGACGTCTCGGGCGCCAAGGGCAGGGATGGAATCATCGGAGCCGAATTGGCCGACGGATCCAGCGTCAACGCGGCGACCAAGCTGGCCGCGACCGCTGCCGCGCTGACAACACGTTTCATGGGCATAGCTGCGTCCCCTCCTGGGCTTGGCCTCGATACGCCTGCGCTACGGGCAGGTCACACTCATCTCGAAGGATTTGGTCACCGACTGCGGCTGGTCCGGATTGCTCATGTCGACACCTGACGCGGTGCCTTTGATGCCGTAGGCCTTGCCGTCCACCGCCGCACCGGCGTTGGTGCCTTGATTCGGTGCGGCGTCGGAGAATCCCAGCGTGATGCCGTTGACGGCACCCAGCCCGACCGAGTGGACAATGGGCGGGTTGTCGGTGCTGACCACCGCGCCGATGCCGTTCGCCTCATCACCGATGCCGATGCTGATGTTGTTTCCCGACGTCGTGCAGGTCACCGGTCCCGAAACGTTCACCGGCTGGCCGTCGACGACGACCTTTGGCGCCGGCGCGGCCGGCGGGGCGCTAGAGGAACCCTGGTCCGACTTCTTGCTGGAACAGCCGGCGCAGGCCGAGGCGACGACGGCCGCGCTGACCACTCCTACCAAAACCCCACGCTTCACCACTGCTTTTCCTGTCACTGGTGCCGCTCACCCTTCGTGTCGTGGCCGCGTCCGCCGAACACACATTTTCTCCGCGGGTACCCAACGGGCAACATTACAAACCAAGTTGGCCAACACAGTGTGCTGGTGCTGACTGCCGGTATGCAAGCCGTTGTTCTTCAGTGCCGACGAGCGCGGGCGGTGTATGGCCGCCGACGCCGACAGAGCGACCGGCGCGAACCTCATTTCCCGTGGCGCTCAAGGAAATTCAGCACCGCTTCGGCGAAGATGTCGTTGCGGTCACCGGCGACCATGTGGCCTGCACCGCGGACATCGGTGAACTCTACCTGCGGGAAGCGCGCCAGGAACTCATCGGCGCTGTCCTGGCTGACCAAGTCACTCATCTGGCCGCGGATGAGCAACATCGGAACCCCGTCGCGCAGAATCGTTTCCACCGCGGCATACATCCGATCGACGTCGGTGACCTCGATCGGCGGGAAAGCCGCTGTGCCGCTGATGAATTGCGGATCCCAGTGCCAGTACCACCGATCGCCGCGACGGCGCAGGTTGGTGGTCAGGCCCTGCAGATCGGTGGGTCGGGGCCGATGCGGATTGTATTCGGCGATCGCGTCAGCGACTTCTTCGAGCGACCCGAATCCCGATTTGACGCGGTCTGCCATGAAGGCATGGATCCGGTTGGCCCCGGACTGGTTCATGTTGGGCACGATGTCGACCAGCACGACGGCACTGGCGACACCCGGTGCACGCTCCCCGGCCAGCAGCATCGAGGTGAACCCACCCAAGGATGCGCCCACCAACACCGGTTCCGGCGGGAGCGTTCGCAACACTTCCTGCACGTCTGCGGCGAAGCTGGCGACGCGGTAGTCACCGTCGCTAGACCAATCCGATTCGCCGTGGCCCCGCAAGTCGACCGTGACGGCCTGCCAACCGCGCTTGGCCACCGCAGCCGCGGCCCGCCCCCACGAGCGGCGGGTCTGCCCGCCACCGTGCAGGAACACCACCGCTCGGGATCGCGGATCGCCGAGACGGTCCGCCACGATGCGCAGGCCGCCCGTTCCGTAGGTGGTGAAGCGTTCGGAAGCCATCAAGGCATGTTAGGACGGCGATGAGGTCGACTTGGTGTGGCGGGCGGTTGCTGCCGCGCCAGGCCGGTGGCCGCTCAGCCGGCGCACCACCGGAAGCAACTCGCCGTCTCGCCCCGGTGCGAAGAGGCCGATGACGACGGCTGCCGCCGCGACGATGACGGCCATCACCAGGTACGAGGAGTTGGTCGCCGCGACGAAGGCGTCCCGACTGCGTTCAGCTAGTTGAACACCCTGCGGCCCAAGCTGTTCGGCGACGGCAAGCGCTTTCGACAGTGAATCGGAGACAGACGTTCGCACCGGTTCGGGAACGGCGGTCAAAGCGGTGGCGATGTGACGGCTATAGCTTCCGGCCAGAATCGAACCCGCCAAGGCGATACCTAGTGCGCCGCCGACCTCGCGGGTCGCGTCGTTGACCGCCGAGGCGACACCTTGCTTCTGATCGGGCGCGGCGGTCATGATCGCCGAAGTCGTTGGCGCCGTGCATAGCCCGAAGCCGGCGCTGATCACCAGCAGCGGCCAGCAGATCTGCGGGTAGGACGAATCGGCGTCCAGCGTGCACATGCACAAGAAGCCCGCCGATACCAGCACCATGCTCGCCACAACCACTGCCCGAAGACCCAACCTGGGCAAGTACCACGAAGACAATATCGACAGGGTAAGCAGCGGCAGCGCCATCGGACTCAACGCGAATGCCGCCACAAGTGCGGAATAGCCCTTGACTTGCTGCAAGTACTGGATGACCAGGAAGAACAGTGCGAAGGTGGCCAAGAACACGACGGTGATGGCCGCTGCCCCGGTCCGAAAGTGCGGATCGCGGAACAGCCGGATGTCCAGCAGCGGCCGCGCCCGCCTCATTTCGATGAGGCCGAACACTGCGGCGAGCACTACCCCGGCCGTCAAGCAGCAGAAGACGCGCGGATTGCTCCACCCGTAGCTCGGCGCCTGCAAGATGCCGAAGACGAAAATCGCGACCGCTGCGCCGATGCTGACCGCGCCGGGCAAGTCGAGACGCGGCGCGTCCTCGTCCCGTGATTCGGCGATCGTCAGCGTCAGCACGAACACGACCACACCGCCGATGGCCAACGTCCAGAAAATCGCTTTCCAATCGAAGAATCTGATCAGCATGCCGGTGCCCAGAAGTCCAATCAGACCGCCCGATCCGGCGACTCCTGCCCAGATGCCAACCGCCTTGGTGCGCGCTTCCGGTGGGTAAGCAACCGTGAGCAACGACAGGGTCGCCGGCATGACGAACGCCGCCCCTGCGCCCGCCATTCCACGAGCCGTGATGATCTGCACTGGGGTGTCAAACACCAGCGGCGCCGCTGACGCGATCGCAAAAATGGCTACGCCAACCAGCAGAGCGCTGCGGCGTCCATACCGGTCACCGATCGCACCGGCCGGCAGCAGCAGACACGCTAGCAACAGTGTGTAGCTGTCAACGATCCATGTCAGTTGCGTCTGTGTGGCCGAGGTAGCGAGGGCGATGTCCTTCAACGCGGTATTCAGCGCCACCATGGACGCGATCACCAGAGAAACTCCGGCACAGGCGATGAACAGGGTCCAACCACGTCGCGCCCGCGACCCTCGAGCAAAGGAATCCGACGATTGGTCGACTCGCCGGACAGCCCCGACCGCTGAATCGGTCATCGGCGTCCTCCCGCATCGGCCGTGGCATTCTGAGACTATCGGTCTCTAAACGAGACTAACAGTTCAATACGGCCGTGCAGTAGCGGACGAATGCCGACTGCAAGCTAGCCGGTCAGCCGCCCCGTGATCCGCTTGCGGACTTGAACAAACCGACCACGCGCCGACCGATCTGGCCGAGGAAGCCGCCGCCCTGTTGCTGGCTGTCTTTGATCCGGTTGAGCGTCTGTTCGCCTTCTTTTGCGTAGTCCTTGACCGATTCGTCGCCTTCTTCAGCGCGCATCTTCGCCTCCGTTTCTCGTCTGCTATTCCGGTGTCACCCGCTCCGGCGGATCGGCTGGCGAGAGCCGCTCGGGCGGCTCCGCCGGCGTCAACCGCTCAGGCGGTTCCGAGGGTGTCAGCCGCTCCGGCGTTTCTCCCGGCGTACCCCGTTCCGGCGTTTGGGGATCAGTCACGATCACTCCTGTGTTCGGGTTCCAGGCTGCCTACCCGTCGACCCCGGGGTCCCAAACGGTATTCGATCGCGATCACACCGTGGCGACGCGAGTCACCCTCCGGAGCGAGTGAATTTCATCTCGTAGTTGCCGCCCTTGCAGGCGCTTCCCGATTCGTCCTTGAAACCGTTACCGGTGAGCACCGCGATCGGGTCGTGCGGCGGTTCTGGCAGCGGGAAGGTGCCGTTGATCTTGACGTGCGATGTGCCGCCGGCCGGGCAGGAGGCGTCGTACTCGTCGTCGCGCGTCCACTCGTTATTGGCGAATTGCAACAATTGCGTGCCGCTGGTGCCGTTGCGGACGAATCGGCTCAGGCACCGGTCACCCGTGCGCAAGCAGATGGTGTCGACGTTGTAGTCGCCTTCCTGCGGCTTGGGCGCACCAGGACCGGTGTATGTCGTCACCTGGTGGTAGAAGCCGTGCAGTCCCTGCGCCGGGGACACCACGCGCGCCGGTTGGTCGGCCGGGTTGCTCAGGCTGGCGACGTCGGCGTCTCCGGAGCGGGTGAAAGTGACTTTACGTTTGCTGTAGCAGCCGATGGAGTCGGTGATCCACTCCCCGTCCATGCTGCCGTCCGCGCGGGGTTGCAACCAGACGTAGTTCCACTTCTCGATGGACTTGTCATTGCATTTCCCCCCTTCCAGGATTACCGCGATCCAGCGTCCCCGCACGTCGTCGA
>NZ_LZLE01000325.1 GCF_001673155.1 Mycobacterium sp. 1423905.2 | reverse complement strand
CCACTCGTTGTAGGTGATCGACCCTTCGGTGTTCTTGATGGCCGCCGAGGTGCCGTCGTTGCCCTTCGCGCCCTCGCCGATACCGCCCTTGAACGCCTTTCCGGCGCCCTTGCCCCACGCACCGTCGGAGGCGGCATCCAGGTAACGCTGGAAGTTGTCGGTGGTCCCGGACTCGTCGCTGCGGAACACGACGTGGATCGGTGTTGCGGGCAGGTTGGTGCCCGCGTTGATGCCCTGAATCGCCGGGTCGTTCCAGGTGGTGATGGCACCGTTGAAGATCTTGGCCAGCGTGGGACCGTCCAGGTTCAGCGATGTGACGCCGTTGATGTTGTAGGTGACCGCGATCGGGCCGAACACCACCGGCAGGTTCCAGGCCGGGGCGCCGCCGCAGCGCTGCTGGGCAGCGCCGGCCTCGGCCTGGCTCAGCGGTGAGTCAGAACCACCGAAATCGGTTTGATTGCCGTTGAATTCGCTGATGCCCGCACCGGAGCCGTTGCCGGTGTAATTCAACGTTTGTCCCGGGCAGGCTTGTTCAAATGCTTTGACGAAGCGAGTCATGGCGTTTGCCTGGGCCGTCGACCCGCTGGCTTTGAGCGTCTTTTTGCCGCCGCAACTGACGTTGCCAGAGGACTGTCCGCTCGACGCGCCGCCCCCGCTTGCGTTGTTGTCACTGCCGCATCCCGACAACACCAGCGCACTGGAAGCCAGAACGCCGAGCGCGGCGCCAAATCGGTTGAGTTTCAATTCAGTTCCTAACGGTAGAGATGAAACACCCACGCCGCCACCCGCGGGCGGCGGGCCCGCCAAACTTTCGTTTTCTTCCCAGCCCTCTGGCTAGATTAACAACAAGTAACCTCCGATGAAACAGTTGCTGCTGCACTTCTCGGCCCGCTGCGGGCGGTCACTTTCGACAACTGCCGAGCATTCAAACAGATCTTGGCTCCCACATATAGGGGGACCTGGTGCTGACCGGGTGAACTCGGCGGGTCAGTTACATTTCACGCCGCGTATGCCAAACTAGAACCTGTTACAGAAATGCCCACCCTCCGAGACGGCGGGGTTCGTCGCGGTCTCGGCCGATAACTGAAACGAGGCCTACGTGATCCTCGACAGGTTCCGCCTCGACGACCAGGTCGCCGTCATCACCGGCGCGGGACGCGGCCTGGGGGCCGCGATCGCTCTGGCTTTTGCCGAGGCAGGTGCCGATGTCGTCATCGCTTCGCGCACCCAGGCTCAGCTGGAAGAGGTCGCTGAACAGGTACGCGCGGCCGGCCGTCGCGCCCACGTCATCGCCGCCGATCTTGCGCATCCCGAGTCGACGGCCGACCTCGCCGGTCAGGCGGTCGAGGCCTTCGGCAGACTAGACGTCGTCGTCAACAACGTCGGCGGCACCATGCCCAACACCTTGTTGACCACCTCGACCAAAGACCTCAAGGACGCGTTCACCTTCAACGTCGCCACCGCACACGCGCTCACCGTGGCCGCGGTGCCCTTGATGCTCGAGCACTCCGGCGGGGGCAGCATCATCAACATCACCTCGACGATGGGCCGACTCGCCGGCCGAGGATTCGCCGCCTACGGCACCGCCAAGGCGGCGCTGTCGCACTACACCCGGTTGACCGCACTGGATCTGTGCCCGCGGATCAGGGTGAACGCTATCGCCCCAGGATCGATCCTGACTTCCGCGCTCGACGTGGTGGCGTCCAACGACGACCTGCGTGCGCCGATGGAGAAGGCCACCCCGCTGCGCCGCCTCGGCGACCCCGTCGATATCGCCGCTGCCGCAGTGTATTTGGCCTCGCCCGCCGGAAGCTTCTTAACTGGCAAGACCCTGGAGGTCGACGGCGGCCTCACCTTCCCGAATCTGGACATACCCGTCCCCGATCTGTGAGGAGCCAGCAATGGCCATACCCGTCGTGCAACTCGGCACCGGCAACGTAGGCATCCACTCGCTGCGAGCGCTCATCAGCAACCCTGACTTTGAGCTCACGGGCGTGTGGGTGTCGTCGGAGGCCAAGGCCGGCAAGGATGCCGCCGAATTGGCCGGGCTCAGCGCGCCCACGGGCGTGCTGGCCAGCACCGACCTGGACGCCGTGCTGGCCACCGGACCACAGTGCGCGGTGTACAACGCGCTGGCCGACAACCGACTGCCGGAGGCGTTGGAAGACTACCGCCGCGTCCTGGCCGCGGGAATCAACGTCGTCGGCAGTGGCCCGGTGTTCCTGCAGTATCCGTGGCAGGTGATCCCCGAGGAGATGATCAAGCCGCTGGAAGACGCTGCCCGGGAGGGCAATTCGAGCTTGTATGTCAACGGGATCGATCCGGGTTTCGCCAACGACCTGCTGCCCCTGGCGTTGGCCGGCACGTGCCAGAGCATCGAGCAAGTGCGCTGCATGGAGATCGTGGACTACGCGACCTACGACAGTGCCGCAGTCATGTTCGACGTGATGGGCTTCGGTAAGCCGATGGACGATGTGCCGATGTTGCTGCAGCCGGGAGTGTTGAGCTTGGCGTGGGGATCGGTGGTACGCCAACTCGCGGCGGGCCTGGGCCTGACCCTCGACAAGGTCACCGACAACTTCGTTCGGGTGCCCGCACCCGAGTCGTTCGACATCGCCGCCGGGCATATTCCCGAGGGCAGCGCCGCGGCACTGCGCTTCGAGGTACAGGGATGGGTCGAGGGCCGGCCCGCCGTCGTGTTGGAGCACGTCACCCGGTTGCGCGAAGACCTGTGTCCGGACTGGCCACAACCCGCCCAGCCGGGAGGTTCGTACCGGGTGGAGATAACCGGTGAACCCTCCTACGCCATGGACATCTGCCTGAGCAGCCGCCGGGGTGACCACAACCATGCCGGTTTGGTCGCCACCGCCATGCGGGTCGTGAACGCCATTCCCGCGGTGGTCGCCGCCGAACCCGGCATTCGGACCACGCTCGAACTGCCATTGGTGACCGGGCGGGGCCTCTACCACGCCGGTTAACGGGTGTGTCGCTATCTGTGCGATAGACGGCCGATGCCCAATGCCCCGTGACGGTTCGTCCGCTCGACACTGGAGGCATGACGAAGCGACGAATCCTGATCACGGGAGCATCGAAGGGTATCGGTCGTGCGGTCGCCGACCGACTCGCCGCTGCCGGCCACGAACCGATTGGACTGGCCCGCTCGGCACCGGCGGACTTCCCCGGCCCGTTCTATCCGGTAGACCTCGCCGACCGGGCGGCGACCGCCGAAACGCTGGCCACGATCGTCGACGAGGGGCGAGTGGATGCGGCGGTGAACAATGTCGGTTTTGCTCGGTTCGGCCGCATCGGGTCAATCGACCTCGACGATCTGTTCCTGACCTATGACATGAACGTGCGCACGGCGGTGCAGGTGGTACAGGCGGTGCTGCCGGGCATGGTCGCAGCAGGCTGGGGCCGCATCGTCAACGTCTCCAGCCTGACCACCCTGGGCACCGCGGAGCGCACCCCGTACGCCGCCGCCAAGGCGGCACTCGAGACGTGCACGCGCATCTGGGCCGGTGAGCTCGCGGCCACCGGTGTGACCGTCAACGCCGTCGCACCGGGCCCGATCGAGACGGAGATGTACCGGCAGCGCAGCCCGGCCGGCTCCGAACGCGAAGCGCGCATGCTCGCGGGCATTCCGATGCGCCGGGTCGGGACGCCCGCGGAGATCGCCCATGTGATCTGCCTGCTGTTAGACGACGACGCCGGCTACCTCACCGGTCAGATCATTCGCGTCGACGGCGGCGGCAGTATCAGCGCCGCGTAGCGGGGGGTTAACCCTCGTCAATCGGGTATTAGTCACAGGCGCCCCAAGGAGGGACCCCAAGGAGAAAATTGTGTGGCATTTGTCCGCATTCTGGCGACAACGCTGGCTGTCGCGAGGAGGCGGGCAAAAAGCGCAACATTCGGCCGAGAGACCGGTGTGAACAACTGGGGGCGTTGTGGCGTCCGCACCGGTGGCCGATGCCCTACGGTTTCGGCTACCCTCACTTTTCGATTCGATGACTCGGATAAGGAAAGGGCGAGTTGGCGCAGGACACCCAGACCGGGCGGAACGCGAGCTGGTATCTGCTCGGCCCCGCGTTCGTAGCGGCGATCGCCTACGTCGACCCCGGCAACGTCGCGGCCAACGTCAGTTCCGGCACCCAATTCGGGTACCTGCTGCTGTGGGTGATCGTCGCGGCCAACGTGATGGCAGGTCTGGTCCAGTACTTGTCCGCCAAGCTCGGCTTGGTGACCGGCCACTCCTTGCCCGAGGCGATTGGACAGCGAATGGGCCGCCCGGCCCGCCTGGCCTACTGGGCCCAAGCCGAAATCGTCGCCATGTCGACCGATGTGGCCGAGGTGATCGGCGGCGCCATCGCGCTACGAATTCTGTTCCACTTACCACTGCCGGTCGGCGGAATCGTCACCGGCTTTGTGTCGATGCTGCTGCTGTCGGTGCAGGACCGTCGCGGCCAACGCCTCTTCGAACGCGTCATCACCGGCTTGTTGCTGGTGATTGCCGTCGGCTTCACCGCCAGCTTCTTTGTCGCCACTCCTCCCCCGGATGCCGTTCTCGGCGGCCTCGTCCCTCGGTTCGACGGAAGCGAGAGCGTCCTGTTGGCGGCGGCGATCCTGGGCGCCACCGTCATGCCGCACGCGGTGTACTTGCACTCCGGCCTGGCCCGCGACCGCCACGGACAACCCGCCCCCGGCCCACTGCGGCGACGGCTGCTGAATGTCACCCGCTGGGACGTGGGCCTGGCGATGGTGATGGCCGGCGGGGTCAATGCCGCCATGCTGCTGGTGGCGGCGCTGCACATGCGGGGCCGCGGCGACGTCGCCTCGATCGAAGGCGCGTATGCCGCCGTGCACGACACCTTGGGCGCGACCATCGCGATTCTGTTCGCCGTCGGCTTGCTGGCGTCGGGCTTGGCATCCTCCTCGGTGGGTGCTTATGCCGGGGCCATGATCATGCAGGGGTTGCTGCACTGGTCGGTGCCGATGGTGGTGCGCCGCCTGGTCACGTTGATTCCGGCCGTGTTGCTGTTGACCCTGGGGTTCGATCCCACCCGCACTCTGGTGCTCTCGCAGGTGGTGTTGTCCTTCGGGATACCGTTCGCGGTGTTGCCGCTGGTGCGGCTCACCAGCAATCCCGACGTCATGGGCAGCGACACCAACCATCGCGCCACCACGGCCATTGGCTGGGTGGTGGCGGTGGTGATCAGCCTGCTCAACGCCGTGCTCATCTATCTCACCGTCGCCGGCTAGTCTGGCGCGCGGCAAAGCGGGTACGGCAGGATGGCAGTGTTGTCGTCGTCCAGTGCGCGGGGAGTCAGCTTGCTGCAGAACAATTCGCGCCGGCGAGCCTGAATGCCGGCGCGCCGGCACGCCTACTTCGCGTATGGGTCCAACCTATGTGCGCAGCAGATGGCGAAGCGTTGTCCCGACGCCGGTGATCCGCGTCGGGCGGTGCTCCCCGATCACGACTGGCTGATCAACGAGCGCGGCGTGGCCACCGTCGAACCGTTCGCCGGCAGCCAAGTACACGGGGTGCTGTGGCAGCTTTCCGACCAAGACCTGACCAAGCTGGACAGCGCCGAAGGGGTGCCGGTGCGTTACCGGCGCGACCGATTGACCGTCCGCACCGATGACGGGCCGTCCCCAGCCTGGGTGTATATCGATCCTCGCGTGACTCCTGGGCCGCCCCGGCCCAACTATTTGCCGCGGGTGATCGACGGGGCCGTCCAGCATGGGCTACCGCAACGTTGGATCGACTATCTGCACCGCTGGGACCCGTCCCGTTGGCCCGGTCAGCAGTCGCGGTCGACTTCCCCCGCTGCGCCACAATCACTTTCGGCGCTCTTGCAGGAACCGGGCGTGGTCGAGGAAAGCCAATTGCGTTCCCGCTTCGGATTTCTGGCGATCCATGGCGGCGGTCTGGAACAGATGACCGACGTCATCGCCAAGTGCGCGGCCGACGCGACGGATGCCAGCCTGTACCTGGTGCGCCACCCCGACCAGTACCCGCATCATCTCCCGTCCGCGCGCTTCGACCCCGCCGAGTCCGCAAAGCTCGCAACATTCCTCGACCACGTCGACGTGGTCGTCTCACTGCACGGATACGGTCGAATCGGGCGCAGCACACAGCTGTTGGCGGGTGGCCGCAACCGCGCGCTGGCCACCCACGTGGCCCGACACATCGAGCTGACCGGCTATCAGGTGGTCACGGATCTGGAGGCCATCCCGCCGGAACTGCGCGGCCTGCATCCCGACAATCCGGTCAATCGGGTGCGTGGCGGCGGAACACAGCTGGAATTGCCCGTTCGAGTCAGGGGGCTGAGTCCGCGCAGTCCTTTACCCGGGGCCGACGGCTTGTCGCCCGTCACCGCCGATCTGGTGCGGGGTTTGGTGGCCGCCGCCCGGGCATGGCAAATCTCATCGGATAGCTAACGGAGGTCATTGGTGGTCAAGGATTTTCGCTTCAGTCTGAGTGTCCGCTACTTCAAGTCCCGCCAGGCGCTGGTGGACATCGCGAAGCGAGCAGAGGATGTTGGCTTCGACATCCTCTGTGTTCCGGATCATTTGGGGGCGGCGGCACCGTTTCCCACGCTGACTGCGGTGGCCATGGTCACCGAAAGGCTACGGCTGAGCATGTATGTGCTCAATGCCGCCTTCTACAAGCCGGCGCTGCTGAGCCGAGACATCGCCGCGCTGGAAATGCTGAGTGAGGATCGCTTGGAGGTCGGCTTGGGAGCCGGATACGTCCGCGAGGAGTTCGAGGCCGCCGAGCTGCCGTATCCCAGCGCCGGGGCACGCGTCGACTACCTCGAACACATGACCACCTATCTGCGTGAGCATCACCCACGGTTGCCGCTGATGATCGCCGGCAACGGCGACCGGCTGTTGACGCTGGCCGCCCGTCTCGCCGACACCGTCGGGCTCACCGGCGCTCGCGTCCGCGATGTCGACGACCCGTTGGCCGAGCGAATCGATTTCGTCCGCAACGCGGCGGGTGACCGGTTCGACGCGCTCGAACTCGACCTGGTGATCACTGCGGTGCCCCGGCCCGGGGAAGGCCTGCCCGACTTGTCGTTGACGCGCCGCAATGCACCCGACCTGTCCGAGGAGGAGCTGCTGGCCATGCCCTCGGTGCTGAGCGGATCCCCCCGCGACATGGCCGACAAGCTGGCCGGGTTCCGGGAGAAGTACGGGGTGACCCACTTCACTGTGCAGGACAACCACATCGACAACTTCGCCAAAGTGATCGCCGAACTGCGCTGAGCCCTCGCCCCGGTAAGCTCAGCCCGTCCGCCCTCGTAGCTCAGGGGATAGAGCACGGCTCTCCTAAAGCCGGTGTCGCAGGTTCGAATCCTGCCGGGGGCACCACGGGCTGTGTGACGGCGGCGACCGCCAACCCTTACCTTGCTATGATTGGTAAATTAGCGCCTTTGGAGAGGTGGCGCCATGCCAGCACGTCGGTTCCCTTTCGCGGACTACCCGAAAGGGTGGTTCCAGGTGGCCTACAGTTACGAGGTCAACGAGGGTGACGTCGTCGGGCTGCACTACTTCGGCCGACGACTGGTGTGCTACCGCGGCTCCTCGGGCACCGCGCACGTGCTGGACGCGTACTGCCCCCACTTGGGCGCCGACATCAGCGTCGGCGGCTCGGTGCGTGATGACTGTGTCGTGTGCCCTTTTCACGGTTGGACGTTCGACGGCCACGGCGCCAACGTCGACATCCCATACACCAAGCGTCCCAACCCCACTGCCAAGCTGCGGTCCTGGCCCACAGTAGAGCGCGCCGGCATCATCTTCGTCTGGCACTCCCCGCGCGGGGACCCCCCGGAATGGGAGCTGCCCAAGATTCCCGAAAGCGACGACGCCGCCTTCACTTTCTACGCTCCGGACGACGCCCGGTGGACCTTCCGCTCGCACCCCCAGGAGGTCTTCGAAAACACAGTCGACATCGCGCATTTCGCGACGGTTCACGGCGTATCGGCCTTCGGCGCGCTCGACGTCGAGAAGGACGGGCATCTGTTCCGCGCGGTGGCCGAGGTGAACTTCGAAACGCCCCGAGGACCGGTGTCCGGGGCAGTGGACTCCGAATTATTCGGGATGGGAGTCGATGTGGTGCGCCACCGCGGACTGGGCCGGTCGTGCACCATCCTGACCGTCACTCCGATCGACGGCGAGTACGTCGAAGCCCGCTATACCTTCTTCGTCGCTGTTGATCCTGACACTGGTGAGATGACTCGCATGGGAAAGGGATTCGCGCGAGACTTTTGCAAACAGATCGAGCAGGACATCCCGATCTGGGAGAACAAGATTTACCGCGACCGCCCCAAGCTGGCACAAGGCGAAGGGGCAATCATGGAATTCCGCACTTGGGCCCAACAGTCCTACGACGCCGACGCAACGGCCGCACTTTGATCGCACGGGACCTCGCCGTCGTGGTTGCGGTCGTGGCCGCGTTGGCCAGCGCGTGTGGGTCGGCGCCGCAGCACACGTCGACCACGACGCCAACGTCTGCGCCGACCACCTCGGCAGCGACCACAACTACCGAGGCGCAGCCCGACTCCGGCGTCGCCAACGGCCAGACTTACCGCGTCGCAACGGCATCGATCACCGGGACCAGCGATGACCACCGCGGCCGGTGGAACGCTCGGTACGGCCAACTTTCCGGGGGCGATCCCGCCGTCGCCGACGCGTTCAACCAGGCCAGCACCGCGTCGGCGCGCGACCAACTCGACCACGCTCGCACCGACGCCGCACCCGACCGGGAGTGGTCCTTCGAGTCGACGCCGACCGTCACGTTTCGCGCGGCCGCCGTCACCCAACTGATCACCGGTGTGTACTCGGCCAAACAGGCCGCGCACCCGACGAACTATGTGAGCACCGTCGTCATCGACAGCCGCACCGCCAAACCGATCACCCTCGGCGACCTGTTCACCGACGAGCAACGCGGCCTGAACCGCCTCTCCGAACAGACCAAAACGATCTTTCCCCAAACCTATGGCGGCGATCACACCCCGATGCCCGACGAGCCGGGAAATCAGCCAGTCGCGGCCAACTTCGCCAACTGGATCCCGACGTCGGCCGGCATGGAACTGCATTTCGGTGACTACCAATTCGGGCACGGGCTGCCGGTCATCACGGTGCCGTGGCGGGCGCTCAGCGACGTCCTGGCGCCAAATATGTTGGCACTCACCCACGACTAACCGCCAGTTGATGGTTGGCACCTGACACAAGTTTCGTTGCGGCACGTCAAGCGCACCACGGGTCCTCGGGATGCCGACCGCGCAGGAGAAATGTTTGTTCCGTGCCAATGGCGGTAATGATCAAGCGGAGGTGGGCGTATCGGCCGGCCTATACGTCCACTCAGGTCCCGTCGGTTCAGCCCGAGAGCCGACGGGACCGCCTATATCTGGCCGGTTCCGCAACTCCGCCGGAGCGGGTTGCCGCAGCGGAGTACCGTGCCGCGTATGGACGGCGCGGCTGGCGTATGGATTCTCGGCGGCTACCAGAGCGATTTCGCCCGCAACCTCGCCAGAGAGGACCGCGATTTCGCCGGTCTGACCGAGGAAGTGGTCACCGGGACGCTGAGCGCGGCCCGGGTGGACGCCGCCCAGGTGGAAGTCGTCCATGTGGCCAACGCCTTCGGCGAAATGTTCGCCCGGCAGGGCCACTTGGGCGCCATGCCGGCCACCGTGTGCGAGGGCCTATGGGACACTCCGGCCTCGCGGCACGAAGCGGCGTGCGCCTCGGGTAGCGTCGCAATCCTGGCCGCAATCGCTGATCTGCGCTCGGGTGCCTACGACTGCGCGCTGGTCGTCGGCGTCGAACTGGAAAAAACCGTCCCGGGTGACGTTGCCGCCCAACATCTGGGCGCGGCGGCGTGGACCGGGCATGAAGGGGCGCACGCGCGATACCTGTGGCCGTCGATGTTCTCTCAGGTGGCCGACGAATACGACCAACGCTACGGCCTGGACGACACCCACCTGAGGGCCATCGCACAGCTCAACTTCGCCAATGCCCGCCGCAACCCCAACGCGCAAACCCGCGGCTGGACCGTCCCCGACCCCATCACCGACGACGACGCGACCAATCCCGTCACGGAAGGCAGGCTGCGCAGGTTCGACTGCAGTCAGATGACCGACGGCGGGGCCGGGGTGGTTCTGGTCAACGACGCGTATTTGCGGGCGCACCCGCGGGCGCGCGCGGTAGGCCGCATCGACGGCTGGGGACACCGCACCGTCGGGCTCGGCTTGGAGCAGAAGCTGAACCGCTCCGCTGACGACCCATATGTGCTGCCGCACGTACGGGCGGCGGTCTTGGACGCGCTACGCCGGGCGCGGCTGAGCCTGGACGGGGTTGACGGGTTCGAGGTGCACGACTGCTTCACCCCCAGCGAATACCTGGCCATCGACCACATCGGCCTGACCGGGCCGGGCGAATCGTGGAAGGCCATCGAGAACGGCGAAATCGAGATCGGCGGCCGGTTGCCGATCAACCCCAGCGGCGGGTTGATCGGGGGCGGACATCCGGTGGGTGCGTCCGGTGTGCGCATGCTGCTCGACGCGGCCAAGCAAGTCAGCGGCGACGCCGGTGAATACCAAGTCGAGGGCGCCCGGACCTTCGCGACGCTGAACTTCGGCGGCAGCACCGCCACCACGGTCAGTTTCGTGGTCGCCACAACCGAAGGCCGGTGAGCGGATGGACGTCGAGATCGTCGGCAAGTTCCTGTCCACGCTGCCCGAAGACGACGACCATCCCTACCGGACCGGTCCGTGGCGGCCGCAAACCACCGAGTGGGACGCCGACGACCTCACCGTCGTGGCCGGTGACATCCCGCGCGACTTGGACGGCATCTACCTGCGCAACACCGAGAACCCGCTGCACCCCGCGTTGAAGACTTACCACCCCTTCGACGGCGACGGTATGCTGCACGTGGTCGGATTCCGCGACGGGAAAGCGTTTTATCGCAACCGGTTTGTCCGCACCGACGGATTTCTGGCCGAAAACGACGCCGGCCAGCCGTTATGGCCCGGCCTGGCCGAACCGGTGCAGCTCGCCAGACGCGACAAGGGTTGGGGCGCAAGAACTGTGATGAAGGATGCGTCGAGCACCGACGTCGTCGTCCACCGTGGCATCGCCTTGACCAGTTTCTACCAGTGCGGCGACCTCTATCGCCTGGACCCGTACTCGGCCAACACACTGGGCAAGGAAAGTTGGAACGGCCACTTCCCCACCGACTGGGGTGTCTCAGCACATCCCAAGGTGGACAACACAACTGGTGAGCTGTTGTTCTTCAGCTACAGCAAGCAAGAGCCGTACCTGCGCTACGGCGTCGTCGACGATAACAACGACCTCGCTCATTACGTCGACATCCCACTCCCTGGCCCGCGACTGCCGCACGACATGGCGTTCACCGCAAACTACGCCATCCTCAACGACTTTCCGTTGTTCTGGGATCCGCGTCTGCTGGAACACGACGTGCATCTGCCGCGGTTCTACCCCGACCTGCCGTCGCGGTTCGCGGTGATTCCGCGGCGCGGGTCGACCGCCGACATCCGCTGGTTCGAGGCCGACCCGACGTTCGTGCTGCACTTCACCAACGCCTATGAGGACGGCGACGAGATCGTCCTCGACGGCTTCTTCGAAGCCGACCCCCAGCCGCTGGACACCGGTGGCGGCAAGTGGGACAAGCTTTTCCGGTTCCTGGCGTTGGACCGACTGCAAGCTCGGCTGCATCGCTGGCGGCTCAACCTGGTCACCGGCGCGGTGAAAGAAGAACCGCTGTCGGATTCCATCACCGAATTCGGGACCATCAACGCCGATTACGCCGCCCGCTCCTACCGCTACGCCTATGCCGCCACCGGCAAGCCGGGGTGGTTCTTGTTCGACGGCTTGGTCAAGCACGACCTGCGCACCGGAGTCCAGGAGCACTACGCATTGGGCGACGGCGTGTACGGCAGCGAAACCGCAATGGCTCCGCGGGTGGGCGGCAGCGCCGAAGACGACGGGTATCTGGTCACCCTGACCACCGACATGAATGACGACGCCTCCTACTGCCTGGTCTTCGATGCGGCCCGGCTGCTCGACGGCCCGGTATGCAAACTGCGTCTGCCCGAACGTATTTCGTCAGGCACGCATTCGGCCTGGGTGGCCGGTGCCGAGCTGCGCCGCTGGCACAGCGCGGACACCGCGGCGGGCGCGGTCGGACTGTGAGGCTCACCGAGCCGGTAAATATGCAGGGAAAGTACGAGTAGCGGACTGCCAAAATACAGGCCGGGTGATGGGAGATGAGATGCGACGGCGGACAACACAGTGGCCCGAGCAACTGGCGCCCATCGGCGCCATCCGCTTCGCCCGCCGCTCCGCCAACTTCGCCGAAACGGTGCGGTTCTACCGCGAATTGGTCGGGCTGCCCCTCTATGAGACGTTCGAGGAAAGCTACGGTAGCAACGGCGCCATCTTCGGCCTGCCCAGCTCCAACTTGACCATGGAGATCGTCGAGGCGGTCGAGCCCGTCGCGGTGGATCACCACGAGCAACTGTGCCTGTACTTCCCCGACGAGCGGGCTCAACAGGCCGCGACGGCGCGGCTACGCGAGGCGGCGGCTCAACCCGTGTCGCAGCATCCCTATTGGGAGGCGTTGGGCGCCGTCACCTATCGCGACCCCGACGGCCGCGAAGTGGTGTTCGCCCCGTTCGTGTACGGCGAGAGCGAACCCAGCCACGGCGCCGACTCCGGGAAGCACGAGTTTCCGTCGGCCTGAACCGTCAGCGACGACCACCGGCCAGCGCCGCGGTCAACGCCCACAGCGAGCACACCAGCGCGCACCCGGCACTGGCGGCGCCGACATAGAGCCCGTACTCGGCCAAGACGGGTGGCTTGACGTTGACCCGGTAGTACCACACCGTCAGCGCGCCGATGAGCAGCGAAACCACCAGCGCCGCAACCGAAGAAAGCTTGACCGACAACCCGCGGCCCACCATTGCGCCGGCCACGATCAGCGACGAGGACAGCAAGACGATGAGCTGACCAGCACCGAAGCCGCGGGGTAACACCAGACTGCCGTGGGTGCCTCCGATGGCGTTGGCCCAACCGCCGCCGTTGACCTGCGTCGTCAGCCAGGGCAGCCAGGTGCTGACGGCCAACACCAGGGCGCAGCAGGCCACCAACCAGCCGGGGCGCAAGCGGCGACTCATAGGTGCGAGGTTAATAGGGTGGTGCGGCTGCGTGCGCTCGGCACGCGCAGCAGCGAGCAGTCCGATCGAGAGGTGGAGCAGCGATGGCCGAACTCCCCGAGTGGGCACGCGGGCTGGATCTGGCTCCGCATCCCGAAGGCGGCTGGTTCCGCCGGACGTGGAGCAGCGATCTGATCGTCGAGCGGGCCGGCTTGCCGCCCGGCTATCCCGGCCAGCGCCATGCCGCCTCGGCGATCTTGCACCTACTGATGCCGGGTGAACGATCGGCATGGCACAGCGTGCGCGGTCAGGAGTTGTGGCTGCACCATCGCGGCAGTCCGGTGCTGCTCGAGACCCGGGCCGAAAAGCACGACGCCACAACCCATGTGCTGGGCGGTGACATCCTCGCCGGCGAACGGCCGCAAATCTTGGTGCCGGCCGGCCACTGGCAGCGCGCCCGACCGCGTGACGAGGCGCCCAGCCTGGTCAGTTGTGTCGTGGTGCCCGGTTTCGACGACGACGACTTCGTGCTCGACCCGGACGGCTAGCCCTGCTGCAGCGACGACAGGTTGAAGACGACGCCCGTGGGGTCGCTGGCCGCGGCCAGACGCCCATATGGGGTGTCCTCGGCGCCACGCAGCACAGCGCCGCCGTGGTCGGTGATCAACTGCAGCGCCTTGTCCACGTCGTGGGCACCGAAGAAGATGCTCCACTGTGATGGCGTCTTCGCACCGAGCATTGCCGCTCCGTCCATCACGCCGAGCAACTGTTCGTCGCCGAATGAAGCTGTGGTGTAACGAAACTCGTCGGTGTCGCCCACCTGCTCGGTGCGCCAGTCGAACACCGCGCGGTAGAAGTCGACGGCGGCGCGGTAATCGCTGGTGGTCAGTTGGTGCCACACCGGTGCGCCGGCCTCACCGATGATCTCGTAACCGCGGTGTTCCAGCGGCTGCCACATGCCGAAATCTGCGCCCGAGGGATCGGTGGCCACGGCCATGAAGCCCTTGGCCGGGATCTCCATCGGGGCGACGCACTGCGCCCCTCCGGCCGGGCCGACCTTGGCGAACGTCGCATCGATGTCGTCCGTGCGGAAATAGGTGGCCCACCGGTCGGGGTATCCGAACTCCGGCCGGTTGGCCATCAGCCCGGCGACGGGGTGCCCGTCCTTGGCGGCGTTCACGTAGCCGCCGTATTCAGGTCCGGCGGACTCGAAGGCCCACCCGAAGACGGTGCCGTAGAAGTCTTGGGCGCGGTCGATGTCCGATGTCGTCAGGTCGATCCAGCAAGGAGCGCCCAGCGGCGCGCGGGTACGGATGGGCACGATGACCTCCTCGTGTAGTCGGCTCCCCAAGCGGGGTTCAGCTATACCGACTGGCCACGGGGGCCAAACTCATCGCCTCACACCGACGGCTTGCGCTCCGAACCGGCGAAAACCGCCAGGAAGTTCTGCATCGACTCCCGGATGTCGGTCTTCAGCGCCGCCGCCACCACCATGCCGATGGGACCGAACAGCGCCGGACCGCCGAGGTGCACGTCGAAGCTGACCACCGAACCGTCGCCCTTCGGGGCCACCTTGGCCATCAGCTTGACCTTCACCCCGCCGACCCCGTCGCCGTTGAGCGTCATGCCTTCCGGCGGCTTGTATCGCACCACCGTCCACTTGATGCGGTTGGGCATGCCTTTGACTTCGACGTAGGACTCGACCACCGTGCCCTTGTCGATGGTGTCGGGCAGCGGACTGCGCCACACCTTATGGATGGTCAGCCACTCCTTGTAGCGGGACAGGTCGGAGGCGTGCTGCCACGCCTCCTCCGGCGGCAGTGGGACGTCGATGGATCCAGAAAGTTTCGCCATGTGCTCAGCTCTGCTGTTCGCCGGTGTCGACGACTTTCCTGGCTTGTTCCTGCACCTTGTGGATGGTGTCGGTGTACTTGCCTTGAGTCTTTTCGTCGACGAACTCGCCGGCTTTGCTGATTGCGGTCTCGACCTTGTCGGCGTTTTGGGCCAGCAGGTCTTTGGCCTTGTCCACGAATCCCATGCGGGTACCGTCCTTCCCCCGGGCTCGGCCTGTCCATAACGAGCCCTTGTGCTGGTGAAACCTTACTAAGCGGCGCTAGTCGCGCCACAACCGCGGTTGAACGCCCAGCATCCTCGCCCGGATCCACCAGGTGGCCTCGATCATGGCCGCCCCGAGCACCCCGATCCCCAACGCGGTCGAGGTGACGGTCAGATTCGACGGGTCCAGGAAGAACTTCTCCCGGGCCAGCGGCAGGGAGAAGATCAGCAGGTAGGCCAGCGCTGAGGCGGCGACCAGGCCCAGCCGCCACCACTGGTAGGGCCGGGCCACCACCGCGAGCACCCACAACGCTGTCATCAGCAAAGTGATCAGCGCCGCCGTCGAGGCTTGGTCCTGCTCCGCCCAAGTCGCGTGGCGGCCGTGGTAGGCCGTCAGGTAGGAGATGAACGTGGCGACGCCGACGATCAGTCCGGACGGCAGGGCTGAGGTCAGCACCCGCCGCACGAAGCCCGGGTAGGCGCGCTCGTTGTTGGGGGCCAGCGACAGGATGAACGACGGGATGCCGATAGTGAACCAGGCGGCGATGGTGACGTGGATGGGCTGGAACGGGTAGAGCAGCGGATCGGCGCCCAACGGCTTGGCCAGTAAGCATTCCAAGCCCACCAGCAGCGCCAACAGCGCTGAATAGACCGTCTTGGTGAGGAACAGGTTGGCGACGCGCTCGATGTTGCCGATGACCCGCCTCCCCTCACCGACGACATACGGCAGTGTGGCGAACTTGTTGTCCAGCAACACGATCTGCGCCACCGCTCGCGACGCCGGGCTGCCCGCGCCCATGGCGACACCGATGTCGGCGTCCTTGAGAGCCAGCACGTCGTTCACGCCGTCGCCGGTCATGGCGACGTTGTGGCCATGTGATTGCAGCGCGTGCACGATGGCCCGTTTCTGGTCCGGCCGGACCCGGCCGAAGGTGGTGTAGGAATCCAGCGCGTCGGCCAGTTCGGGTGGGCCCGTGGGCAATTGGCGAGCGTCCATGGTGTGTCCGTGCAGACCGAGTTTGTCGGCGACCGCACCGACCGACACCGCGTTGTCGCCGGAGATCACCTTGACCGAAACACCTTGTGCGGCGAAATATTCGATGGTGTCGCGGGCGTCGGGACGCACTTTCTGCTCGAGGACCACCAGCGCGACCGGGGTGAGGTTGCCGGGCGCGTCGGGATGGTCCACGGCCAGATCGCTTGCGCCCAGCAGCAGTACCCGCAGGCCCTGTCGCCCGATTTCATCGGCCTGTTCGGCGGCGGCGGAGTCGGGGTCGAGCAGTACATCGGGTGCGCCGATGACCCAGTTGCCGTGGGCACCGAACGACACACCGCTCCACTTGGTCGCGGACTTGAATGGCCGGGTGGCAGTGGGGGTCCAACCGGGCGGCGAGTCGTAGGCTTCGGCGATGGCTCGCATGCTGGCGTTGGGGCGGGTGTCCGCGGCGGCCAGCGCGGCGAGGGCGTCGGCCGCCTGAACGTCGGACTGCAGTGGCTGGATGTCGGCGACCCGCATGCCGCTTTCGGTCAAGGTGCCCGTCTTGTCCGCGCACACCACGTCGACCCGGGCCAACCCCTCGATGGCCGGCAATTCCTGGACCAGGCAGCGGCGTTGACCGAGGCGGATGACCCCGACCGCGAACGCGATCGAGGTCATCAACACCAGACCTTCGGGCACCATCGGCACCAGCGCGCCGACCATGCGCAGCACCGAGTCTCGCCAGCCCGCTTTGGTGGTGAACAGCTGGGTGTAGATGGTGAGCAGACCAGCGGGGATCAACAGGTAGGTGACGAACTGCAGAATTCTGTTGATGCCGTTGCGCAGTTCGGATTTCACCAAGGTGAACTTGGCGGCCTCGGCGGCGAGCTGGGCCGCATAAGCCTGGCCGCCCACCTTGGTGGCGCGGTAGGCGCCGGTCCCCGCGACCACGAAACTGCCCGACATCACCGGATCACCGGCGTCTTTGGCGATCGGGTCGGCCTCCCCGGTCAACAGGGACTCGTCCACCTCTAGGTTCTCTTCCTCGACGACCTCGCCGTCGACGACGATTTGATCGCCCGGCCCGAGTTCGATGATGTCGTCGAGCACAACCTCGTCGGGCGACAACAGCTGCACGCCGGATTGCCTGCGCACCATGGGCTTTGCTTGGCCGACGATCGCCAGCTTGTCCAGGGTTTGTTTGGCCCGGATTTCCTGGACCATGCCGATGATGCTGTTGGCGATGATGAGTAAGCCGAACAGCCCGTTGATGACCGAGCCCGTGACCAGCACGATGATCAGCAGCACACCGAGGATGGCGTTGATTCGGGTGAAGACGTTGGCCCGGACGATATGCGCGATGCTGCGGGTGGCGCGGTCGGGGACGTTGTTGGTCTTGCCCTCCGAAACCCGTTGCGCCACCTGCGCATCGGTCAGCCCGGTAGTCATCGGGTGAAGGTCCCGAGCTTGTTGTCGTCGTAGTATTCGAGGTTCAGCGTGGCGCCGGAGAATACGGCTTGGGAGATTGTTCCCGGCGGGGCGTTCTCGGTGGACAAGCCGAAGGTGAACGTGTCACCGTCCCAGTGGGTCAGATCGACCGTGAAGTTCTTCGGACCCAGCGCCAATTGCAGTCGGCCATCATGATCGGTGACGGTGGCCGGGCCCCAGTAGTCGTTGGCGTAGACGCCGACGTAGTCGGCAAGAGGGCGCGCCGGCGCGGGATTCGCCGGGGGCTGCTTGCCGACCAGCGCGCCCTGTGGCGCGCTCATCGCGGCGAACGCATTCTTGTACAGCGTCGCCCAGTCCTCTCGGACCTGCCCGTACTGCACGAGGTCCATGAAGTCGGCCGTCAGCGTCTCCGGTACCCCGACGGGGGCGGCGTTGGTCAGCGCGATGATGGCCAGGTCTGCGGACGGCAAGACCACGAAGTTCGTTGCCGCACCGAGCTCGAACGCGCCGGAGTGGCTGTACTGGGTGCGTCCCGAGGAGGTGACCGACACGTCGAAGCCGTGTCCGTAGAAGCCGGCGCGGTCCTTCGGCGTCTTCGGCGGGCTGGACACGATCTGCGGGGTGTAGGCGGGCAACAGTGCTTCCGGCGACGCGATCCGCTGACCGTTGTAGGTGCCGTTGGCCGACACCATGGTCAGCCAGCGCGCCATGTCGTTGATCGACGAGCTGACCCCACCGGCGGGTGACTGGGCGTCGGGATCACGTTGGAAGCGTGCCTCCCACTTGTCGCCGACTTTGACATGGTTGACGGCGTGATTGGGCCTGGCGATGAAGTCGGCGAATCTCGAACTGGTCGACGCCATGCCCATCGGCCGATAGAGCACCTCGTCGGAGAGGTCCTCCCATGATTTGCCGGCCGCGGCGGCAACCGCCTCGGCCGCCGCAGTCACGCCGAAGTTGGTGTAGGCGTAAGTGATTCGAAACGGCGCCAGGGGAAGCAGCTTGAGGCTGCCCAACACCTGCTGGCGGTCGTAGCCCAGGTCCTCCAACGGGTCACCGGCGTGGTCGGGCAGCCCGGAGCGGTGCGAATAGAGGTCGGCGACGGTGACATGACTGGTGACGTAGGGGTCGCTGAGCGCGAACGAGGGCAGCTTGGCGGCAACGGGGGTGTCCCAGGTAATGGCCTTATCGGTCACCTGATGGGCGATCACGCTGGCGCCGACCGACTTGGACAGCGATGCCAACTGGAAGACGGTGTCTGGGTCGACCTTGTTGCCCGCGGCGTCGCCTTTGGCGACGTCCTTGACTCCAAACCCTTTGGCGTACACGGTCTTTCCACCATGGACGACGGCGACGGCCATGCCGGGGATGCCGCTGTTCTTCATCAGGTCAGCGACGAGGCCGTCGACCTTGGCGATGGCGTCGTTGATGCGGCTTTCCGGGATGTCCACCGCTGACACTTCACCGGGTGGAAGTGTCGACGACGACGCCGGCGGGTTGGCAACCGGTCGCGCCGGATTGCAACCCACGAGGGCCAGCACGAGGGCCACGATGGCGGCTTTGGCCGCACGTTTGGTCATGGCCCGCACACTAGCCTGGCGCGCTACGGATTCAGAGCCGCCACCACGGGTGGAATCGCAGCGGCCCGGTCGGGTCGATCCGCTGCCCGGGCATGGGCACGGCCACCTGAACACCGGCGGGCTCGGCCGCTTCGAGCACCCGCTCGATCGGCTCGGCCCAGGGGTGCGGGGCCAGCCGGAAGGTGCCCCAGTGCACCGGCACCAGGAGGCCGCCGTCGGTGACATCCAGGTGGGCGCGAACCGCCTCTTCGGGATTCATGTGAATGTCCGGCCAGGCCGTGTTGTAGGCGCCGACCGGCATCAGGGTCACATCGAACGGACCGTGGTCGGCGCCAATCTCGGCGAAGCTCTTGGTATAGCCGGTGTCGCCGCCGAAGTAGGCGCGATGGCTGGGCCCGACGAACGCCCACGATGCCCACAAGGTGTTGTTGCGGCTCAGGAACCGGCCGGAAAAGTGCCGCGCCGGCACACAGACGATGGTCAGCTCGTGCAGCGTGCCGCTCTGGTTCCAGTCGAGCTCGACGATCCGGTGTTCGGGCACGCCCCAGGCGCGCAGGTGCGCGCCTACCCCGAGCGGCACGAAGAACGGGGCCCGTTGCGTGCGAACCAACGCGGCGACAGTGTCGATGTCGAGATGGTCGTAGTGGTCATGGCTGATGACCACCGCGTCGATGGCCGGCAGGCCTTCCAGTTGGACCGGGGGCGGATGCAGCCGTTGCGGGCCGACGATGTCCGACGGCGAGCATCGGTTGCTCCACACCGGGTCGGTCAGGATGCGGTAACCGTCGATCTCCAGCAGCGCCGTGGAATGGCCGAACCAGCTGACCGCCAGCGGGGTCGGCTCGCCCTGGTAGATCTCCGGGGCGGCCAGCGGAATCGGTGCCGCCGGCCGGCTGGCGCCCCGGGAACCCATGAACTCCCACGCGATCAGCCGCAGCTGCTCAGCGTCCATGTTGATCATCGACGCCGGTTCGACGTTTTCGAAGACACCGTCGTGGTAATTGGGCGACCCCTCCGAAACCGCCCGGATGGCCGTCGGGTCAGCGCCCAGCGCCGACGGCGTACCGTGCAGCGCCCGCAATACCCAGCTGCCGGCCGCCAAGGAGGCCGTGCCGGCCGCCAGTCGGAGCGCTCGGCGCGTCATAGTCTTATGCCCCCTGGAATCGCGGCGGTCGCTTCTCGATGCGGGCGACCTGTGCCTCGATAACATCCTGGCTGCCCCAGGCCTTGTCGAAAAGCTCTTTGTGCACCGGCCAGGCTTCCTCGATGGAGCCGTCGTCGTTGAGCACCCGCTTGGCGTGCTGGATGGCCAGCGGGGCCAGGCCGGCAATCTCGGCGGCCCAGGCCTGCGCGTCGGCCAAGGTGCCGATCCGGTTGGCCATCCCGGTCTGCAGCGCCACCTCGGCGCTCAGCTTCTCCGCGGCCAGCAGCATTGCCCGCGCCCGGCCGTGGCCGACCAGCGAGCTCAGTCGCCGGATGCTCCAGTTGTCCAGGGCCAGCCCGTACTTCGATGTCGGGAATTGGAAGAAGGCGTCCGGTGAGACCACCCGCAGGTCACACTGCATGGCCAGCTGCAAGCCAGCGCCGATGGCCGGGCCGTTGATGGCGCCGACGATGGGAATCGGCGCCGCGTCGAGAACCTTGTGCAGCTCGACCAGCCGGTCGGGATAGTCGGCGGCGAACGCGTCGCCGCTGAGGTCCGCACCGGCGCAGAAGACGCTGCCCTGGCCGGTCAACACGATGGCGCGGATCTCCCCGTCGCCGGCCTTCAGCACGGCCTCGCGCAGGTCCTCGACCAGCTGGGAGTTCAGCGCGTTACGCCGCTCGGGCCGCTGTAACTCAATGGTCAGCACGGCTTCGGTCTGGGTGACACCGATCATGGGGGCCAGGATATATAGCCTCGTTGGGTGAGTCGTATCACGACCGATCAACTGCGCGATGCGGTGCTCGACGAGGGTTCCTTCGTCAGCTGGGATGACGAACCGCTCGCGCTGCCCATCTCGGAGTCCTATGCCTGCGAATTGGCCGACGCCCGAGCGGCCAGCGGCCTGGACGAATCGGTGCTGACCGGGGAGGGGCGGGTGTTCGGCCGCCGCGTCGCGGTGGTGGTGTGCGAATTCAGCTTCCTGGGCGGTTCGATCGGGGTGGCGGCCGCGGAACGGATCACCGCGGCGGTGCAGCGGGCCACCGCCGAACGGCTGCCGCTGCTGGCCTCGCCCAGCTCCGGTGGTACCCGCATGCAGGAGGGCACGGTCGCGTTCCTGCAGATGGTGAAGATCGCCGCGGCCGTCCGGCTGCACAAGCAGGCACACCTGCCCTACCTGGTCTATCTGCGCAACCCCACCACCGGCGGAGTATTCGCCTCCTGGGGCTCGTTGGGCCACCTCACGGTGGCCGAACCGGGCGCCCTGATCGGCTTCCTGGGCCCCCGGGTCTACCAACTGCTCTACGGCGAACCGTTCCCCGCCGGAGTCCAGACCGCGGAGAACCTGCAGCGGTACGGGGTGATCGACGGTGTGGTCGCGTTGGAGGGGCTGCGGCCGATGGTCGACCGGGCGCTGCGGGTCATCTCCGACGAACCGGACCCACCGCCCCCGCCGCAACGGCCAGAACCGGTGCCCGATGTACCCGCCTGGGACTCGGTGCTGGCCTCGCGGCGCCCCGACCGGCCTGGTGTCGGGCATCTGTTGCGGCACGGCGCCACCGACCGAGTGTTGTTGTCCGACACCAGCTTCGGCGAGGCCGCGACGACGATGCTGGCGCTGGCCAGGTTCGCCGGTCAGCCGGTGGTGGTGCTCGGGCAGCAACGTGTGGTCGGGGGAATCGTCGGGCCCGCGTCGCTACGGGAGGCCCGACGCGGCATGGCGCTGGCCGCCGAGCTACAGCTGCCGCTAGTCCTGGTGATCGACACCGCCGGCCCGGCGCTGTCGGCCGAAGCCGAGCAGGGTGGACTGGCGGGCCAGATCGCCCAGTGTTTGGCCGAATTGGTTACCCTCGACACCCCGACGGTGTCGGTATTGCTGGGCCAGGGCAGCGGCGGACCGGCACTGGCCATGGTGCCCGCCGACCGGGTGCTGGCCGCGCTGCACGGATGGTTGGCGCCGTTACCGCCGGAGGGGGCCAGCGCGATTGTCTTCCGCGACCTCGATCACGCACCGGAACTGGCTGCCGCGCAGGGCATTCGGTCAGCCGACTTGTTGCGATCGGGCATCGTCGACGCCGTGGTGCCCGAACATGGCGATGCCGCCGATGAGCCGGTCGAATTCTCACAGCGACTGGCGACCGCGATCGCCACTGAGGTGCACGCGCTGCGCGAGATGCCGGCCGCCGAACGACTTGCCGCGCGGTTGCGGCGCTATCGCCGCATCGGGTTGCCCGCCGACGCCTGAGCCCCGTCCGTGCCGAGGTAACGCTCGATGGTCGGACCCACCGACTCGACGACGTCCTCACGCGCCATGTCGGCGATCGGCGGCAGGGCAAGAACGAAGCGGCACAACGCCAGTCCGAGGATCTGGGTGGCGATCAACCCGGCGCGCCGCGGCGCCTCGGCGGCAGGCACCACAGACGCGATCAACGGTTGCAGCTGTTCGCCGAAAATCTCCCGCATCCGTTGCGCCGCAGCGGCATTGGTGGCACTGGAGCGCAGCAGGATGACCAGCGCGTCGTCGCCTTCCCAACGGTCGAAAAAATGGCGAACCAGCGACCGCCCGAGTTGACCGGGATCGACCGCGGACAGGTCGGGGAACTGCAGGTCGAAGTCCGCCGCGGCGGCGAATAACTGGTCCTTGTTGCCGTAGTAGCGCATCACCATCGCCGGATCCACCCCGGCGTCGGCGGCGATCGACCGAATGGTCGCCCCGTGGAAACCGGCCGTCCCGAACCGCTCGCGCGCCGCCGCCAGGATCGCCGCCTTGGTTTCCGCAGATGTCCGCCGCATGTCAACGATTGTAGGCCAACAAGCGTTGACAACCCGCCCCCGCAGCGCCACTCTGGAGCTATGTCAACAAGCGTTGACGTAGGCCGCAGGAAGGAGCGAGCCATGAATGACACCGAGGTACTGGTCGTCGGGGCCGGACCCACCGGCCTCACCCTGACCGCCGCCTTAATCACCCGAGGGGTGGACGCGGTGCTCGTCGACCAGCTCCCGGCCGGCGCCAACACCTCCCGCGCTGCCGCCGTCAACGCCCGCACGCTGGAAGTGCTCGAAGAACTCGACGTGTCGTGGCGACTGGTCAAAGACGGGCTGATGGCACCCCGGTTCTCGATGCGGCAACGGGAACGCATCTTGATCCCTATCGACTTCAGCGGGTTGCCGACCAAATACCCCTACACGCTGATGATCTCGCAGGCCGAGACCGAACGAATCTTGGCGCAACGGCTCAGCGAGCTCGGCGGCCGGCCCCTCCGCCCCAGAAGCGTCACTGCGCTCACCCAGCACGCAGACGGCGTCACCGCCACTTTCGATGACGGCGAAACCCTTTCTGCCAGTTACGTCGTCGGAGCCGACGGCATGCACAGTACGGTGCGCGAACACGCCGGCATCGGGTTCGCCGGCGGAGAATTCGCCGAGTCTTTCGCGCTTGCCGACGTCCGGGTCACCGGGGTGGCGCCGAGCGAGGAAGTGATCCTCTTCTATGGGCCGGACGGCTTGACGGTGCTGGCGCCCCTGCCCGACGGCGTCTTCCGCGTCGTCGCACCGGCCGCAGACGCTCCGCGCGAGCCGACCACCCCGTTCGTCCAGCAGCTGCTCGACGAACGGGGCTTCGGGCCCGGCCGCACTGTGGTCACCGAATTGCTCTGGGGATCGCGGTTCCGGATTCAACACCGCGTCGCCGACCGCTACCGAAGCGGGCGGCTGATCCTCGCCGGTGACGCCGCCCATGTGCACAGCCCGGCGGGTGGTCAAGGCATGAATCTGGGCATCACCGATGCGCTCTCGCTGGCCGACGCCCTCACCGACGTGGTGCGCGGCGGTGCCGATACGGCGCTGGACGCCTACGGCGCCACCCAGCGCGCACGCGCACAGCAGGTGCTCAGATTGACCGGGCGGCTGACCCGCATCTCGACGCTGCCCCGCCCGGTGCGCCCGATCCGCAACTCGGCGCTACGAGCGGCCGCCCACATTCCCGCCGTCCAACGCCAATTAGCCTGGCGCTTAAGCGGTTTGGTGTTCCGCTGAGCATGACCGCGCGCTCAACCGCCACCACCGCGAGCAGACGCAAAGTCGCACGAATCTCGGCAGAACAGTGCGATTTTGCGTCTGCTCGCGGGAAGGGGGGCATCAGTCGGCGGCCCAGCGGTGATCCTCCCACCGACCTCGCCCACAATCAGGCAAGATGGGCGGCATGGACACTGGTGTGAACTCACCTCGGGTCTTGGTGGTTGACGACGACTCCGATGTGCTCGCCTCACTGGAGCGCGGCTTGCGCCTGTCTGGATTCGAGGTGTCGACCGCGGTCGACGGTGCCGAGGCGCTGCGCAGCGCCACCGAGACCCGGCCCGATGCGATCGTGCTGGACATCAACATGCCGGTACTCGACGGCGTCAGCGTGGTCACGGCGCTGCGCGCGATGGACAACGACGTACCGGTCTGCGTGCTCTCGGCGCGCAGCTCGGTCGACGACCGGGTGGCCGGCTTGGAGGCCGGTGCCGACGATTATCTGGTCAAGCCCTTCGTGCTGGCCGAGCTGGTCGCCCGCGTCAAGGCGCTGCTGCGCCGCCGCGGCGCCACCGCGACGTCGTCGTCGGAGACGATCACCGTGGGGCCGCTGGAGGTCGACATCCCCGGCCGGCGGGCCCGCGTCAACGGCGTCGACGTCGACCTGACCAAGCGGGAATTCGACCTGCTCGCCGTGCTGGCCGAGCACAAGACCGCAGTGCTGTCCCGCGCTCAGCTGCTGGAACTGGTGTGGGGCTATGACTTCGCCGCCGACACCAACGTCGTCGACGTGTTCATCGGTTACCTGCGGCGCAAGCTGGAGGCCAACGGCGGGCCCCGGCTGCTGCACACCGTGCGCGGCGTCGGCTTCGTGCTGAGGATGCAGTAAGTGGCGCTGTGACGGCGATGAATTTGTTGTCGCGCATGTTCGCCCGCACGCCGTCGTTGCGGACCCGGGTGGTGGTCGCGACGGCCATCGGCGCGGCCATCCCGGTCCTCATCGTGGGCATCGTCGTCTGGGTCGGCATCACCCTCGACCGCAAGGAACGCCTGGACCGGCGCCTAGACGAGGCGGCCGGCTTTGCGATCCCGTTCGTTCCGCGTGGCCTGGACGAGATTCCGCGTTCGCCCAACGACCGTGACGCGCTGATCACCGTGCGCCGCGGCAACGTGGTGAAGTCCAATTCCGACGTCACCCTGCCCAAGCTGTCCGCCGACTACGCCGACACCTACGTCAACGGGGTGCGCTACCGGGTGCGCACGGTGGAGATCCCGGCTCCCGAACCGACGTCGATGGCGGTGGGTGCGACCTACGACGCCACCATCGCCGAGACCAACAACCTGCACCGGCGGGTGCTGCTGATCTGTACGTTCGCCATCGGCGCGTCGGCTGTCTTTGCTTGGTTGCTGGCCGCGTTCGCGGTGCGACCGTTCAAGCAACTCGCCGAGCAAACTCGGTCCATCGACGCCGGTGACGAGGCGCCACGGGTCGAAGTGCACGGCGCCAGCGAAGCCGTGGAAATCGCCGAGGCGATGCGAGGCATGCTGCAACGCATCTGGAACGAGCAGATCCGCACCAAGGAGGCGCTGGCCTCGGCGCGCGATTTCGCCGCGGTGTCGTCCCACGAACTGCGCACCCCACTCACGGCGATGCGCACCAATCTCGAGGTGCTGTCCACCCTGGACCTGCCCGAAGACCAGCGCAAAGAGGTGCTCAACGACGTCATCCGTACCCAATCGCGCATCGAGGCCACGTTGAGTGCGCTGGAGCGGCTGGCTCAGGGCGAACTGTCCACCTCCGACGACCATGTTCCGGTCGACATCACCGACCTGCTGGACCGCGCCGCGCACGACGCCACTCGCATCTACCCCGACACCGACGTCTCCCTGGTGCCGTCGCCGACCTGCATCATCGTCGGTATGCCGGCCGGGTTGCGGCTGACCGTTGACAACGCCATCGCCAACGCCGTCAAACACGGCGGCGCCACCAAGGTTCAGCTGTCGGCGGTCAGCTCTCGAGCCGGTGTGGAGATCGCGGTCGACGACAACGGCACCGGTGTGCCCGAAGAGGAGCGTCAGGTGGTCTTCGAGCGCTTCTCCCGCGGGTCGACGGCGTCGCATTCGGGTTCTGGCTTGGGGCTGGCCCTGGTGGCTCAACAAGCTCAGCTGCATGGCGGGACCGCGTCGCTGGAAAACAGCCCGCTGGGCGGGGCTCGACTGGTGTTGCGGCTACCCGGCCCGAGTTAGCCGGACCCGCCGGACCCGCTGATGCTGCCGCGCTTGCGGCGCGCGCTCTTGCACCAGGGCGTGAAGAATGCGCGCGCGGCCGATTCCTCGTCGGTGAACCACACCTGGGCGATTACCCGTTCGTACGTCGGGTCGTTGGGGGTGTAGTAGAGCCTGGTGTCCGAGCGGCCCTTCACCAGCCACCCGGGCGGCCCACTGCCGTCGGGTTCGGCGCGGGCCGAGCCCGGACCGTACGGCGCGAACGGCGCGGTCGGGATCTTCGTCGTCCGCGCTTCTTTGCGCTTGCGAACCTTGTGCGGCACCCGGTCCTTCGACCCCGGGATCCTGGTGGTCGGCGCCTCCCGCCCGACCGGAAGCCGTTTCGTCACACCGTCTTTGCTAGCGGGCGCCTTCTTCGCCGGTACCGCCTTCTTGGCCGGCAGTTTCTTGCCCGGCGGCACTCTCTTGGCCGGAACCTTCGTCGGTTCTTTGGCGACGACCTTCTTGTTCGGTCGGGTAGCCGGGGCCGTCTGCGGCGCACGCGGCGGCTTCGGCGGGGCCGGTGCCCGCTTGGCGACGGGCCGGACCACCGATGCCGGCACCCGCTGGGCGACCGGGCGGACCATCAGCGCCACGGTCAGCACCATCCCGAGCAGGAACGCCAGCGAGACCAACCACCAGTGCACGTGCATCACGGCGTCCCAAGTTGCGTCGGGTCCAGCACTTCGGTCGGCGAGTCGTCATGCGGCGGCTCAGCCGCCGCAGCGCCGCCGCCTGCCGACATTCTGTTGAATACCACGGTGACGACGCCCCAGGCCACACCCGAGCCCGCCGCAAAGGCGACCAGGTAGCACAACCACTGGAGCACGAAGTCCACCCGTCAGCCTCCTCAGCCCACCACGATCTCGACGCGGCGGTTCTTCGCGCGCCCCTCGGCAGTGTCGTTGCTGGCGACGGGATTGGTCGACCCCAGGCCCTTGGTGGTGATGTGATCGGTCGCGACGCCGTGGCTGACCAGGAAGTCGGCCACCACGCCGGCGCGCTGCGCGCTGAGCGGGATGTTGATGCCTTCGGTGCCGCTGTTGTCGGTGTAGCCGTTGAGCGTCACCCGTGCACTCGGGCAGGCCTTGAGCTTGTCGGCCACCTGGGTCAAGATCTGGCTGTTCTCCGGCGTCAAGGTGACCCCATCATTGCCGAACACGATCGTCCCGCCGCTGGTGATGGCGTTGATCGCGCCCTGCGGGTCGCTGCAGTTCACCGGGGCCACGGGCGGCGGCGCAGCCGGTGCCGGCGGCGGTGGGAGCGGTGCCGCGGCCGGCGGCGCCGCCGGGGCAGGAGGTGGTGCCGGCGCCGGGGGCGGTGGCGGCGGCGGTGGTGGGGGCGGCGGCGCAGCGGGCTGCCCAGCGACCTGGATGTTGTTCACCACGTTCACCCCGGGCCATGCCGTCGCGGCCGCGCGCTGGATCGCGTCCTTTTGCTGAGGGGTCGCGCCGGTCCCCGTCATCGTGACGGTGTCCTTCTCCACCTTGAGGTTGAAGTCGGCGATCGGCACGCTCGCGGTGAAAACCGGTTGGGCGTTGGAGAAATCGAGGGCACGCACGATCGGGTCGATGCGAACCTGGTCGACGACGTTGACGTCGGGAGTCAGCAGATCTTTGAGCGACTTCATCAACGACGATTTGGCGGTGTCGTCGGGGAAGTCACCGATCAAGGTGAGGCTGCTGCCGCTGCGGCTGACCGACAGCAGCGCCAACGACAACGCCGGGGTGGTGGGGGTGGCGCTGGCTGGCGCGAGGGTGGGCAGGCTGCCCGTCGGCCCGGTGACGTCCAACGGTCGCCCGTAGGCGCCGTAGCCGATGGCAGCAAGCAGGAACGGGATGACCGCCAGCGCAACGAACCAGGGACGGCCGAGCGGATGGCGTTCGAACTTGGGCGGGCGTCGCACCTCGGCGGTGGGCGCCGACGTTTCACGCACACCCGGCTCCAATCCAACCATCACTCCTCCCTCCCCCTTGATTCGAGCAGCAGCAGACCGTGTTGCAGGCGATATGCAGCCTACCGAGTCAAGCCCACCTCACCGGCGATCTCGGGCACACTGGAGCGATGGGTAACGGAGAGAAACCATCGGACAACGACACCTTGGCGCATATCCGCAACCTGGTCGCCCAAGAAAAGCAGCTACGCGCTCAGGTTCAGCAGGGTGACATCAGTGCCGAGGAGGAGCACGCGCGGCTGCGCCGGCTCGAGACCGAACTCGACCAGTGCTGGGACTTGCTGAGACAGCGGCGCGCGTTGCGCGAGACCGGTGGTGACCCGCGCGAAGCCCAGGTCCGCCCGGCCGACGAAGTCGAGGGATACCTCAACTGATCGGTGGCTGACGAATACGACGTCATCGTCGTAGGCGGGGGTCACAACGCGCTGGTGGCGGCGGGTTACCTGGCCCGCGCGGGGCTCCGGGTCCGGCTGCTCGAGCGATTGGCACACCTTGGCGGCGCGGCGGTGTCGGCGCAGGCCTTCGACGGTGTCGAGGTAAGGCTGTCCCGCTATTCCTATCTGGTCAGTCTGCTGCCGCGACGCATCGTCGAGGACCTCGGCGCTTCGGTGCGCCTGGCCCGACGCCGCTACTCCTCCTACACCCCCGACCCGGTGACGGGTGGGCGCTCCGGCCTGCTGATCGGCGCGGACGGCGCGGAAACCTTCCCTGCTATTGGCGCGGCCGCTGACCGCCAGGGGTTCACCGAGTTCTACGGGCGGTGCCGACTGGTCACCGAACGCCTCTGGCCGACGCTGCTCGAGCCGCTGCGCACCCGCGAACAGGTCCGCCGCGGTGCGGGTGCCGGCGACCCCGATGCGGAGGCGGCGTGGCGAGCCATGATCGACGCACCGATCGGACATGCCATCGCCGACGCGGTGGGCAACGATCTGGTCCGCGGGGTGATGGCCACCGACGCGCTGATCGGCACCTTCGCCCGGCTGGACGATCCGTCGCTGCTAGCGAACGTCTGCTTCCTGTACCACGTGCTGGGTGGGGGCAGCGGGGAATGGAACGTCCCGGTGGGCGGCATGGGCGCGGTGAGCTCCGCCCTGGCCGCCGCCGCTACCGGACACGGGGCCGAAATCACAACGGGCGCAGACGTTTTCGTAATCTCCCCAAGCGGGGAGGTCGCCTTCCGTAACGACGGCCAGGAGCATTCGGTGCGGGGCCGGTTCGTGCTGGCCGGTGTCACCCCGACGGTCCTGGCCGGGCTGCTGGGTGCGCCACCGCCGGCCTCGGCGCCCGGGGCTCAGGTCAAGGTGAACATGGTGCTGCGGCGACTGCCCGGGTTGCGCGACGACGCGGTCACACCCGAGCAAGCCTTCGCCGGAACGTTGCACGTCAACGAAACCTGGTCACAACTGGACCGTGCATATGCACGCGCTGCCGGTGGGCAGTTGCCCGAGCCGTTGCCGTGCGAGGCATATTGCCACTCGCTCACCGACCCCAGCATCCTGTCGCCGCGACTGCGCGGCGCCGGCGCGCACACCATGACCGTGTTCGGTCTGCACACCCCGCATTCGGTGTTTGGGGGCGTCGACGGGTTATCCGACCGGCTGACGGAGGCGGTCCTGGCGTCGCTGAATTCGGTGCTCGCCGAACCGATTCAAGACGTGTTGATGCTCGATGCGCACGGCCGACCGTGCATCGAGACGACCACCACCGCCGATCTGCAGCGCACCCTGCGGATGACCGCGGGCCACATCTTCCACGGGGCGTTGTCCTGGCCGTTCGCCGAAGACGACGAACCGCTGGACACCCCGGCGCGGCGCTGGGGGGTGGCCACCGACCACGAGCGAATCATGATGTGCGGGTCGGGCGCCCGGCGCGGCGGTGCGGTCTCGGGGATCGGCGGCCACAACGCCGCGATGGCGGTGCTGGAGTCGCTCGGCTAACTCCGACGCGGCTCGCGGTTAGCGGCCGTCGATCGTGACGTAGTCCCGCTCGGTGTAGCCGGTGTAGATCTGCCGCGGACGGCCGATCTTGCTGTCACCCTCGTCGTGCATCTCGCGCCAGTGCGCGATCCACCCGGGCAGCCGGCCCAGCGCGAACAGCACCGTGAACATCCGGACCGGGAAGCCCAGCGCCCGGTAGATCAGCCCGGTGTAGAAGTCGACGTTCGGGTAGAGCTTGCGCTCGACGAAGTAGTCGTCGGTCAGCGCGGCCTCTTCGAGTTCCTTGGCGATGTCCAGCAGCGGGTCACCGCCCAGCTTGGCCAGGATCTTGTCGGCCTGTTCCTTGACGATCCGCGCGCGGGGGTCGTAGTTCTTGTAGACCCGGTGACCGAAGCCCATCAGCTTGACGCCGGCTTCGCGGTTCTTCACCTTGCGGACGAATTCGCCGACGTCGTCGCCGCTGTCGCGGATCTGCTCGAGCATCTCGAGCACGGCTTGGTTGGCACCGCCGTGCAGCGGTCCCCACAGCGCGTTGATGCCGCCGGAGATCGAGGTGAACAGGTTGGCCCGCGACGACCCGACCAGGCGCACCGTCGACGTCGAACAGTTCTGCTCGTGGTCGGCGTGCAGGATGAACAGCATGTCCAGCGCCCGCACCACCTCGGGGTCGGCCTGGTACGGCTCGGCCGGGAAGCCGAAGGTCATGCGCAGGAAGTTCTCCACCAAAGTCAGCGAGTTGTCCGGGTAGAGGAACGGCTGGCCCACCGACTTCTTGTAGGCGTAGGCGGCGATGGTGGGCAGCTTGGCCAGCAGGCGGATCGTGGACAGTTCCACCTGGTTGTTGTCCATCGGGTCCAGGGCGTCCTGGTAGTAGGCAGACAGCGCGTTGACGACGCTGGACAGCACCGGCATCGGGTGGGCGTTGCGCGGGAAGCCGTCGAAGAACCGTTTGAGGTCCTCGTGCAGCATCGTGTGGCGCTGGATGCGGCCGGTGAACTCCGCGAGTTGGTCGGTGGAGGGCAGCTCGCCGTAGATGAGCAGGTAGCACACCTCAATAAAGGTGGACTTTTCCGCCAGTTGGTCGATCGGGTAGCCGCGGTAGCGCAGGATGCCGGCGTCACCGTCGATGTAGGTGATGGCGCTCTTGCAGGCGGCGGTGTTGACGAAGCCGTTGTCGAAGGTGGTGTAACCGGTCTTGGACAACAGTGAACCCAGCGCAATGCCGTTAGCACCTTCGGTGGCTTGGACGACCTGCAGGTCGATCTCGCCCCCCGGGTACTTGAGAGATGCGGTGTCGTCGTTGTCGGCCACGAGAACCCCTTTGCGCTCTGGCTTGGATGGCTGCCCTAGTCGGTGCGTCATAGCTGAAGGTAGTCGTTATTCCTAACGCGTGCCTTCCCGGGGTCGAGTCTGCAGGTTGGGCACTGAGTTGTCCGGAAATTCGGGACCGGATTCACGCCGTGCGGCGGATCTCGGCGCCTGGTAACGGACGAATGCGGGCGCGGCCAGCGCGGCGATCACCACCCCGATCACCACCAGCGCGCCGCCGCCGGCCGCCGCGGCCGTGGTACCGATCGCGGCCGCCGCGGCACCGTGCACGGTGTCGGCCAACCGCGGCCCACCGCCGACCACGACGGCGAACACGCCTTGCAGGCGGCCGACCAGCTCATCGGAGGCGGCCTGCTGCAGGATGGTCTGACGGAACGCGGCCGACACCATATCGGCGGCGCCGCCGGCGGCCAGGAACACCAGCGCAACCCACAACATCACGCCGGCCCGACCGTGCGCCCAGCCGCTGGCCAGTCCGAAGCCGACCATGGACAGCCCCCACACGACGATCGCGACGATGATCGTCAGGCCCTGCCGACGGATGCGAGGCAGCCAGCCGGAGAACACGCCTCCGGCCACCGCCCCGACCGACATCGCCGCGGCCAGCAGCGCCATCGCCGAACCGCCTTCGATGGGTCCGCCGAAGCTCTGGTGCGCCAGCTGCGGGAACAACGCCCGCGGCATGCCCAGGATCATGGCGATGAGATCCACCACGAATGACATCAGCACCACGGTGTTGCCGGCCAGATAGCGGAAGCCCTCGAGAACCGCGCCCACACCCCATCGCGCCCGGTCGGTGGTCTCCCCGGAATCCCGCGCCGGCATCGGCGAGAGCCGGAAGGTCGCCCAGATCGGCGCCAGGCACGTCACCGTGTCGATGAGATACAACGTGGACAGGTCGACCCACTTGAGCAGCAAGCCGGCCAGCAGCGGACCCGCGATCGCCCCGAACTGGGCGACCGTCATGTTCAGCGAATTGGCCGCGGCCAGTTGGCCTCCCGGCAACATCCGCGGAATCGCCGCCGAACGCGCCGGCGAGTTCACCGCGAAAAAACTCTGCTGCACCGCCAGTAGGCACAGCACCACCCACACGCTGTTCAGCGACATCACGGCCTGCAGCCACAACAGCAGCGAGGAGACCGCCAGCCCGCACGAGGCGACGATCAACAACAAGCGCCGATCCATCGCGTCCGCCCAAGCCCCGCCGAGCAGACCGAACACCACCAGCGGCACCAGCGCGAACAGGCCCGCCAGCCCGACGTAGGCCGAGTTCTGGGTCAGCGCGTAGATCTGCACCGGGACCGCGAAGATGGTGAGGTTTGCGCCGATGACGGTCGGGATGCCGGCCAACCACAGCCGTCGGAATTCGGGTGCGCGCAGCGGCGTGGTGTCAGCCAGAAGCCGCGATCTGCTGATGGTTCGCCCCTCTCCCCCCGGACCGCCGCGGCCCGTCCGTGTCAGGGCTGCAGGCGCTCGATCTGTCCGCCGCTGACTCGAATTCGGTTGTGTACCCGGTTTTCGCGGCCTTGCCAGAATTCCACCACCTCGGGGGCGATGAGGTAGCCGCCCCAATCCGGCGGCACCGGAACGTGTTCGAGATGGGAGAAGCGCGCGGTCACTTCGGCGAGCTGGTCGAGTAACGCCGCCCGCGACGCGATCGGTTGTGACTGATGTGAGGCCCACGCGCCCAACTGCGAGCCGCGCGGCCGCTTGGACCAATACTCCTGGGTCACCACCCGGTCGACTCGCCGCACCGAGCCACGGATGTGCACCTGCCTGCCCAGCGAATACCAGGGGAACGTGGCGGAGGCGTACGGCGTCGCCGCCAGTTCCAGGCCCTTGGCGGAGTCGTAGTTGGTGAAGAAGGTGACCCCGGATTCGTCGGCGTCTTTGCACAACACCGTTCGGCTGACCGGCTTCCCGGCCGCGACGGTGGCCAGCACCATTGCGTTCGGTTCGGCGACGTCGGCGCGTTCGGCGTCGTCCAGCCACCTGCGGAACAACGCCAGCCACCCATCGGCGAGCCAATCCGCATCGAGGTCGGGACTGCCGTCTTTCTCGACGGATCCGTACTCCACGCGCATCGCCGCCAGGTGCTGCTCGTGTGGTCCTGCCATTGGCTCAACGCTACTCGCCGGTTAGTTACCGGCCGGTAGCGACGGCTCCGATCGGGGGTGCGAGAATCTGCCCATGACTGTGGTCCCCGAGGATTTCGTCCCAGGTTTGGAAGGCGTGGTGGCCTTCACCACCAAGATCGCCGAACCCGACAAAGACGGCGGCGCGTTGCGCTACCGCGGTGTCGACATCGAGGACCTGGTGAGTCGACGGGTCACCTTCGGTGACGTCTGGGCGCTGCTGGTCGACGGCGACTTCGGTCGCGGGTTGCCGCCGGCCGAACCTTTTCCGCTGCCCATCCACACCGGTGACGTTCGGGTCGACGTGCAGGCGGGCCTGGCCATGCTGGCGCCCATCTGGGGGTACAAGCCGCTGCTGGACACCAATGAGCCCACGGCCCGCGACCAGCTCGCGCGCGCCTCGGTGATGGCGTTGTCCTACGTCGCGCAATCCGGACGCGGCATCTATCACCCGGCGGTACCCCAGCGCGTCATCGACGAATGTCCCACCGTCACTGCACGATTCATGACCCGTTGGCGCGGCGAGCCGGACCCCAAGCACGTCGAGGCGATCGACGCCTACTGGGTGTCGGCCGCTGAGCACGGCATGAATGCGTCGACGTTCACCGCGCGGGTGATCGCCTCGACCGGAGCGGACGTGGCCGCGGCGCTGTCCGGGGCGATCGGAGCGATGAGCGGTCCTCTGCACGGTGGTGCGCCGGCCCGCGTCTTGCCGATGATCGAAGAAGTCGAGCGCACCGGGGATGCCCGCGGCTTGGTCAAAGGCATCCTGGACCGCAAGGAAAAGCTGATGGGTTTCGGCCACCGCGTCTATCGCGCCGAAGACCCCCGAGCCCGGGTGCTGCGCGCGACCGCCGAGAGGCTGGGCGCGCCGCGCTACGAGGTGGCGCTCGCGCTGGAGCAGGCGGCCCTGGCCGAGTTGCGCGAGCGCCGGCCGGACCGGCCGATCGAGACCAACGTCGAGTTCTGGGCCGCGGTCATTCTCGACTTCGCTGAGGTGCCGGCCAGCATGATGCCGGCCATGTTCACTTGCGGGCGCACCGCCGGGTGGTGTGCGCACATTCTCGAACAGAAGCGGCTGGGCAAGCTGGTCCGCCCGTCGGCGATTTACGTCGGGCCCGGGCCGCGCAGCCCGGAGTCGGTCGAAGGCTGGGACCGGGTTCTCACCCACGCCTAGGGTGCGGCCGCGAGGCCGTGGATCACCGAGGTGACGGCTTGGCCGAACCGGCGTTCCACACAACCCATCAGCCGCGCCACCTGACTGTCGTCGGAGCTGTCGGCGGCGATGGCGAGCACGCGACTAGCGCTGTAGCCGTGCATGATTCGGCTGAGCTGGCCGACGTGGCGGCTGGTGGCCGCCACGCGGTGCCCGGCAGCCAGCAGCGAACGAGCGGCTTCGTAGCCCGCGTCGGTGCCCGCATCCATCACCAAGAAGACTCCGTCATCATTCGGCATGAACCCCAACGTAGGCGCCGGCATCGAGCCACGAAATCCACTGATCGGTCACTTCTTGCCCCGGCGCGGTGGGATATCGCTGTCACCCGATCGGCGGTGCGGACCGTCCGCCGACAGTCCCGCGATGAGTTTTCGTGTCGGCCTCGGTCAGTAGTGTGAGCCCCCGGACGGGCGAACCATCACCTGAAGGAGTGACCACCATGGCCATCACTGTTGAACCCGCGTTGTCCCCTCACCTCGTCGTCGACGATGCCGCTGCGGCAATCGACTTCTACGTCAAGGCGTTCGACGCCGTCGAACTCGGCCGGGTCCCTGGTCCGCAGGGCAAGCTGGTCCATGCCGCACTGCGTATCAACGGCTTCATGGTGATGCTCAACGACGACTTCCCGGAAATGTGCGGCGGCAAGTCGATGACGCCGAAATCGCTGGGCGGCACGCCGGTCACCATTCACCTGACCGTCACCGACGTCGATGCCAAGTTCCAGCGAGCCCTCGACGCCGGCGCCACCGTGGTGGCCCCGCTCGGCGACCAATTCTGGGGTGACCGTTACGGAGTGGTGCAAGATCCGTTCGGCCACCACTGGTCGCTGGGCCAGCCCGTGCGTGAGGTCAGCATGGAGGAGTTGCAGGCCGCGATGTCGGCACAGGCCAACGGCTAGGCACGCAGCCGGGCCAGCAGGCGGCGCCCCAGCGGCGTCGCCTGCTGCGGCGCGCTCGCGGCCGCCGCGAGCAGGTCACCGATGTCGGTGAACTTCTTGCGGGGGCGGTCTTCGGTGCTGCCGGCGGCGATCTCGGCGGCGTCGATGGCCCGCCATCCGGCGGAGTCGACGGCGTCGGGCTGGCGGCTGTGTACCAGCTTGTCCAGCGCCGCGGGCCGAGCGTCCGGGTCGGCCAATCTGCCCGCGTTGAAGTCGGCGACCAACGCCTGCACGGTTTGCAGCGAGCAGGACTTGTTGGTGCCGATGAAGCCGGTGGGTCCCCGCTTGATCCAGCCCGCGACGTACGCGCCGGTCACCGTTTGCCCGGTGCGCGGATCGATCACTCGCCCGGCATCATTGGGGACGACGGCGGCCGCCTCGTCGAACGGCAGGTCGGCAATTGCCTTGCCGCGGTAGCCGATTGAGGTCAGGACGAGGCCGGCCTCCAGCTGGTACACATCGTCGCCGCCGGTGCGGGTGAACTCCACCCCGCTGGCGCGGTCTTGACCCACAACGCGCCGGGGCGTCAGTTGATAGGCCAACCGGATGCGTGGGCGCGACGGCGCAGCCGAACCGTCACCCAGCGTGCTGAGAACGTCGAGCTTCTGGCGCACCAGCGGGTCGGCGGCGGTGGCCAGCGCGTCGATCACCAGCTGCCGATCGGCGGCGTCGAGCACCACCTCGGATGCGGCGGTGAGCCCGATCAACTCCGGCAGGGTGAAGGCGGAGTGGGCGGGTCCGCGGCGGGCGGCGATCACCACCTCCCGGACCGACGACTTGCGGAATGCTTGCAGCGCATGGTCGGCGATATCGGTGCGCGCGAGTTCGTCGGGATCGGCCGTCAGTAGCCGGGCCACGTCCAGCGCGACGTTGCCGTTGCCGATGATGACCGCGCGCTCGTGACGCAAATCGATGGGCAACGCGGCGAAGTCGGGATGCCCGTTGATCCAGGCGACCAGTTCCGTCGCCGTCGCGGTGCCCGGCAGTCCCATGCCGTCGATATCCAGACGACGGTCATCAGGCGCGCCGACGGCATACAACACGGCGTGGTGGTGGGCCAACAGTTCGGCGTGGCTGAGGTGCTTGCCCACTTCGACGTTGAGGTAGAACCGGAACCGCCGGTGCCGGGTTACCCGGTCGAAGAGTCGGGTGACCCGTTTGGTGTTCTGATGATCCGGCGCAACCCCGGCGCGCACCAGCCCGTACGGCGTGGGCAGTTTCTCGAAGACGTTGACCCGCACCCCGTGTTGGGTCAGCAGTTCGTCGGCGGCATACATCGCCGCGGGCCCGGAACCGACGATGGCCACGGTGAGCGGCTGGCGCCGGGGCCGCACTTCCGGCGCCGGCAGCACCGGCGCGAGTTTCGAAGTGGGCGGCAGCTTTTCGTCGGCGGGCCGTTCGGGGTAGAACGACGCGTTGATTTCGATGAACGGCAACTGCTTGGCATCCAGGCGGCTGTCGGGCGCGATGGCTCCGACCGGGCAGGCGCTGACGCAGGCGCCGCAGTCGACGCAGGCCACCGGGTCGATATAGAGCATCTCCGAGGTCGCAAAACCCGGCTCATCCGGTGAAGGGTGAATGCAGTTGACGGGGCACGCGAAGACGCAGGACCCGTCGTTGCAACACGACTGAGTGATGACGTGCGGCATAGAGGCTTACGCGGCGGGGGCGGGCAGGTGCTGACGTTGCGGCTCGCTGCGGTAGCGCGACGGCTTGCCGTTGATCTTGCAGATCCGCCACATCAGCCGCGCCGACCGGGTTTCCATCAGCCCGGTGTCGTAAGCGAGCATTCGGACGTCGGCGAACATGTCGCGCAACCACTTTCGCGATTCCGGTGACCGGAAGAACAATTCCTTCTTGACTTCGCGCGGAATGTCGAACTCGCGCCAGAACTGCTTGGGCGGCACGGTAATGGCATTACACAGCAATCGCATGGTCAGCGGGTAATACAGAGACACCCAGAAGCGTTGCCGCTTGGTCAATTTCGGCAATCGCTTGCGCAGGAACTCGTGCGCGAACGAGATGTGGCGGGCTTCCTCGGCCACGTGAATGGCCATCACTCGCTCCATGATGGGGTGCAGCGACTTACCTTCGCGTAGAACGTTTTTCTGTGTGTGGTCGATCGGCTCCTCACCGGCGAGCACGCCGATGAAGAATGCCACCGGCAACGGGCCGGCGACCAGCGGCACCAAGGGCGAAACCCAGCGCAGCGCCCGAGGCATCCCCGGAACGTCGGCTCCGACGCGGTTGACCATTTCCTGGAACATCATGGTGTGGTTGCACTCTTCGACCGATTCGTGCAGGCAGTAGCGGTATTCCGGGGATCCGTTTGGCACCCAGAACGTGTAGTTCATCAGGCCGCGAATCAAGATGGACTCGAAGTGCAGGCCCACTTTGGCCACGTTGGCCTGCCGCCACATGCCGATCTGGATCTTGCGTTCCTGGGACTGCGCCTGATACCAGGGATGCCGTCCCAGCGGGTCGGTCGCCGGCAGAATCCACCGCGGGTCGTTGTCGGTGACCGCGAATTCCGGTGAATTCCAGTCGATGTCGGTGTAGGGGTTGAAGTTTCGCCGCACCGAGCCGTCGGACAGGGTGGCGAGCATCTCCACATACTCGGCGTCGTCGCGCACTTCCATGTTGTTGCGCCAACGCCGGACCATTCGCGTCCTTGCCATGAGCAGCCTCCTGACGAGGTATACATCGGACGAGTAAAGAACACGGTACCGCCGGTACTGGGAATTATCCAGGGCTGCCGAGCACACTGTGGCCTAGCCCGCAAGCAGCGCGGGGCTGTGACCGGACTCACACCCCTGGGCCGTTCAGCTGCACCGCAGGTTGGCTCACTACCCTTGACTGCCATGGCTGACCAGCTCGAGATTCCCGCAGACCTCAAACCCCGCGACGGCCGATTCGGTTCCGGTCCGTCCAAGGTGCGACCGGAGCAATTGCAGGCGCTGAGCACCACAGCGGCGGCCCTGTTCGGCACCTCGCACCGGCAGGCGCCGGTCAAGAACCTGGTGGGTCGGGTCCGATCCGGACTGGCCGAGCTGTTCTCGCTGCCCGACGGGTATGAGGTCATCCTGGGCAACGGCGGCGCGACGGCATTCTGGGACGCCGCGGCCTTCGGGCTGATCGACCAGCGCTCGTTGCACCTGGCCTACGGGGAGTTCAGCTCGAAATTCGCCTCCGCCGTCGCCAAGAACCCGTTCGTCGGCGACCCGATCATCGTCAAGTCGGACCCGGGCAGCGCGCCGGAACCGCAGACCGATCCGTCCGTCGATGTGATCGCGTGGGCCCACAACGAGACGTCGACCGGGGTGGCCGTGCCGGTGCGCCGTCCGGCCGACTCGGGTGAGGCACTGGTGGTCATCGACGCCACCTCCGGGGCCGGCGGACTGCCCGTCGACATCGCCGAGACCGACGCCTATTACTTCGCGCCGCAGAAGAACTTCGCCAGCGACGGCGGCCTGTGGCTGGCGATCATGAGCCCGGCCGCGCTCTCGCGGGTGGAGGCGATCGCCGGATCCGGCCGCTGGGTGCCCGATTTCCTGTCGCTGCCGATCGCGATCGAGAACAGCGTCAAGAACCAGACCTACAACACCCCGGCGATCGGCACCCTGGTGTTGCTGGCCGAGCAGATCGACTGGCTGCTGGGCAACGGCGGGCTGGACTGGGCGGTCAAGCGCACCGCCGATTCCTCGCAGCGGCTGTATTCCTGGGCCGAGGAGCGCCCTTACACCACCCCGTTTGTCAGCGATCCCGCGTTGCGCTCCCAGGTGGTGGGCACGATCGACTTCGCCGACGAGGTCGACGCCTCCGCCGTCGCCAAGACGCTGCGGGCAAACGGCATCGTCGACACCGAGCCCTACCGCAAACTGGGCCGCAACCAGTTGCGCGTGGCGATGTTCCCCGCGGTGGAACCCGATGACGTCAGTGCGCTGACCCAATGCATCGACTGGGTGGTCGAGCGGCTCTAGCGAAGCCGGGCGGGTCCTCGTCCCGCGTGTCAGCGAGGTTAACGGCGTTTGTCGGTCTAGAGTGCGCACGTATCGGCTCCAGTGCCGACCTGCACGGAGCCTGCGAGGAGAAGCCATGCGGGAACTCAAGGTGGTTGGGCTCGATGCCGACGGCAAATACCTCATCTGCGAGGACGCCGGCGCCGCAGAGCAGTTCAAGTTGCCCGCAAACGACCGACTGCGGTCCTTGCTGAAAGACGCGACAATGCCCGAACAGCCGCCGCTGGACATCAAGGTCACCAACATGCTCAGCCCCAAGGAGATCCAGGCCCGGATCCGTGCGGGCGCCTCGGTCGAGCAAGTGGCCGCCGCCTCCGGCTCGGACATAGCCCGCGTTGAGCGGTTCGCCCACCCGGTGTTGCTGGAACGTTCCCGCGCGGCCGAGCTGGCCTCCGCATCTCACCCAGTGCTGGCCGACGGCCCTTCGGTGCTCACCCTGCTCGAGACCGTCACCGCCGCCCTGGTGGCCCGGGGACTCAACCCGGACCACCTCAACTGGGACGCATGGCGCAACGAAGACGGCCGCTGGACGGTACAACTGGGGTGGCAGGCCGGCCGCTCGGACAACGTCGCGCATTTCCGGTTCACGCCCGGCGCGCACGGCGGCACCGCGACCGCCATCGACGACGCCGCCAGTGAGCTGATCGATCCGGAATTCAAATCTGCGCTACGCCCGCTGGCCCCAGTGGCCCACCTCGCCTTCGACGAGCCGGCGCCACCGACACCCGCCGCCCCGCCCGAGCCACCAACGAGCAGCCGCCGCGGTAAGCCGGCCATCCCGGCCTGGGAAGACGTGCTTCTCGGAGTTCGTTCCAGCGGCCAGCGTTAGTCGCTACACAACGAAGCTGAGCAGCGTCAGCCACGCGCCGGCCACGCCCACGCCGGCACCCAGCACGAACCAGCGCAGCACCGGAGTGCGCCGCCACCCCCACAACGTCGGCGCCAGGCCGCCGGCGGCCACGATGTTGAGACCTGCCGACAGCAGCGGATGCACGCGAATCAGGCCCAGGCTCAACATGACGATGCTGACGCCGGTGATAGCGGCCACGAATCCGGCCACCGCCAAACCCGTGCCCCAGGGAGCGGGCTCGTCAGTCACGGGGCGAGCCTAGCCGGACAGAGCGCTCGTAAAACGCCAGCGCCGCCGCGGTCGCGACATTGAGCGAGTCGGTGCCGCGCGACATCGGAATGCGTACGCGCATGTCGCTGGCCCGCAGGGCCGCCGGGCTCAGGCCCGGCCCCTCGGCTCCGACCAGCACCGCGACCCGCTCGTGTGGCGCGGCGGCCATCGCCTCGGGCAACGGCACTGCGTCGGATTGGGGTGTCATCGCCAGCAGCCGGATGCCCGCGCGCTTCAGCGAGAACAGGTCGACGGGCCATTCGGCGGCGCGGGCATAGGGCACCAACAGGGCATGACCCATTGAGACCCGCACCGCGCGACGATAGAGCGGATCGGCACAGCCGCTGCCGAAGATCACCGCGTCCACGGCCAGACCCGCCGCGTTGCGGAAGATCGAGCCCAGGTTTTCGTGGTCGTTGACGCCTTCGAGCACCGCGATCGTTCTGGCGCCGTCGATGACGTCGGCGACGGCTGGCTCTGGCACCCGGCGGGCAGCGGCCAGCACGCCCCGGTTGAGGTGGAATCCCACCACCTGGGCCATGACGTCGGCCGAGGCACGGTAGTAGGGCACCGCGATGCCGGCCAGGTCGCCTTTGAGCTCGTTCAATCGGCGGTCCGTGCCGAGCAGCGCGTGCGGGGCGAAGCGGGAAGCCAGCATCCGCTGGACCACCAGTACGCCCTCGGCGATCACCAAACCCTTGCCCGTCGGCAGGTCAGGCCGGCGATCGACGCTGTTCAGGTCGCGGAAATCGTCGACGCGGGGATCGTCGGGATCGGTGACATCGTGCACCTCGATGCCGGAAAGGGAGTCCGGAGCGCTCACGGGCTTTCGTCGACCAGCGCCGACATGAGGTCGGCGGCGTGGCGCAGGGTGTCGCGCTGTTCGCTGGTCAATGTCGCCAGGCGCTCGGCCAGCCACTCCTGGCGGGCCCGGCGGGCCGCCTTGACCAACTCGGCGCCGCGCTCTGAGACGGACACCAACACTTGCCGACCGTCGACGGGGTGCGGAGCGCGGTCCACGAAGCCCTCCTCAGCGAGGGAGGCGATGACCCGCGTCATCGAGGGCGGGCGGACCCGTTCCCGAATCGCCAACGCGCCGGGCGTCATCGCGCCCTCGTTGGCCAACGTGGTCAGCGCCGACAGTTGCGACAGCGAGACCGGCGCGGACGGGTTGCGGAACCGCAGTTGCCGAGCCAGCCGCATGACCGCCAATGACAAGTCAGCGGCCAGCCGCGCTTCGCTGTCAGGCACAGCGCGAGGTTACATCGGAACGTTAGCGCGGGTCATTAGAAACGCGAAGGAAAGCCGCTCGGCGACGCGCATACCTCATGCGTCACAGCCGTCTCTCTGGGAGGTGACCCACGTTGTGCCCACCTCCGAGCGACAATTCCCGTGCATTGAGCGGCTCCCTGCGACTTGTCGAGGCGGGCACAACGAACATGTCGAGGGTGCACCCCGGTCCGCCATCTGATCGGGCTAGGTTAAGACTCAATGAGCGCCGAACCACCCCAGCCGCCCGAACCGCCGCCGCTGCCCCCTGCCCTGTTGCAGGTCTGGCCGGTCATCGGCGTCGGAGCACTCGGTTGGGTCATCGCTGCGGTGGCGGCGTTTGTGGTGCCCAGCCTGCACACCTGGCGTCCGCTCACCGTGGCCGGGTTGGGCGTCTCCGCGCTGGGCACCAGCATCTTCTTGTGGCAGCTCGCGGCCGCCCGCCGCGGCTCACGCGGCGCCCAGTCGGGGCTGGAAGCTTATCTGAACCGCAATTAACCGCCGCCTATTTGGGAGGACCGATGGTAGCCCCGCTTCTGCAAGCTCACGTCGACATCAACGCGCCGGCCGCCAAGGTATGGTCACTGATCTCCGACTTCCGGCGCATGCCGCAGTGGAGTCTGCAGTGTCGCTTGATGAAGCCGTTGGGCCCGTTCCGCCAGGGCACCCGCACGCTGAACCTCAACCGGCGCAATCGCCTCATCTGGCCGACCACCTCGACGATCGTCGAGGTCATCCCTGAGAAGAAGTTGGCGTTTCGCGTCAACACCAACGGCACCATCTGGTCCTACGAGCTGGAAGACAACGGCCAGACCACCCGAGTGACCGAGAGCCGCCACGCCGAGAACGGGGTCAAGGCCTTCTCCAACATGACGGTCAACGCGCTGTTCGGCGGAACCGAGAACTTCGAACGGGAACTGGTCGAGGGGATGAACGCCTCGCTGGCCAAGATCAAAGCAGCCGCCGAAAGCGGTTAATCCGCCGGCTTCTCTGACACGTCGAGCACGCCGTCGTCGTACGGCTCATACGCCGGTGACCCACTACCGGCGGGAGCCGGTGTGTCGGAGTGCGCGCCGCAACCGTAGAACTTGTCCACCACGTGGCCGTCGGCCGACAGTTCGTTGCCGCACACCCCGAACATCGAGCCGAGCGATCCGGCCAGGGGCAGGAAGAAACCGCAGTCGCGGCAGACCCGTTTGGTCGACCGCGCCATCGGCGAGCCGGGCCCGAAGTCGCCGTCATGCCAGCGCTCGGCGGCCTCGGCGCGCCCCAGCGCGCTCATCACCCAGCGCCGGCCCAGCCCGACTTCGGCGGCGACCTCGTCGACCTGCGGGTCACCGCTGGCGGTGTACCCGGGCACCAGCCGCGGATCGTCCTTCGCCGGCGCCAGCAGGTCGCCCGGGCTCAGGTCTCCCGGCCGCACCCGCTGGTCCCAGGGCACCCAATGGGGCGCCAGCAGGGCGGTGGGCCCGGGGATCAGCACGACTTCGCTGATGGTGGCGTGATCGGCGCCCGGGTAGGTTGCCACGACGACGGCCCACTGCCAGCCCTGATAGCCGGGCAGCCGCGCCAGGAAGCGGTGGGTGGCGGTGTTGGGGTCTTCGTAGTCAACCCCGAGATACTCGCCGACCGTCTCGGCGCCGCTGTGCTCGGCGACCGCCTCCCGGGCCTGGTCAGCCGCACCCGTGAGCACCGCTGCCAGGTCATCGGGCCACTCGGCCACGCTCACCGCAGCGGAATCCTCGATGGGTCCGGTCACGCTCTCCCCTTTCTGCACTGCGTATCAATACTGCCGCAAGACACGGTGAGCCAGCCACCGCCGGTTGGCTACCCGGAGCGTCGGCATAGGCCAGAATTGAACCGTGTCTGGACGGCGGCGTGATCACCCGGGGCGCCCGGTCCCACCCGAGGACCGCCGTGAGCATCCCGGCATGGCCAACTATCCCGCCGATGACGCGGATTACCGCCGGTCTCGCCGTCCGCCGCCGATGCCCAGCGCCAATCGCTACCTTCCGCCGCTGGGCGAGCAGCGCGACCGCGCCCGCAACGGCCCGCCGCCACCACCGCGCGGCGCCAGTAACGGCGAACGGATCACCGTCACCCGGGCCGCGGCCATGCGTAGTCGCGAGATGGGTTCGCGGATGTACTGGATGGTACAGCGCGCCGCCACCGCCGACGGCGCGGACAAGTCCGGCCTGACCGCGCTGACTTGGCCGGTAATGGCCAACTTCGCTGTCGACTCGGCGATGGCGGTCGCGCTGGCCAACACGCTGTTCTTCGCTGCGGCCAGCGGGGAAAGCAAGTCCAAAGTCGCTCTGTACCTGTTGATTACCATCGCGCCGTTCGCGATCATCGCTCCGCTGATCGGCCCGGCACTGGACAAGCTGCAGCATGGCCGCCGGGTGGCGCTGGCGCTGTCTTTCGCGCTGCGGACCGTATTGGCGCTGGTGCTGATCATGAACTACGACGGCGCCTCCGGCAGCTTCCCGTCCTGGGTGCTCTACCCCTGCGCGCTGGCCATGATGGTGTTCTCCAAGTCGTTCAGCGTGCTGCGCAGCGCCGTGACGCCACGGGTCATGCCGCCCACCATCGACCTGGTGCGGGTCAACTCCCGGCTGACCGTGTTCGGTCTGCTCGGCGGCACCATTGCCGGCGGGGCAGTCGCGGCCGGTGTCGAATTCGCCTGCACGCATCTACTCAAGCTGCCCGGGGCGCTGTTCGTCGTCGTCGGGATCACCATCGCCGGCGCGCTGCTGTCTATGCGGATCCCACGCTGGGTCGAGGTGACCACCGGTGAGGTTCCTGCGACGTTGAGCTATCACCGCGACAGCGGACCGCTGCGCCGCAGTTGGCCGGACGAAGTAAAGAAGGTGGGCGGTACGCTGCGGCAGCCGTTGGGCCGCAACATCATCACTTCGCTCTGGGGCAACTGCACCATCAAGGTGATGGTCGGGTTCCTGTTTCTTTATCCGGCGTTTGTCGCCAAAGCACACGATGCCGACGGCTGGGTGCAACTAGCCATGCTGGGCATCATCGGCGCTGCTGCCGGCATCGGCAACTTCGCCGGCAACTTCGCCAGCGCGCGCCTGCAACTGGGCCGGCCGGCGGTACTGGTGGTGCGGTGCACGGTGCTGGTCACCGCGTTCGCACTGGCTGCCGCGATAGCCGGCAACCTGGTGGTGGCCGCGGTCGCCACCCTGATCACCTCGGGGTCCAGCGCCATCGCCAAGGCTTCACTGGACGCCTCGTTGCAAGACGATCTGCCGGAGGAGTCGCGGGCCTCGGGTTTCGGACGCTCGGAGTCGACGCTGCAGCTGGCGTGGGTGCTCGGCGGCGCGGTCGGCGTGCTGGTGTACACGGAGTTGTGGGTAGGCTTCACCGCCGTGAGCGCCCTGCTGATCCTCGGCTTGGCACAGACGATCGTCAGCTTCCGAGGTAACTCGTTGATCCCGGGCCTGGGCGGCAACCGGCCGGTCATGGTCGAGCAGGAGGGCACGCGCCGCAACGCTGCCATGGTGCCCGAGTGAAACTCGGCACCAAAAAACGGCTGACCTGGCTGGTCGTCGCCGTGGTGGTAATGCTGTCGATCGGGGCCGGTGTCGGCACCTGGCTGCTGGTGCGCCACCCCGGTCCGCGTCCACCGGTGATCAGCGCTTACTCCCACGGGCATCTGGTGCAAGTCGGACCCTACCTGTACTGCAACGCACTCAATCTCAACGACTGCCAAGAGCCGCAGGCTCAAGGCGAGTTGCCGGTCAGTGAACGCTATCCGGTGCAATTGTCCGTGCCCGAAGTGATTTCGCGAGCTCCCTGGCGGCTGCTGCAGGTCTACGAGGATCCCGCCAACACCACCACGACGCTGTTTCGACCGGAGAGCCGGCTGGCCGTCACCATTCCGACGGTCGATCCACACCGCGGCCGGATGACCGGTCTGGTGGTGCAGCTGTTGACGCTGGTCGTCGACCCCGCCGGTGAGCTGCACGACGTCCCCCACGCGGAATGGTCTGTGCGCCTGACTTATTGACGGCTATGCGCCGTGACCCGGTGGAACATGTTCGCCCTCCATCGGCGGCCCGGGCGGGGTGCCGTCCCCAAACGGCCTGCCGCCCAGATCTTCTCGCCCATGCTCAGTCAGCCAGCCGGACAAGTCCGGCCCTTTGGGAACGATGCGGGTCGGGTTGATGTCGGCCTGCACGATGTAATAGTGCTGCTTGATCTGCACGAAGTCGATCGTGTCGCCGAACCCGGGCGTCTGGAACAGATCACGGGCATAACCCCACAGCACCGGCATCTCGCTGAGCTTGGAGCGGTTGCATTTGAAGTGGCCGTTATAGACGGCGTCGAAGCGGGCCAAGGTGGTAAACAGCCGCACATCGGCTTCGGTGATCGTGTCCCCCACCAGATATCGCTGCTCGGCCAGCCGGTCGCTCACCCAGTCTAACGCGGTGAACAACCGGTCGTAGGCGGCGTCGTAGGCGTCTTGCGAGCCGGCGAATCCGCAGCGGTACACCCCGTTGTTGATCTCGGTGTAGATCTTGGTGCTCACCTCGTCGATCTCGTCGCGCAATTTCTCGGGATAGATCTGCGGCGCACCTTCGCGGTGGTATGCGGTCCACTCGGTCGAGAAGTCCAGCGTGATCTGGGGGAAGTCGTTGGTGACCACCGCACCGCTGGGGATATCGACGATCGCCGGGACGGTGATGCCCTTGTCGTAATCGGGGAACCGCTTGAAGAAGGCATCCTGCAGTCGCGGGATCTTCAACACCGGGTCGACGCCGCCGGGATCCAAGTCGAAGGTCCAGCTTCGCTCGTCGTGAGTCGGGCCGCAAAACCCAATGGACAGAGCGTCTTCCAGCCCCAGCAGACGCCGCACGATGATGGTGCGGTTCGCCCACGGACAGGCCCGGGCCACGATGAGCCGGTAGCGCCCCGGCTCCACCGGATAACCGTCGCGTCCGTCGGCGGTGATCCGGGTGGTGATGTAGTTGGTGTCTCGGTTGAACTCGCCGGTGCCGGCCACGTAGGCGCCCATCAGCGCCGCCTCACCGGCTCGCCGCAGCAGATGACGGTTCGGCCACGAAGCGCCGAGCCAGATTCGTCTGCGTAGACGGACCCGGTTCCCACGGCGCGATCCACGGTCCGGTGCCTTCCGACTGATCCATTATCCCGCCTTCCAACCAGATGTAGCGACCGTCCAGCACGGCATCGGTGACGCGGACGTCGCCGCTGTCGGTGTTGGTCCACAGCGCGCCGAACAGCGCCTCGACGCGCAATGTTGCTTGCTCACAGAACAATCCGGCCAACTCGTAGGCCTGGTTGCCGAGCTCGGGATTCGCGGCGCGCTGAGCTTCGGCCCGCACACACGCCGCCGCCATCGCGAAGAGTTCGGCGCCGATGTCGACGATTCGCCCCAGGAACCCCTGCTTCTGTTCCAGCTTGGCTTGCCAGCGAGCCATGCCATAGAAGGTGTTGCGGGCCAGCTTTCGGCTGGACCGTTCGACGAACCGCAGATGCGTTGCCAACGGACCGAATTCGCCGTAGGCCCTCGGCCGCTGGCCTTCACCGAATACCAACTTGGGCAGCCACTTTGCGTAGAAACCACTTGCGCCGACGGCGGCGGTCGCCTTCTGTCGCAGGTCGGCGTCCGGTTTGGCCAGATCCCCGGCGGCGGTCAGGTGCGCGTCGACGGCCTCCCGCGCGATGAGCAGACGCATGATTTCGCTGGATCCTTCGAAGATGCGGTTGATTCGTAGGTCGCGCAGCGACTGTTCCACCGGCGCGGCGCGCTCGCCCCGCGCCGCCAGGGACTCGGCCGTCTCGTAACCCCGACCGCCCCGGATCTGCATCAGGTCATCGGCGATGACGCAGGCCATCTCACTGCACCACAACTTGGCCAGCGCCGCCTCGATACGGATGTCGTTGCGGTCCTCGTCGGCCATCTGACCGGACAGCTCGACCACCGCGTCCAGGGCATAGGTGGTTGCGGCCATGAACCCGATCTTGCGGGCCACCGCTTCGTGTTTGCCGATCGGCTTGCCCCATTGCACGCGCTCACCGGACCACTCGCGGGCGATCTTCAGCGACCACTTGGCGGAGCCGGTCGCCATCGCCGGCAATGCCAACCGTCCGATATTGAGGGTGGTCAGTGCAATCCGCAGGCCGTCACCCTCGCGACCGATCAAGTTCTCGGCGGGCACGCGCACCCGATGCATGCGCGTGACGCCGTTCTCGATGCCGCGCAGACCCATGAAAGTGTTGCGCCGCTCCACGGTGATGCCAGGTGAATCCGCCTCCACCACAAAGGCGCTGATGCCGCCCCGGTGTCCGTCGCTGCGCGGTACCCGCGCCATGACCACCAACAGTTCGGCGACCACGCCATTGGTGGTCCACAGTTTCACGCCCTCGAGTTCGTAGGCCGCGCCGCCGTCGATCGGGGTCGCGGTGGATCCCAACCGCGCGGGATCGGAGCCCACGTCGGGTTCGGTGAGCAGGAAGGCCGACACCGCGCCGGCGGCGCAGCGTGGCAAGAACTTTCGCTTCTGTTCCTCGTTGCCGGCGAGAATGAGTGGCTCGGGCACGCCGATCGACTGATGTGCTGACAGCAGCGCGCCCAGGCTGGGATGCACCGTGGACACCATCATCAGTGCCCGGTTGTAAGCGACCTGCGACATGTTCAGGCCGCCGTACTCCGACGGGATTTTCATGCCGAAGCAACCCAACGCGGCCAACCCCGTCACGTATTCGTCGGGAATCTTGGCGTCGCGCTCGATGACGCTGCCGTCGACCGTCATCAGGAACTCACGCAGCTTGTCCAGGAACGCGGCGGTTCGGTCCTCGTCGGCGTCGGATGGTCGAGGGAAGGGGTGGATCAGCTCGAGCGGAAAACGCCCCAAGAACAATTCCTTGGCGAAGGATGGCTTATCCCAACCACTTTCGCGGGATTCCTCGGCGACGGCCCGGGCTTGTTCTTCGGTGACTTGCGCTTGCTCTGCCATCGCCGCCTCCTTGCTGACGAACCACAATGAGGGTGGAGTACCCAATTATGACTGGCAGCCGGTGCGGGTTGTCGCTCGTAGGCGGGCACACCGAACGTCACCCGAGCCGGAGCCACGCGTGGCCGCTGTGACACCAGCGTGCATCAGGCGTCGAGTTCTCGCGCCACCGCCCGGACCACTTCGGACACCCGGCGGGCCGTCTTGCGATCTGGGTACCGGCCCTTGCGCAGTTCGGGCTGCACCGCACTTTCCAGCAGCGTGATCATGTCCTCGACCATGCCGTGCAGCTCATCTGGGCTGTGCTTGTGCTCGGCCGGCGCCGCCTCGCGACGGGTCCGGGACAAGCTGGGCGGCGGATCGATCAGCTTCAGGCTCAGCGCCTGGGGTCCGCGCCGGCCCGAAGCGATGCCGAACTCCACCTTTTGACCGGCCTTGAGCCCCTCGACACCCGCGGGCAACGCCGAGGAGCGCACGTAGACGTCCTCGCCATCCTCCTGCGACAGGAAGCCGAACCCCTTCTCGGAGTCGTACCACTTCACCTTGCCGGTCGGCACTGCTCTCACCTGCTTGTCTGACTGGTCACTGGGATTACCAACAAAGACGCGTCCCGCCTGCGCAGGACGCGATGACGCTGTCAGATCCTACTCGGGTCCTTCCCCGCCGAGCACCCCTGCTGACCGGTGACTGGGTAGGCTGGCACTACCGCTGGAGGAGAGATGCGCCTGATTCTGAACGTCATCTGGCTGGTCTTCGGTGGCCTGTGGCTGGCCCTCGGATACCTGCTGGCAGCGCTTGTCTGTTTCCTGCTGATCATCACCATCCCGTTCGGCTTCGCCTCCCTGCGCATCGAGTCCTACGCGCTGTGGCCGTTCGGCCGCACGATCGTCGACAAACCTCGCGCCGGGACGGGCGCGCTGGTCGGCAACTTCATCTGGGTGCTGCTGTGCGGCATCTGGCTGGCCATCGGACACGTGGCGACCGCGGCGGCCATGGCGGTCACCATTGTCGGCATCCCGCTCGCGCTGGCAAACCTCAAACTGATTCCGGTCTCGCTGCTGCCGCTGGGCAAGGAGATCGTTCCCGCCGGCTCGGCGGGTGCGCCGACGGCTCGGGTGCCGGCATGACGCTGACCTCATTGGGCGTCCCCACGGTGCGCCGTAGCCAACAACACCCGGCAAACCTCCGGGGCTTCCCCGACACCGCGCCAACCGACGGTCCCCTGGTCGACACATACGGACGAGCCGCCACCGATCTGCGGGTCTCGCTGACCGACCGGTGCAATCTGCGCTGCAACTACTGCATGCCGGCCGAGGGCCTGGACTGGCTGCCCAATGAGCAACTACTGCGCGCCGACGAACTGGCCCGGCTGCTGCGGATCGCCGTCACGCGCCTGGGCATCACCAGCGTGCGCTTCACCGGCGGTGAGCCGCTGGTCGCCCGTCACCTCGACGAGGTGATCGCGGCGGCGGCCAGCCTCAATCCCCGCCCGGAGATCTCGCTGACCACCAACGGGGTGAGCTTGGCGCGGCGCGCCAACGCCTTGGCCCAAGCCGGCCTGAATCGGGTCAACGTCTCCTTGGACAGCGTCGACCGGGCGCACTTCGCCGCCATCACCCGGCGTGACCGCCTCACCGACGTGCTGGACGGTTTGGCGGCCGCCAAGCACGCCGGCTTGACGCCGGTCAAGGTGAACGCCGTCCTCGACCCGGTTACCGGTCGTGAGGACGTCGTCGAGCTCCTGCGGTTCTGCCTGGCGCACGGCTACCAGCTGCGGGTCATCGAGCAGATGCCCTTGGATGCGGGCCACCGCTGGAGCCGCAACGCCACGCTGAGCGCCGACGATGTCCTGGCGGAGCTGCGCCCCCACTTCCGGCTGCGGCCCGACCCAGCACCGCGCGGTTCGGCTCCGGCCGAACTCTGGCTCGTCGACACCGGCCCCGACACCCCGTCCGGGAAATTCGGCGTGATCGCCTCGGTCTCGCACGCCTTCTGTTCGTCCTGTGACCGCACTCGGCTCACCGCCGACGGCCAGATCCGCAGCTGTCTGTTCGCCACCGAGGAAACCGACCTGCGCGGGCTGCTGCGCAGCGGCGCCAGCGACGACGCGATCGAAGCGGCCTGGCGCGCCGCAATGTGGGCCAAACCCGCCGGGCACGGCATCAACGACCCGGACTTCATCCAGCCCGATCGCCCGATGAGTGCGATCGGTGGCTAGCCCAGCGATCCGCCCGGCCGACGAGCCGGACGCAATCGAAGTGACCGTCCGTTATTTCGCTGCGGCCCGCGCCGCTGCGGGACTCGAGAACGAGACGGTGACGGTGCCGCTCGGCACCAGCGTTGCCGGGCTGGTCGAGCGCTTGGCCGCCGGCAGTGACCGGCTGGCCACGGTCTTGCGCCGGTGCTCGTTCCTCCGGGACGGGATTGCCGTCCGAGACGACACCGCGGCGTTATCCGCCGGCGACACAGTTGACGTACTCCCGCCCTTCGCCGGCGGATGAAACTGTGAAATATCTCACGTAACGGAACGATAACGACACGGCCACGCCCCGATTGCGGGGTGTTATGAGCTGGGCAAACAGCAAGTGTTCCTGGCGTTTTCGGTTGCGGCTGTGAGGGAAACGCCCACTTTCGACACGCGTGACGAGACCGACTGAACCCGCTACCGTCTGCGATGGCTCGTCACATCGAACCCAAGCGACAAGCCCTCCCTCACCTGCAACACGCCGAGCTCCATCCGGTAGGCGAGGGATTCCGACCCACGGATGGAGGCGGGGGACCCACCAGGTCCACCGAGACCAGACGGGGCCCGAACGGGCTCCTTGGGGTGAAGCCGGCGTCAACGTCGACACCGGCCGGGTGACCTCTCAAACCCGAACCCGACAGCTGACCTCGTAGGCGTGTACACGAGAGGAATCGCATAACGGAATGAGTGGACGTCACCGTAAGCCCACTACTTCAAGCGTCAGCGTCGCCAAAATCGCCTTCACCGGTGCGGTACTCGGTGGCGGCAGCATCGCCATGGCCGCTCAGGCGTCCGCGGCGACAGATAGCGAATGGGACCAGGTTGCCCGTTGTGAGTCGGGTGGAAACTGGTCGATCAATACTGGCAATGGTTTCTACGGCGGCGTCCAGTTCGCCGCGGGCACCTGGGCCTCGCACGGGGGCGGCGAATTCGCCCCGTCGGCCCAGCTGGCCACCAAGGATCAACAGATCGCCGTCGCCGAGCGGGTGCTGGCCAGTCAGGGCCGTGGCGCCTGGCCGGTCTGCGGCACCGGGCTGTCGGGCCCGTCGCCGCGCAATGTGCTTCCGCAGCCGGCCGATCTGAACCAGCCCCTGGATGCACCCGGACTGAACGGTGAGCTCCCGGCTCCGGACGCGCCGCCGCCAGCGGACGGGCCGGCACCGGCTGAGCCCGCCCCAGCCGTGGAATTGGCCAGCAGCGACCTTCCGGCGCCCGACGCGATGCCGCCTGCGCCTCCGGTCGAACTACCGGCGCCGCCCGCGGATGCGCCGCCGCCCGCCGACGCCCCGCCGCCGGCTGACCAGGTGCCGCCGCCACCGCCGGGTGACCAGCCCGCTCCTGCCCCGGCAGTGATCGAGGCCGGCGTGCAGGTGCCCGAGGAGGCTCCGCAGCCCGCCGACGCGCCGCCGGCTCCCGGTGACGTCACCGAAGCACCCGCGCAGGTTCACGACGCATCGACCGTCGGCTACACCGCCAAGCTGTGGCAGGCGATCCGCGCCCAGGACGTCAGCGGTAACGACGCGCTCGACGCGCTCGCCCAGCCCCGCTGATCCGCGCTGGAACCATCAGTACGCCGGCCCCCGCAAGCGGTGACGAACCGCTGCTTGCGGGGGCCTGCGTGCTGGTCAGCTGATCAGGCCGAACCCACCCATTCTTCGGTTCCATCGTCGAAGAACTGGTGTTTCCATACCGGCAGCCGCTGCTTGATGGTGTCCACCAGCAAGGCGCAGGTAGCAAACGCGGCTTGGCGATGGTCGGCAGCCACCGCGGCCACCAGGGCAGCGTCCCCGATGCCCAATACGCCGATGCGGTGACTGGCCGCGACGGCTCGGACCCCGCTCGCGGACTCGGCCACCTCCCCGACCACCTCAGCAAAGACCTGCCCCGCCGACGGGTGCGCGGAGTACTCCAGCCGCAATACGCCACGGCCCCTATCGTGGTCGCGGATTACCCCGACGAAGCCGACGACGGCTCCAGCCGCCTGATGGCTGACCAGGTCTTCGTGTTCGGCCAGGGAAATGGGCCGCTCGGTGACCTCGGCCCGCACGATCAGCGTCATCGCCGGTGGTCTTGTCCGGCCAACTGGTCCAGGGCATGGTCCAAGACGTTTTCCAGCACTCCCAACCCGTCCCGAACACCGCCGGGCGATCCGGGCAGGTTGACCACCAGTGTTCGGCCGGCCACCCCGCACACCCCGCGGGACAGCACCGACGTCGGCACCTTGGGCAGGCCGGACCGGCGGATCTCGTCGGCCAGGCCCGGGATGATGAAATCCAGCACTGCGACGGTCTGTTCGGGAGTGGTGTCGGTCGGCGAGATCCCGGTGCCGCCCGAGGTGATGATCACGTCGACTTGCGCGTCGAGCGCATCATGCAACGCTTCCCCGACCGGGTTGCCGTCGGCCACCACCACCGGATCGCCGGCCGAAATCCCGTGCTGCTGCAGCAATTCGGCGATGATCGGCCCGCATTCGTCGGTATAGACACCGGCCGACGCCCGGGTTGAGGAGATGATCACTCGGCCAGATCGGGTCATCGTCGTGTCCAACTTCCGCTTCGTCCGCCTTCTTTGCGCAGCACCCGAATGTCGTCGATGCGCGCGCTCGGGTCGACCGCCTTGATCATGTCGTACAAGGTCAGGCCCGCCACGCTGACCGCGGTCAGGGCTTCCATTTCCACCCCGGTGCGGTCGGTGCTGCGCACCGTCGCGGTGATCTCGATGTCCGTGTCACCCACGGTGAAGTCGACGTCGACTCCGGTGAGCGCGAGCTGATGGCACAGCGGAATCAGGTCGCTGGTGTGTTTGGCGGCCAGGATGCCGGCCACCCGCGCGGTGGCCAGCGCATCGCCCTTGGGCAGGCCGCCGCTGGAGATCAACGCCACCACCTCGGCGGACGTGTGCAAGCTCCCGGCGGCGGTGGCGGTGCGTTTGGTGGCCGCCTTCTCGGTCACGTCGACCATGTGCGCTGCCCCCTGCTCGTCAAGGTGCGACAGCGCGTTCACCGGGGCGTCGGGGGAAACCCCGCTAGCCCCAGCCTGGCTGGTCATTCGAGAGGCCTACCAGTTGACGTCGGTCACCGGGTGCAGATACGGGAGGGTCTCGGCGTCCACCGGAAACACCACTTCGCCGAACGGCGACAACGCACCGGTGCGGTCGGTCACGAGTTCGCTCACCGCGTGGTCGTCGGGGTCTGTGGTCGGCCAGCCGTTGTCCACATACTTGCTTTTGCGCGCTTTGCCGTCTGTGTCAGCCACGGGACCATTCTGACAGGTCGCGCACCCGGGCGCGGCGCAAGGTTGCCGGTGCGGCCTACGCTGATCAGCAATGACCGAACAAACCCCGGATATACCGCTGGGGTCGTGGCTGGCCGACTTGTCCGACGAGCGGCTCATCCGGCTGCTCGAACTGCGGCCAGATCTAGCCCAACCCCCGCCAGGCAGCATCGCCGCGCTGGCCGCGCGGGCCCAGGCTCGTCAATCGGTCAAAGCCGCCACCGACGATCTGGACTTCCTGCGGCTGGCCGTCATCGACGCACTGCTGGTGTTGCAAGCCGATGCCGAGCCGGTGCCCGTGGCCAAATTGCTGGCTCTTCTCGCCGACCACGCGCCCGCAGGTGACCTGGAAAGCGGTGTCCTCAGCGCTCTCGAGGACCTGAAAGACCGGGCCCTGGCCTGGGGCGAGACGGCGGTGCGGGTGGCCGCCGACGCCGCCACCGCCCTGCCCTGGCATCCGGGTCAGGTCACCCTGGAAGATTCCGCGCGCAGCGGCGGGGAGATCGCCGCCTTGCTCGACGGGCTCGACGACGCGCAACGCGACGTGCTGGAACGCCTGCTGGAAGGCTCCCCGATGGGACGAACCCGCGACGCGGCCCCCGGCGCCCCGCCGGACCGGCCGGTGCCGCGCCTGCTGGCGACCGGACTGCTGCGCCGCATCGACGCCGACACGGTGATCTTGCCCCGCCACGTCGGGCAGGTGCTGCGCGGCGAGCGCCCCGGCCCAATGCGACTCACCGCTCCCGACCCGGTGGTGACCACCACCCGCCCGGCCGACGCCGATGCGGTGGCCGCCGGGGCGGTCATCGACCTGCTGCGCGAGGTCGACGTGCTGCTGGAGAACCTGGGCACCGCCCCGGTCGCCGAACTGCGCAGCGGCGGACTAGGAGTGCGCGAGGTCAAGCGCCTGGCCAAAGCGACCGGAATCGACGAGCCCCGGTTGGGCCTGATCCTCGAGATCAGCGCCGCGGCGAGTTTGATCGCCAGCGGCATACCCGACCCCGTCCCGACCTACGGGGAGGGACCGTACTGGGCGCCCACAGCGACCGCCGACCGGTTCACCGCGCTGCCCGCCGCCGAGCGATGGCACACCCTGGCCGCCACCTGGCTGGACCTGCCCGGTCGCCCGGCCTTGATCGGGACTCGCGGGCCCGACGGCAAACCTTATGGTGCGCTGTCGGATTCGCTGTTTTCGACCGCGGCGCCGCTGGATCGCCGACTACTACTGGACATGCTGGCCGAGTTGCCCGCCGGTGCGGGCGTCGATGCGGCCAGCGCATCGGAGGCCTTGCTGTGGCGCCGGCCGCGCTGGGCGCGGCGGTTGCAACCGGGGCCCGTCGCCGACCTGCTGAGTGAGGGGCACGCCGTCGGTCTGATCGGTCGCGGCGCCATCAGCACCCCGGCTCGCGCCCTGCTGGACTCCAACGACGCCGCGGCCGCGATCGACGCGATGACGCGAGCGTTGCCCAAACCGATCGACCACTTCCTGGTCCAGGCCGACCTGACCATCGTCGTGCCCGGCCCGCTGGAGCGTGATCTGGCCGAGGATCTCGCCACGGTAGCCACCGTCGAGTCGGCGGGAACCGCAATGGTGTACCGGGTCAGCGAGCCCTCCATCCGGCACGCGCTCGATATCGGCAAGACCCGCGACTGGATGCACAACTTCTTCCGAATCCATTCCAAAACGCCCGTGCCCCAAGGGCTTACTTATCTCATCGACGATGTGGCGCGGCGGCACGGGCAACTGCGGATCGGCATGGCCGCGTCGTTCGTGCGCTGCGAGGATCCCGCGTTGCTGGCGCAGGCCATATCGGCTGCCGAGGACTTGCAGCTGCGGGCCCTGGCCCCGACTGTGGCGGTGTCTCCCGCGCCGATCGCCGAGGTGCTCGCGGCGCTACGTAGTGCCGGTTTGGCGCCGGCGGCCGAAGACTCGACCGGCGCCATCGTGGATGTGCGCACCCGGGGCGCGCGGGTGGCCACGCCGCAGCGCCGCACCCCCTATCGGCCGCCGCCGCGACCCAGCAGCGACACCCTCAACGCCGTCGTGGCGGTTTTGCGCAAGGTGACCGCCGCCCCGTTCGGCAACATCCGCGTCGACCCAGCCGTGGCGATGTCGTTGCTGCAGCGCGCGGCCAAAGATCGAGACACGGTGCTGATCGGGTATCTCGACGCGGCGGGCGTGGCCACCCAACGGGTGGTATCGCCCATCCTCATCCGTGGGGGTCAGTTGACGGCCTTCGATTCTGCGTCCAGCCGGCTGCGTGAGTTTGCCATCCACCGCATCACCTCGGTGGTGTCGGCCGACTCGGGATAATGGGTGTCATGACTGACGGACCACTGATCGTGCAGTCGGACAAGACGGTGCTGCTGGAAGTCGATCACGAACTCGCCGACGCCGCACGCGCCGCCATTGCGCCGTTCGCCGAGCTGGAACGCGCACCTGAGCACGTGCACACCTACCGCATCACGCCCCTGGCGCTGTGGAACGCCCGCGCCGCCGGCCACGACGCCGAGCAGGTGGTCGACGCGCTGGTCAGCTTCTCCCGCTACGCGGTTCCCCAGCCGTTGCTGGTCGACATCGTCGACACCATGGCCCGCTACGGGCGCCTGCAACTGGTGAAGAACCCCGCCCACGGCCTGACCCTGGTCAGCCTGGACCGCGCGGTGCTCGAGGAGGTGCTGCGCAACAAGAAGATCGCCCCGATGTTGGGCAACCGCATCGATGACGACACCGTCGTCGTACACCCCAGCGAGCGCGGCCGGGTCAAACAGCTGCTACTCAAGATCGGTTGGCCGGCAGAGGATCTCGCCGGTTACGTCGACGGCGAGGCGCACCAGATCGAGCTGCAGCCCGACGGCTGGGAGCTGCGCGACTACCAGCAGATGGCCGCCGACTCATTCTGGGCCGGCGGCTCGGGGGTGGTGGTTCTGCCCTGCGGTGCCGGCAAGACGCTGGTCGGCGCGGCCGCGATGGCCAAAGCGCGAGCCACGACGCTGATCCTGGTCACCAATATCGTCGCGGCCCGGCAATGGAAACGCGAACTGGTCGCCCGCACCTCGCTGACCGAGGAGGAGATCGGTGAATACTCCGGCGAGCGCAAGGAGATCCGGCCCGTCACCATCTCGACGTACCAGATGATCACCCGCCGCACCAAGGGCGAATACCGGCATCTGGAACTGTTCGACAGCCGCGACTGGGGACTGATCATCTACGACGAGGTGCACCTGTTGCCGGCGCCGGTGTTCCGGATGACCGCCGATCTGCAGTCCAAGCGCCGCCTGGGGCTGACCGCGACGTTGATCCGTGAAGACGGCCGAGAAGGCGACGTGTTCTCCCTGATCGGGCCCAAGCGTTACGACGCGCCGTGGAAAGACATCGAAGCGCAGGGCTGGATCGCACCGGCCGAATGCGTCGAAGTCCGAGTCACCATGACCGACAACGAACGCATGATGTACGCCACCGCCGAACCCGAGGAACGCTACCGGCTGTGTTCGACGGTGCACACCAAGATCGCGGTGGTCAAGTCGATTCTGGACAAGCACCCCGGCGAGCAGACCTTGGTGATCGGCGCCTACCTCGACCAACTCGAGGAGCTCGGCGCCGAATTGAACGCACCGGTGATCCAGGGCTCGACCAGGACCAAAGAACGCGAAGCACTGTTCGACGGCTTTCGCCGTGGCGAGATCTCCACTTTGGTGGTGTCCAAGGTGGCTAACTTCTCCATCGACTTGCCGGAAGCGTCTGTGGCAGTGCAGGTTTCGGGAACCTTCGGCTCACGCCAGGAAGAGGCGCAGCGGCTGGGCCGGCTGCTGAGGCCCAAAGCCGACGGCGGGGGCGCGATCTTTTACTCCGTGGTGGCGCGGGACAGCTTGGACGCCGAGTACGCCGCGCACCGGCAGCGGTTCCTGGCCGAGCAGGGCTACGGCTACATCATCCGCGACGCCGACGACCTGCTGGGCCCGGCGATCTAGTCCTGACGGCGCGACTCAGAGCGACAGGATCGTCGCGGACGCGGTGCCCGGTGCGCCGTACACCTGCGCCAGTCCCACGCGCGGGTTGCCGGGCACCTGCCGCTCGCCCGCCTCACCGCGTAGCTGGCGCACCAGCTCGTGCACCTGGCGCAGCCCCGACGCGCCGATCGGTTCGCCGTTGGCGATCAGCCCGCCGTCGGTGTTGATCGGCAGCGATCCGCTGATCTCGGTGGCGCCGTCGGCGAGCAGCTTTTCTTGTTCACCGTCGGCGCACAGCCCGGTCTCGGCCATGTGGATGACCTCGGCACCGGCGTCGGTGTCCTGCAGTTGGGCCACGTCGACGTCTTCCGGTCCGATGCCGGCGGCTTCGTAGGCGGCCTTGGCCGCGTAGACCGTGGGTGAGGAGTCCTCGTCGAGCGGGGCGAAGGTGGCATGGACTTCGTAGGCGCCGTACCGACGGGTGCGGATTTCGCTGGCGCGCACATACACCGGCTTGTCGGTGTACTGGTGCGCCAGGTCGGCGCGGCACATCACCACCGCCGCGGCGCCCTCGTCGGGGGCGCAGAACATGTACTGCGTCAGCGGGTAGTTGAGCACGGTCGAGTTGAGGATCTCCTCTTCACCAAGCGCCTTGCGCCGGAACGCATTTGGATTCATTGATCCATTGCGGTAGTTCTTGGCGGCGACCTTGGCCAAGGTGACCGGGGAGATGTTGTGGTCGTGCAGGTACTTGTTGGCCTTCATTCCGAAGAACTTGGTGGTGACGAACTGGCCGTTCTGGGCATACCACTGTGGCAGCGCCAGCTTGGCGGGGTCGTCGGTGAACGCGCCGCGCGGATGCTTGTCCAAACCAATGGCGATGCCGATGTCGTACTTCCCCAACCGAATCGTGTCGGCCGTCTGCTGGATGGCGCTGGCCGCGGTGGCGCAGGCGTTGAACACATTGGTGAAGGTGATGCCCGTCAAGCCCACCAATCGGGTCACCGCGTCGGGGTTGGACACCTCGTGGCTGCCGCCGAAGCCGAACTGTATGTCTTTCCACTCCACACCGGCGTCGGCGAGCGCGGTTTGGATCGCCTCCGCACCCATCTGCATAGCGGTCTTCTCGAACCTGCCGAAAGGATGCAGGCCCACACCGACGATGGCTACGTCATTGGTCATTGATGGCATCTCCTGAATAGACGGTGGCGACCCGCTTCACTCGGCACTAGACCGGCTGGAATGCGAACGTGACAATTTCGTCGCCGTCGGCGTCGGTGGTCAACGGCACCATGGTCAGCTCGACCTCTTGCCCGAATTGCAGCTTGGCAGGGTCGTTTTCGGTGAGCCGACCCTCGACCCGGATCACATCGCCGAGCTGAATCAAGCCCACACCGAAGGGCACGAAATCTTTGCCGGCCGGACCGGCGTAGGGCGCTCCGGGCGGAAAACCCTGGGTGGTCCAGGCCACCACTGTGCCGCGGCGGGGCAACAACACCTCGCTCATGTCCGATCCGCTACAGCGCGGGCATAGCTGCTGGACCGGGAAAGTGGTGGCTCCACAGCCGCCGCACCGACTGCCGACCAGTTGGGGCTCGTCGTCCGGCCAGGTGGAGATGTGGGGGTCCAGCGCCTTCTGCATCGAGGGATCCTCCGTGGTAAAAGCGGCTCACCAAACGGTACAACAGCATTCCGCCAAAGTGGAAATCCCATTCTCCCTCCTGGTTGTCCACTGTCGGCGCTGCCGACACCGGCGAAGCTTTACGATTTGGCCATGTCGCTCGAGGCGGGCCAGGTCTTTGCCGGGTACACGATCTTGCGGGTGCTCGGTGCCGGTGGCATGGGTCGGGTGTATCTGGCCACTCATCCGCGGTTACCGCGTGAAGACGCCCTCAAGGTGTTGCCCGCGGAGTTCACCAGCGACGCCGAATACCGGGCCCGGTTCGCCCGCGAAGCCGACCTGGCCGCGGGCCTGTCCCACCCCCACATCGTGTCCATCCACGACCGCGGCGAACACGACGGACAGTTCTGGATCTCCATGGACTACGTCGCGGGCACCGACGCGGCCCGCCTACTCGCCGAGCGCTACCAAAGCGGCATGCCCGCCGACGAAGTCGCCGCCATCATCACCGCGGTGGCCTCCGCACTGGACTACGCCCACCACCGCGGCCTACTACACCGCGACGTCAAACCCGCCAACATCTTGCTCACCGACCCCGACGCCCACGCCCGCCGCATCTACCTGGCCGACTTCGGCATCGCCCGCCGCATCGACGACTCCGCCAAACTCACCGCCACCAACGTCGCCGTGGGCACCGTGGCCTACGCCGCCCCCGAACAACTACGCGGCCACACCATCGACGGCCGCGCCGACCAATACGCCCTGGCCTGCACCGCCTTTGAACTGCTGACCGGCACCCCGCCCTACACCGACCCCAACCCGACCGTGGTCATCGCCCAACACGTCAGCGCCCCACCACCATTCATCGGCACCCGCCGACCCGAACTCGCCCACCTCGACCCCATCTTCGCCACCGCACTCGCCAAAGACCCCAACCACCGCTACCCCACCTGCACCGACTTCGCCACCCAACTCACCACCCACCTCAACCCCGACCACCGCGACCTGGTCACCGCCCTGCACGCCAAAGACACCCAACCCGCCATTCCCATCCCGATCTCACATCCACCGACCACCCGACGCTCCGCCGTCGTCATCGGCGCCCTGATCGCCGTCGCCGTGCTCATCATCGCCGCCGTCATCACCGGGGTCACCCTCACCCAAAAACACCATCAAGCCTCGACCGCCCCGCCCCTGCGCAGCACCGCGACCGCCGCCGCGCCTCCGTCTAGCGCAGCGCCGAGCGTCGTCGGGCCGTTCACCGGCACCTACCGCGTGGACTTCGGCCAGCTCACCGATCTCGACGGGCAGCAAAAAGCCGGTGCCGCAACGTCATCCGGGACCTATGGACTGCGCTCGACCTGCGGCCCCGCCGGTTGCATTGCGACCGCATCCCGCCTGGGCGGCGGCGAACGGGCGTTCGCCTCGTCGTTGGTTTTCGACCAAGTCGAGGGGCGCTGGTTGGCCGTTGGCCTGACCACCAGCCCGTGCCGGGACTTCGCCGGCGAGATCTGGGAAGTCTTCACGCTGCAACCGCGTCCGGACGGCACGCTTGCCGGTGAACACACCCGGACCGCTCGCAACAACTGCCAGGAGAAGCGAACGGTCACCTTCACCCGCACCGGCGACCTCGACATCACGCTGCCCGATCCGGCGACGCTACCGCCGCGGGTGGTGTCACCGGCCGAAGCGTTCCACGGTCACTATCAGCTGACCCGGACGTTCGCCAACGGTGGCCCACAACAGCTGGGCAACTCCGGCATCACCACCAACTGCCTGCGCAACGGCGAACGGTGCATGAGCTACTTCCACGCCAAATCCGGTGACGTGCCACTGGTTTTCGCGGCCGGGACGTGGACGTGGGACGACTCGACCAACGGCAACTGCCCGGACGGGAGCCCGGCCAGCCTGAAAGCCACCGCGCAGCATCCACTGCCTGCGCCGGTCCAAGATCCGGTACCGGCGCTGAGCGGCCACGGACACTGGACCCAGATCGGCGCGTGTGCGGTCAGTATCGATTTTGACGAAACATTCACGCGCACAAGCGACTAGCGCGACGGCGTGCGCCTACCGATCCCAACTTTGTCGCTAGCCTGCGCTGGTCATCCCCGTTTAGCATTCACGCCATGTTGCTTGAAGTAGGCCAGGTCTTTGCCGGGTACACGATCTTGCGGGTGCTCGGTGCCGGTGGCATGGGTCGGGTGTATCTGGCCACTCATCCGCGGTTACCTCGCGAAGACGCCCTCAAGGTGTTGCCCGCGGAGTTCACCAGCGACGCCGAATACCGGGCCCGGTTCGCCCGCGAAGCCGACCTGGCCGCGGGCCTGTCCCACCCCCACATCGTGTCCATCCACGACCGCGGCGAACACGACGGACAGTTCTGGATCTCCATGGACTACGTCGCGGGCACCGACGCGGCCCGCCTACTCGCCGAGCGCTACCAAAGCGGCATGCCCGCCGACGAAGTCGCCGCCATCATCACCGCGGTGGCCTCCGCACTGGACTACGCCCACCACCGCGGCCTACTACACCGCGACGTCAAACCCGCCAACATCTTGCTCACCGACCCCGACGCCCACGCCCGCCGCATCTACCTGGCCGACTTCGGCATCGCCCGCCGCATCGACGACTCCGCCAAACTCACCGCCACCAACGTCGCCGTGGGCACCGTGGCCTACGCCGCCCCCGAACAACTACGCGGCCACACCATCGACGGCCGCGCCGACCAATACGCCCTGGCCTGCACCGCCTTTGAACTGCTGACCGGCACCCCGCCCTACACCGACCCCAACCCGACCGTGGTCATCGCCCAACACGTCAGCGCCCCACCACCATTCATCGGCACCCGCCGACCCGAACTCGCCCACCTCGACCCCATCTTCGCCACCGCACTCGCCAAAGACCCCAACCACCGCTACCCCACCTGCACCGACTTCGCCACCCAACTCACCACCCACCTGTACCCGGACACCCGAGCCACTCAGCCCGCCATTGCGATCACCGCGCCGGTCGGCCAATCATCGCCTCGCCGGCGGTTGATCCAGCGACCCGCCGTCGTGATCGGCGCGCTGGTCGCGGCGGCACTGATCGTCATCGGTGCTGTCTTTGCCGGCGTCACGCTCAGCCAGTCGCGCCGCCATGCGACCAACGCCGCGCCCAGCACGACCACCACCGCCGTTGCCGCCGCGCCGCCCACCACTACCGCGGTCGCAGCACCCGCCAGTCCGCCGCCCCCGCCGCTGCCGGCGTTCACCGGCACCTACCGCGTCGACTTCGGCCCGCTCACCGATCTCGACGGCAATCCCGGCGGCAACGGCAAATCGGTGATGGCCAGCTACGGCCTGCGCTCGTTCTGCGGGGGCAGCGGATGCGTGGCCACCGGCGCCCGCCTCGACGGAGACGCCACGCTGGCGGCAACCACGGTGTTCGACCAGGTCGACGGGGACTGGGTCGCGGTCTCGCTCGCGTCCGACCAATGCCACGGTGCTCCCGCCGAATTCTGGCAAGTGTTCGTGTTGCACCCGGCACCCGACGGCACCCTCACCGGTGAATTCAGCCGCACCAGCGCAAGCACCTGCCGAGACAAAAGGACCGTCACCTTCACGCGCACCGGTGACGTCGACGTCAAGACGCTCACCGATCCGGCCACCGTGCCACCGCGGGTGGCGTCTCCGGCCGCAGCACTGCACGGCCACTACCGCGTGCTGAGGTCGTTCAACACCGAGCAGCCTAAACAGTCGGGCGAGTCCGACGTCGTCACGCAGTGCCTTCGCACCGGCGAACGGTGCATCAGCTACTTCCACGGCCGCGCGGGCGACTCACCGTTGATCTTCGCCAACGGAATATGGACCCTGAATACCGAGCAGGACTACAAGTGCCCGGCCGGTGGCACAACGCATTTCAGTATCATCGCCCAGTTCCCGTTGCCGGCTCCCCCGGACGATCCGATAACGTCGCTGATCGGGCACGGCCACCAGGAACAAACGGGGGCCTGCGCGGTGAACACCGGCTTCGAGCAGACGTTCACTCGCACCGGTGATTAGCACCGATCGCTGATCACCCCGAAAGAAGGAGACGACCATTCCCGTCACTGTGATACTCGAACTCAAGATCAAGCCGGACTCGGTGTCCGCGGCGCGCGATGTCATGGGCCGCGCGCTGCAAGACACCCGCGCCTTCGACGGGAATCTTCGCACCGATGTACTCGTCGACGACGCCGACGACGGCCACTGGCTGATCTATGAGATCTGGGAGAGCGTCGAGCACGACGAGGCTTACCGCAAGTTCCGCGCCGGAGAGGGTCGGCTGACCGAGTTGCCCCCGCTGCTCGCCGCGCCGCCGGTCAAGACCCGGTACACCACAACCGACATCTGAGCAGCATCGAGGGTGCCACGACGGCGCCGAGTGTGCGCCGAGGGCGCTGATCCCGCGAGATTCGCGCCCCCACAACACGTTCGAAGCCCACAGCACACGCTCGACGTGTCAAGCTCTAGCTCAGCGCGGGAATGACCTCGCGTTCGAAGAGCTCGATACCGGACCGGTCGTAGGCCGCCTCGGGGAAGTAGCAGATCGCATACTCGCAACCGAGGTCGCGCACCTTCGCCAATCGCTCGATGATCTGCTCGGTGGTGCCGGTCGCCGAGTCGGGTCCACTGCCCCCGGCAATCATCGAATCCGCGACCGACTCAGGGACGTATCCGACCATGCGGTCCCGCACCCGCTGTAAACGGTCCTTGACGTCGGCATCCGAGGTGCCGACGAGCGCAGTGAAGTTCGCCGAGCGCACGATCGCCCCGAAATCGGTGCCCACGTCGCGGCAGTGCTCCGCGAGCACCTCGGATTTGTGGGCGAACCCCGCCGGTTCTCCGGTGAAGTTGGTGTACTGGGCGTACCGCGCCGCGATTCGCAGCGTCACCTTTTCGCCGCCGCCGGCGATCCACAGCGGGATCCCGTTGTCTTGCAGCGGCTTCGGCGCAACGATGGCGCCGTCTACTTGGTAGTGCTTGCCCTCGAAGCTCACCATGCCGTCGCGCCATGCGTCCCGCAAGATCTGCACGCCCTCGTCCAACCGGCCCAACCGCACCCCCGCCGACGGAAATCCGTAACCGTAGGCGCGCCACTCGTGTTCGTACCAACCGCCACCGATGCCCATCTGCACCCGGCCGCCGGAGATGATGTCGGTGGTAGCCGCGACCTTGGCCAGATACACCGGATTGCGGTAACTCATCGCCGTGCACATCTGGCCGAGTTTGATCCGTGTGGTGGTAGCCGCGTAGGCCGCCATCAGCGTCCACGCCTCATGGGTGGCTTGATCGGTCGGCACCGGCACGGTGTGGAAGTGGTCGTACACCCACAGCGAATCCCACGCGCTGCCGTCGGCATAGGTGGCCAGATCGCGCATCACCGTCCACTGTTGCTCGGGTGCGATGCCGACGAGATCCATTCGCCAACCCTGGGGGATGAAAAGACCGAAGCGCATAGCGCACTCTAACCCGGGCGGCTAGACACCCAATGCAGCCAGAGCGGCCTGCACCGACAGCTCGCGTAACTCCTCATGAGGCGCATCGGGGAACTGCATGCAGCAGTCCTGCAGGCCGCCGAAGGCGAGCACCGCGCGGGTGGCTTGGGCCAGGGTCGGTTTAGGACCGAACACCAGGTTGCCCAGCCGCGTGCGCCAGGCCAGCACGGTGTCGATCAAGCCCAGGTCGGCCAGCATCGTCAACTCGGTCAACACCAGGATGAGGTCTTGGCGGTGCCGATAGTGAAAGTCGAAATAGCCCTCGAGCAACTCACGCACGCAACGAAACCCGTGGCTTTCCTGTTCGGCGACGAATCGCTCCCCGTCCTCGATCAGCGGTACGACGATGCTGCGCACCAGGTCCTCGCGCGAGGTGTAGTGGTAGTACAACGCCGGCTTGGTGATACCGAGCTCATCGGCGATGTCCTGCAAGCTCGTTCGTTGCACGCCTTGGCGCAAGAAGAGCTCGCGTGCCACGTCCTGGATGCGCTGCCGGGTGTCGGACCGAGGTCGGGTCACCCGGCCAGCTTAACTGACTTAACGATCGGTAAGCACCGTGTTACGCTTACCGAACGTTAAGTAAGGAGCTGAGCATGCGCATCCTGATCTCCGGCGCCAGTATCTCCGGTCCGGTACTGGCTTATTGGCTGGCTCGCTATGGCTTTGAGGTCACCGTCGTCGAACGCGCACCGCAGTTGCGCAAGACCGGCGGGCACGCCGTCGATCTGTTTCGGCCGGCCATGGAGATCTCGGAGAAGATGGGTCTGCTGTCGCGGATTGAAGCGCTGGCCACTGGGACGACCAAGTTGACCGTCCATCGGCAAGGCGCCCGCCGACCCGTCCACGTCGACCTCACCAAACTCCTTGGAGCCATGTCGAGCCGGCATGTCGAGATCATGCGCGACGACCTCAGCGAGGCCTACTACGAGGCAAGCCGCGGTCATGCCGAGTACCTATTCGGTGACTCGATCACCGCGATCTCCCCCGACGGCGACGTGCGTTTCGAGCATGCCGCGCCCCGCACTTTCGATGTCGTGGTGGGCGCCGACGGCCTGCATTCGAACGTGCGACGGCTGGTTTTCGGCCCAGACGCCGGCCACACCGAGTTCCTGGGCGGCCATCTGGCCGTATTGTCGGTTCCCAAATCGCTTGCGCGCGAGGGAGAGTCGTCCGGTCATCTCGGCGCCGGCCGGATGGTGATGATTTACACGGCCGCACCACTGGACGACGCGCGGGTGGTGTGCCTGTTCCGCAGCCCCCAACTCGACTACCACTATCGGGATGTCAAGCGCCAGAAGGAATTGCTCCGCCAAGCCGTTGCCGGGATGCACCCGCAGGTAGACCTCTGGCTCGACGAGCTCGACCACACTCCGGCGTTCTATTTCGATTCGGTTACCCAACTGCAGCTCGACACCTGGTCGAAGGGCCGGGTCACGTTGGTAGGCGACGCCGGATATTGCCCGGGACCGGCAGTCGGCGGCAGTACCAGCCTGTCGGTGTTCGGCGCGTATGTCTTGGCCGGTGAACTGGCGCGGGCACGGGGAGATTACCCGCGGGCGTTCGCCGCCTACGAACGCCAACTCACCGAGCCGGTGCGCAACAGCCGCGCCGTGGCCCGCACCATGGCCAAGCGTCTGGTGCCGAAGACCGCCACCGGTGTCTGGGCGCTCACCCGTGGGGCACAACTGATTTCGGCCTTGCCGGGCACCGTCGGTCGAGCGATGGCGCAGGCCAATACCGCAGGTGTGCACGTGTTCGACCAGATGCGGTTCGTGGACTACGAGGCCATGGCCGCCAACTAGCGAAAGCCGAAAGCCCCCGAAACAACGTCGTTTCGGGGGCTTTCGTGCTTGCTCGCGACTAGGTCAGCGAGTCCGGGGGCAGGAACCGGTCGCCGTACTTCTGGGCCAGTTCCTTGGCCCGGGCGACGAATGCTTCCTTGCCGATGCCGGCCGGGCCCTCGTAGCCGACGATGTACTGCGCGCTACCACCGGTCCACGGCGGGAAACCGATGCCCATGATGGACCCGATGTTGGCGTCGGCGGTCGAGGTCAACACGCCTTCGTCGAGACACTTTTGCGTCTCCAGCGCCTCGGCGAACAGCATCCGATCGATCATGTCCTGCAGCGGCGGCGTCGAGGTGCCCGACTTGAACGTCTCATGCAGACCCGGCCACAACCCGGACCGCTTGCCGTCGGGATATTCGTAGAAGCCGGCGCCCTTGAGCCGTCCAGACCGTCCTAGTTCGATCATCTTCTCCACGACGGCCTCGGCCGGGTGCGGCTCGTAGGTGCCGCCGGCGTCCTCGACGCCCTTGCGGGTGGCGACGGCGATCTTGTGCATGAGCTCGAGGTTGAGCTCGTCGGACAGCTGCAGCGGCGGGGCCGGATAACCGGCCTGCGAACCGGCCTGCTCGATGGAAGCCGGTTCCACGCCCTCGCCCAGCATCGCCAGGGCCTCGTTGACGAAGGTGCCGATCACCCGGGAGGTGAAGAAGCCGCGGCTGTCGTTGACCACGATCGGGGTCTTGCCGATCGCCAGGGTGTAGTCGAACACCCGGGCCAGCGCCTCGTCAGATGTCTTCTCGCCCTTAATGATCTCGACCAGAGGCATCTTGTCCACCGGTGAGAAGAAGTGGATGCCGATGAAGTCCTCTTGGCGCTTGACGCCGCTCGCCAGACCGGTGATCGGAAGCGTCGAGGTGTTGGAGCCGAGCACCGCGTTGGGTTCGACGATGTCCTCGATCTCCTGGAACACCTTGTGCTTGAGGTCCTGGCTCTCGAACACCGCCTCGATCACGAAGTCGACGCCGGCAAAGTCCGAGGCGTCAGCCGTTGGAGTGATCTTGTCCAGCAGCGCTTTTGACTTCTCCTCGGTGGTGCGGCCGCGCTCCAGCGCCTTGGCCTCCAGCTTCTCGGAGTAGCCCTTCCCCTTCTGCGCGGCCTCGATGCTGACGTCCTTGAGCACCACGTCGTAGCCGGCCTTAGCCGACACGTAGGCGATCCCGGCGCCCATCATGCCGGCGCCCAACACACCGATCTTGTTGATCGGGGTCTTGCCGATTCCGTCCGGACGCGATGCACCGGAATTGATGGCCTGCAGGTCGAAGAAGAACGCCTGAATCATGTTCTTGGCGACCTGACCGGTGACCAGCTGAGTGAAGTAGCGGCTCTCGATGCGGCTGGCCGTGTCGAAGTCGACCTGCGCACCCTCGACCGCGGCGGCCAGGATGGCCTTCGGCGCCGGCATTGGCGCGCCCTTGATCTGCTTGCGCAGCAGCGACGGGAACGACGGCAGGATGGACGCCAGCCCGGGCGAGGACGGAGTGCCGCCGGGCATCTTGTAGCCCTTCTTGTCCCACGGCTGCTCGTGCGCGTCCGGATTGGCCTTGATCCACTCCTTGGCAGCGGGCACTAACTCCTCGACCGTGGGCAGCAGCTCGTCGATCAGGCCGAGCTCCTTGGCCTTGGCCGGCTTGAAGCGCGTCCCCTGCGACAGGATGTTGACGAACGCGTTCTGGATACCGAACATGCGCACCGTACGGGTGACACCACCCGCGCCGGGCAGCAAGCCCAAAGTCGCCTCGGGGAAGCCGAACTGCGAGCCCTTGACGTCGGCGGCGATGCGGTGATGACAGGCCAGCGCGATCTCCAGGCCGCCGCCGAGCGCGGCGCCGTTGAGGGCGGCCACCACCGGCTTGCCCAGCGTCTCGAGAGTGCGCAACTGCTTCTTGACGTCCTCGACCAGATCGAAAGCCTCACCGGCGTTTTCCGGACCGATCTGGATCATGCTCTTCACGTCGCCACCGGCGAAGAAGGTTTTCTTCGCGCTGGTGATGACCACGCCGGTGATCGAATCCTTTTCCGCGACAAGGCGATCGACCGCCTTGCCCATCGACTCGATGTAGGCGTCGTTCATCACGTTGGCCGACCCGGACGGGTCGTCCAAGGTCAGCGTGACGATGCCGTCGTCGTCCTTATCCCATTGAATGGTGTTCTCAGCCATGCGCTTAAACCCTCTCGATGATCGTGGCGACGCCCATGCCGCCGCCGATGCACAGCGTGACCACCGCGCGTCGGGCGTTGCGGCGCTCCAGCTCGTCGACCATGGTGCCCAGGATCATCGCGCCGGTGGCGCCCAGCGGGTGGCCCATCGCGATGGCGCCGCCGTTGACGTTGAGCTTCTCGTCGGGGATGTTCAGGTCCTTCTGGAACTTCAGCACCACCGAAGCGAAGGCCTCGTTGAGCTCGAACAGGTCGATGTCGTCGACGGTCAGACCCGCGCGGTCAAGCACCTTCTGCGTGGCCGGGGTCGGGCCGGTCAGCATGATCGTGGGCTCGGCGCCGGTGGTGGCGGTGGCCACGATGCGCGCCCGCGGGGTCAGACCCTGCGACTTGCCGGCCGCTTCGGTGCCAATCAGCACCAGCGCAGCACCGTCGACGATGCCGGAGCTGTTGCCGCCGGTGTGCACGTGGTTGACCTTCTCGACCCAGTGGTACTTCTGCAGCGCCACGTCGTCGAAGCCGCCCAGTGCGGCCAGGCCCTCGAAGGCCGGCTTCAGCTTGGCCAGACCCTCCATGGTGGTGTCGGGGCGCATGTGCTCGTCGTGGTCGAGGATCAGCAGACCGTTCTGGTCGCGGACCGGCACGACGGACTTGGCGAAGTAGCCACCCGACCATGCCTCGGCCGCCTTCTGCTGACTGCGCAGCGCGTAGGCGTCGACGTCCTCACGGGAGAAGCCCTCGATGGTGGCGATCAGGTCAGCGCCGATGCCCTGAGGCACGAAGCCGACGTCGTAGTTGGTGGCCGGGTCCAGCGCCATCGCGCCACCGTCGGAGCCCATCGGCACCCGGCTCATCGACTCCACGCCGCCCGCGAGCACCAGGTCGTCCCAGCCCGAGCGCACCTTCTGCGCGGCGGTGTTGACAGCCTCGAGCCCGGAGGCGCAGAAGCGGTTGAGTTGAACACCGCCGACGGTGTCAGGCATACCGGCTGCCAGCACCGCGGCACGGGCAATGTCGCCGCCCTGGTCACCGACCGGCGACACGACACCCAGGATGACGTCGCTGATCAGGTTCTCGTCCAGGTCGGGAAAACGCTTGCGCAATTCCTCGATCAGGCCGACGACCAGGCTCAAGGGCTTGACCTCGTTCAGCGAACCGTTGCGTTGCTTGCCACGGGGGGTACGGATGGCCTCGTAGACAAAGGCTTCTTCGGACATGTCTATTTCCTGTTCACAAATGTGGGGTTCGGATCCGTATTCAAGGGTAGGTCCGGTACCCGCACCCTAACAGGATCCCCGGCCAACCTGTTGGTTGGGCCGTGGGCGGCAGCTCTCCCGCAAGCCGCATCTGCCTCATCAGCCACACCAGCCTCCAATCGGATGGGCACCCGGTGTGCGCGCCTCAGCGCGACAATCCTCAGTTCGGCAGTCGACTGCCGAAATTGTCGCTGTGAGGTGCGCAAAAGGGCGCCGTCACCCGGAGAGGCAGCTGTGACCAACGTGACCACGTCGTAAGCTCGACCGACATGACGGTGTCGCGCCTGCAGCCCTACGCGACCACGATCTTCGCCGAGATGTCGGCGTTGGCCGCCCGCATCGGCGCGGTCAACCTGGGACAGGGCTTTCCCGACGAGGACGGACCTCCGGCGATGCTCGCGGCGGCCCAGGAAGCCATCGCCGACGGCGTCAACCAATACCCGCCGGGTCTGGGCATCGCGCCGCTGCGCCATGCCATCGCCGCCCAACGCCGACGCAAATTCGGCATCGAGTACGACCCCGAGACCGAAGTGCTGGTGACCGTCGGCGCCACCGAGGCGATCGCCGCGGCGGTGATCGGCTTGGTGGAACCGGGCTCTGAGGTGGTGCTGATCGAGCCGTTCTACGACTCCTACTCACCGGTGGTCGCCATGGCCGGCGCAAAGCGGGTGACCGTACCGCTGGTTCCGCACGGGCGTGGCTTCGCTCTGGACGCCGATGCCCTGCGCCGCGCGGTGACACCGCAGACCCACATGCTGATCGTCAACACACCACACAACCCGACGGGCGCGGTGTTGAGCGCCACCGAGTTGGCGGCCATCGCCGAGATCGCGGTGGCCACAGACCTGCTGGTAATCACCGACGAGGTCTACGAACACTTGGTCTACGACGGCTACCGTCACCAGCCGCTGGCCGGCTTCCCGGGCATGGCTGAGCGCACGGTGACCATCTCCAGTGCGGCCAAGATGTTCAACTGCACCGGCTGGAAGATCGGATGGGCTTGCGGGCCGGCGCATCTCATCACCGGCCTGCGTGCCGCCAAGCAATACCTCAGCTACGTGGGCGGTGCACCGTTTCAGCCGGCAGTGGCGCTTGCCCTGGAGACGCAGGACGCCTGGGTGGCCGAACTGCGCAACACGTTTGAGCGGCGACGCGACCGACTGGCGGCGGGATTAACCGACATCGGCTTCGCGGTTCACGACAGCCACGGCACTTATTTCCTGTGCGCCGATCCGCGTCCGCTGGGTTATGACGACGGGACCGCGTTCTGCGCAATGCTGCCCGAGCAGGTGGGCGTGGCCGCCATCCCGATGTCGGCGTTCTGCGCTGCCTCGGCCCAGCAGTCATCCTCACTGAATCACTTGGTGCGCTTCACTTTCTGTAAGCGCGAAGGCACCCTCGACGAGGCGATCCGGCGATTGAGTCTGCTGCCAGGCGCTAACTAGCCGGTCCCAGCACGCGCCGGCGTAATCCTTCGGTGGCCGCGTCGAGGATCTTTTTGCGGGCCCGGTTGACCCAGAATTCGGGCAGCGGGGCATTCGGCTCGACGGTCAGGGTGAATCGCACCCGGGTCTTGTCGTCACCTTCTCGGATCAAGTTGTATTCGCCGTGCTGGCCGCGTTGCTGGGCGGTTTTGCGCGCATCCCAGACCACCCAGTCCGGTCCCCAGTGGTATTCGACCAATTCCGTGTCCACGATGCCGGTGACTTTGATGGTGACTTTGACGTGGAACGGACGTCCATCGGGATGGGTGTCGATAACCTGGCATTTCTTGTGCACCGACGACCACGACGGCACCGCGTCCATGTCGGCCAGCGCCTCCACTATGACCTCAGGAGGCGCTTCAATGACGATCTCGCGGGACGCTTGGACGGCCATTACTACCAAGTTAACCCCGGGCGGGGCCGCGCCTAAAACCTATAGCGGTGTCGAATCAACGCCGCGAAAGCTGCCCTCAACGATCACCGCAGCGTCGGGCCGGCGGTCGGAACGTCGGGATCGTCGTCGGCCGGCGGCTCCGGGTCGCGCCACTCCTCGGCGCGGCTGGACCGGTTTCCCCGCAGGGTGCCTTCCAGTTCGTGCTTGAGTTCATCGTCCACACGGGGATTCAACTTCGAGTTTCCGCGTTCCATCACGTTCCCTTTCTCGGATGCGGGTTCCTCAGCGGGTCCCCTTCAGCGGGTCGTGACCCAGGGTCATCAACCGGTGCCGCCAGTCCTCGGATCCGGCGGTCGCTTCCATTTCGTCGCTGCGTTCGGCGTGAACACGGTCGACGACCTTGCGCATGATCCGCTCGTCTTCCTCGTCGAGGTCGACGCGCCGCTTCTGCAGGACCTTCAACACGCCTCGCCCAGTCTTCGTCCCGGCCCGATCGGGTAGTTCTTCGGCGTCCTCGTCGGCAGATCGGGTGCGCAGCCACTCGGAGAGCTCACGCGACGACATGTTCACCACGCGGTGGAATTCCTCCCACAACGCCGGGTCCACCTCGACATGCCCGCTCACCGGTCCGCCCTCCCATTAGCCGCTTGAAATGTCGGCTACCCGGCCACCGGAGCGGCTAATCAGATACCGCTGGACCGGTGTCCTTTTCGACCCATTGCCGCAATCCTTCGGTGGCCGCGTCGAGGACGGCTCTGCTGGCGCGCTTGACGATGAAGCCGGGAATGGGCCCGGAGGGTTCGACGGTGATGTCGAACCGCACCCGCGATTTGTCCAGACCCTCGGGTCTGACGGTGTATTCGATGTGCTGTCCGTGTTGCTGAAAGGTCTTTTCGGCGTCCCAGCACACCCAATCCGGACCCCAGTGGTATTCCAATATCTCGTTGTCGACGATGCCGAGAATCTTGACGGTCGCCTTCACGTGATGCGGCCGACCGTCGGGATAGCAATCGAGGACTTCCACCCGCTTGTGCACGGGGGACAACTGGGGCAAGGCGTCGACGTCTTGCAGCGCCTGCATGATCTTCTCCGGCGGCGCATTGATCACAATTTCCCGCGATGCCTGGACTGCCATCCCAGTCAAGCTAGCAATGCCGGCCCCCAGCTGTGCAGGCTTGGGGCAAATACATTGTCACCAGCCAACTTCGGCGAGCGGTGTGGTGTCCGCAGGCGGGCGTCCCACCGGTGTTGTCGGGGTGCGGGAGAACCTCGGCGCCGGTGCGGCCTGCTCGACACCGTGCGCGATGATCACCGTCGAACGGGCGGTCAGATGCTCGTCCGTGGCGGCCTCGGCCCACGTCAGTACCGGCGTCACACAGGCGTCGGTGCCGGCGAAGATCTCGGTCCACTCGTCTCGGGTCTGGCTGGCGAACCGCTCGGCGAAGATGTCTCGCATGCGCGAATACGACGCGACGTCAAGCTGATTGGGCACTTCGGCGGCGTCCAGGCCGAGACCGTCGAGCAATGCGGCGAAAAATTGCGGCTCGATGGCGCCGACGGCCAGGTACTTCCCGTCCGAAGTCTCATAGCAGCGGTAGAACGGAGCGCCGCCGTCGAGCAAGAAGGACTCGCGCCGGTCGCGCAGCGCGCCAGTGGACTTCATCGTCCACATCATCTGTGCCAACACACTGACTCCGTCGACCATCGCCGCGTCCACCACTTGACCCAGCCCGGAGCGTTCCCTCTCGTAGAGGGCTACTGCGATCCCCAGCAGCACCAGCATCGAACCGCCACCGAAATCGGCGACCAGGTTCAGCGGCGGCAACGGCGGACGGTCGGCGTAACCGAGCGACGACAGCAGACCGGTACGGGACAGGTAGTTAATGTCATGGCCTGCCGTCGAGGCCAACGGTCCATCCTGGCCCCAACCGGTGATGCGGGCAAAGATCAGGCGCGGGTTGACCGCCGCGCAGTCCTGGGGCCCGACGCCGAGGCGTTCGCAGGTGCCCGGCCGGAAGCAGTCCAGCAGCACATCGGCCTTGGCGGCCAGCTCCAGCAATGCCTGTGGCTGCGTCTTGATGTCCAGCTCCACGATCCGCTTACCCCGGTGCAGCAGGTCACGGTCTTCGGCAGGCACCACGAACCCACCCAACCGCCGCACCCGCACCACATCGGCACCGAGGTCGGCCAGCATCATCCCGGCATGCGGGCCCGGTCCGATGCCGCCGAGTTCGATGACCTTCACCCCGGCTAGTGGACCCCCGCTCGTCACGCGGCTACTCGCCCGTCTTCACCTTCAGCACCCGCTCGCGCAACGCCTTGGTCGCCGAGTCGATGGTCCCCTTCACCGCCCGCTTGAGCACGAAGCCGGGCAGCGGCACGTTGGGGTCGATGCTGATCTCCATCTTCACCAATGTGTTGTCACCTTGGGGGACCAGCGTGTACTTGCCGTCTTGGGACTTCTGCTGGCTCGAACGGACCAGTGTCCAGGTCACCTCGTTGTCGCGCCAGGTGTAGGCCACCACTTGCTCGTCGGTGATGCCGGCGGTCTTGACCTTCATCTTGACTTGGCGGGGTCGCCCGTCGTCTCCGGTGTCGAGGATTTCGGCGCTCTGGTGTGGCTCCGACCACTCCGGCATCGCTTCGAAATCGGCGATGACATCGAGGATCTCCTCAGGACTGGCTTCGATGACGATGTCACGGGACTCTTTGATTGCCATGGCCCGCACCATAGCGAAACAGCGTCGCGGCCGGAATAGGTTTGAGGCGTACCGTCATCATCGTGACCGATGCTGCCGCTGCGCTGCCCGAACCCCTTTATACCGTCGGCGACTACCTGCTCGACCGCCTCGTCGAACTCGGCGTCTCGGAGATCTTCGGGGTTCCCGGTGACTACAACCTGGCTTTCCTCGACCACATCGTCGCCCATCCGCGGCTGCGCTGGGTAGGCAGCGCCAACGAACTCAACGCCGGCTATGCCGCCGACGGCTACGGGCGCCTGCGCGGAATGTCCGCTGTGGTAACCACTTTCGGCGTCGGGGAGCTGTCGGCGGCGAACGCCATCGCCGGAAGCTACGCCGAACATGTGCCGGTGGTGCACATCGTGGGCGGGCCGTCCAAAGACGCGCAGGGCACCCGGCGGGCACTACATCATTCGCTCGGCGACGGAGACTTCGAACACTTCTTTCGCATTAGCCGGGAAATCACCTGCGCGCAAACCAATCTCATGCCCGCCACGGCGTGCCGGGAGATCGACCGAGTGTTGTCGGAGGTGCGCGAGCAGAAGCGGCCCGGTTACATCCTGCTGTCCAGTGACGTCGCGCGCTTCCCCACCGAACCGCCGGAGGCCCCGCTTCCCCGCTACACCGGCGGCACCAGCCCGCGGGCGCTGGCACTGTTCACACAGGCGGCGAACGAGCTCATCGGCGATCATCGGGTGACGGTGCTGGCCGACTTGCTGGTGCATCGCCTGCACGCCGTCAAGGAGTTGGAGGCATTGTTGACCGCGGACGTGGTGCCGCACGCCACCCTCATGTGGGGCAAGAGCTTGCTCGATGAAAGCTCACCGAACTTCCTGGGCATTTATGCCGGGGCGGCGAGCGCCGAACACGTGCGCACGGCGATCGAGCAGGCCGCCGTGTTGGTGATGGCCGGGGTGGTCTTCACCGACATGGTCAGCGGCTTCTTCAGCCAGCACATCGACACCGCCCGCACCATCGACATCGGCCAATATCAGAGCAGCGTGGGCGACCAGGTGTACGCCCCGCTGGAGATGGGTGCCGCGTTGGCAGCGCTGGCCGAGATCCTGACCCGGCGCCAGGTCAGTTCGCCACCGGTCGCGACGCCACCCGCCGAGCCCGCCCCGCCAACCCCCGCGCGAGACGATCCACTGACACAGGAGATGCTGTGGGATCGACTCTGCGCGGCGTTGACGCCCGGCAATATCGTGCTCGCCGATCAGGGCACATCGTTCTATGGCATGGCCGATCACCGGCTGCCTCAGGGCGTCACCTTCATCGGCCAACCGCTCTGGGGCTCAATCGGTTACACCCTGCCCGCCGCGGTCGGTGCGGCGGTGGCCCACCCGGATCGCCGGGCGGTGTTGCTGATCGGTGACGGAGCTGCCCAACTGACCGTGCAGGAACTCGGCGTCTTCCCCCGCGAAGGGCTGTCGCCGGTCATCGTGGTGGTCAACAACGACGGTTACACCGTGGAACGAGCGATTCACGGAGAAGCCGCGCCCTACAACGACATTGTGCGCTGGAAGTGGACCGAGGTGCCCGCTGCGCTGGGAGTCACCGAACACGATGCATACCGGGCGCGCACCTATGGTGAACTCGACGACGCGCTGACCGCCGCGGCGCAACGGCAGGACCGTATGGTGTTGGTCGAGGTGGTGCTGCCTCGTCTCGAGGTGCCTCCGCTGCTCGGTCAACTCGTCGGATCCTTGTCGCCTCCGGCAGGCGACTCCCGCTGACGCTCAGAGCACCGGATCGACTTTTGCCATCTTCAGTCGCTCTCCGTCGCGCGTCATGGTGACCACGAGGCGGAACTTGCGCGGCCCCTGTTTGGCGCCGTCCGCGTTGACGACCTCCGACGTCGAGGCCACCAGCACCACCGCGGAATCGCTTGTCATCGTGTTCAGATCCACCACGGCGGCCTGCACCGTGCCCCGCTCGACTAGCTGAGATTCCGCCACTGTCTTCGTGAAATCTCCTGCGTTTCTGGTCATCTCGTCTCGGAATGTACCGGTGGAGTCGTCGAGGATGCGTTGCACACTGCGCTCGGGGTTGGTGGCGTCCAAAGACGTCAACGTCACGACACTCCGTCTGGCCGCCGCAGCGAACTCGTCCGCCAGTTGACGCTGATGGCTCGCACCCTGGTGGATGCGCATCATCTGCACGCTGGCACCTACAAAGGCAAGCACCAGGCCGGCGCAGACCGCTGCGGCCATGATCGACACTTTCCGACGGCGCGGCGAAGGCCGTCGTTCGGCTTGTCCACCAGGGTCGCTTGCGGGAGCGTTGTCGGCCTGGCGCCGGAGCCGACTTGCCCTGGCGCGCGCTCCTGCGGCGGCCTTGGCGAGCGCTTCGGCTTTGGCGGACTCCGCCTGCGCTCGTTGCGCCAACTTGCGCATCTCGTCGGCAGTGCTGACCTCGTTGGGGTCCACCGCATCCGCCGCACTTCGTTCGGCGTCCCTTGAGCTCACGGCGCCGTGTGGTCCGCGTTCGTTGTGGACATGATGGAGCGGATGGTGCGCCGGCAACGTCCGCAGTCGGCTCCGGCACCACAAGCGGCCGCGACCTCGTTGGTCGTCGTCGCCCCGGCCGCGATGACGTCGGCCACCGTCTGGCTGGTGATTCCGTTACACAGGCACACGAACATCAGACGATCGCTTACTCCGCCGCCGCCTCGATCCGCATCATCTCCAGGAATCGGCCGACGAACACCGGCGGGTAGGCGCCCACACCGGCACCGGTCAGCCACGGCGCCGCGGCGTCGGGATGGTCGATCCATTGCCGCGCACCGTCCTCGTCTGGGAACTCCTGCAGGATCAGCACCTCGTCGGCGTTGTCGAAAGCCTGGAATATCCATGTCTTCCGAATACCCGCGGCGGTGAACCTATCCATCGCATATCGAACTTCTGCGGTCAGCGTGGAGATGTTGTCCACCGAGGCAAACGCCGCCACCACGACCCCGGGCGCGCGGGAAGCCCCGGTGGGTGCCGCGATGAACCTTTCGACGATTTCTCCGGCGAAGACGGCAGGAATGTCGTCCACGCCGACCGCGTCGAACCAGTCGAAGAAGACCCGCGAGCGCAGCAGTTCGACGATCGGCTCCCGACTGTGCACACCGATCATCACCAGGACCCGGCCATAGTCGTGTGTCGACCCGTAGACCAGAACATGGTGGGCGCCGATATCGGCCAATGCCGCCTTATTGCGCTCGAGCAGGGGCCACACTCGAGTCGGATCGGCGACACGGTAATCCGAGGCGATCACCATCGAGTGCATGTCGTTGCTCATCTGCGCAGCCCCCTACACCCGGCTAGATCGGATTGAACGACGAAATCAACCATTTCTTATCGGCTTTGGTCAGCTTGACCTCGACGCTGCTGGACGCCAACGTCGGCTCAGGCCGATCCTTGCTCTGGGTCGTCTGGTTGACGAACAACAGCACGACCGCCGAGTCAGGGTGGAATTCGGAGAGTGCCGCGCGGAGCACCACCGCGGTTGTCTTGACCGACTTCATCTTCGCCGCTGGCGCAACGATCTGTTGCGTGAACTGGTCATAGTAGGACAAGAAGTCGCCGGTGAGATGCGATCTCGCCGTCGCGAAGTCTTGGTCGAGGGTTTCCGGGGCATACGACAGCACGGCGACGGTTCCCTCACTGGCAGCCGCGATCGCAACCTTGGCGGCGGCGTCGTTGACTCTGCGGTCCGGGAGGTAGGTGAAGTACAGCAGTGAGCCGAGCAGGGCAAGCGAACCAACGAGCGACAACGCCACGAGAATGACGGGTAAACGCCCGGACGACAGCGCTTTTGCCCGCGCCGCAAAGCGCTTGCGCCGGCTGGGGCGCGGGTCGTCCTCCTCGACCCGATCGGCGGACTCGCTCTCCGACGTTTCGTCGGCGGCCGCGACGTCCTCGGCTGGTGCGGCCTGATCGACTTTTTCGGTCTCGTCGACGATCGAGGCTTCCTCTGCGCTCACGGTACGAACTCGACCTTCGACATCTTGAGTTGACCGCCATCTCGGGTCATGGTCACGATCAGCCGATAGTTGCGCGGATCCTGTTTGGCGCCAGCGGAGTTGGTGACTTCCGAGGTCGACGCGACGTACACCACCGCCGAATCATTGGTCAGCGAGTCCAGGTCCACCGCGGCGAGCTGTACGGTGCCTTGCTCGACCACTTTTGACTCCTGCACCACTTTGCCGAAGTCGTCGGCCGTCTTCACCAGATCGTCCCGGAAGGAGCCGGTGGAGTTGTCCACGATGCGCTGAATATCGTTCTTGGCGTTCTGGAAATTCAGCGACGTCAGCGTGATGACACCTTGTCGAGCCGCGGCCGCGAATTCGGCGACGAGATGGCGGCGCCGAACGGCGTCTTCGTGGTGCTTGATCATGTAGACGCTGCCCGCTACGGCGGCGGCGACGACCAGGATGGCGAGGCTGGTGAATACGGTGGACCAGTTCGGACGTCGACGCAGCCGGGTCAGCCTGCGCGCCTGCGAACTCGGTTCCGGCGTCACCTCGGCGGCGTCATCGGCGTCGCGCGCGTCGGCGTCGGCGGCCTCGTCGGCTACGGTCTCTCCCTGCTCGGTTTCGGTCGCATCGGCCTCGAGACCTGACTCGGCCGCGGCTACCGGCGTGGCGGCCTGTTGGGTCGCGTCCAGATCCTCGGTCGGTCCCACCTTTTCCGCCGCAACGTCTTTCTCCGCGGCGGCGGCTCGGTCGGCTTGGCGGCGCAAGGCAAGGGCGCGCGCCCGGGCGCGCGCGGCCGCGGCCAGAGCTTCGGCTTCCGCAGCCTCTGCCTCGGCCTGTTCGGCCAAGGCCCGGATTTCTGCTGCAGTGCTGGGGTCTTCGTCCCGGCTCACCGGAACCGATTTCGTTTCAGCAGTGTTCTGGCGGACATCGGGACTCACAACTCGGCGGCCCAGGAATGCGGCTGCTCGTGACTCAATGTGAAACTCCTCTGCCCCTTGCCCGTCCTCTTGCTCATCTGCCGATTCAGTCGCGGTCCGTGGCTGCCACGGCGGTCGCCGTTGCGCCACCCTACCCGGCACGTGCGATGAGGCGACCGAATACACCCGAGATTCATTTGTTCTCGACGGCGATCACTCGACCAGGCCGCCAAGTACCGACCGGCACGCGACATCCGACTCCCCCAAATCGCCAGCCGCGGAGAACCACGTTATCACTTGATGCTGTGAGCTGGCCGCGGCATCTGTCCGGTGACCCGGCAAAATCGGCACGAGCAGTGAGAGCGCCATTCTCCCGCCACGAGAATAGTGGCCACGACTCAGTGCAGCAGGTCTTTGACCACCTTGCCGGTGGCGTTGAGCGGTAGCGCGTCGAGAAACTGCACCGACCGCGGCACCTTGAAGTTCGCCATGCGATTTCGACACCAGTCGATCAGCTCGGGCGCCTCGACGGCGCCGTTGCGGACAACGAATGCCTTCGCCACTTGGCCCAACCGCTCGTCGGGCACGCCGATCACGGCCGCTTGCCCGACCGCCGGGTGACTGAGCAAGAACCCCTCGATCTCAGCCGGGTAGGCGTTGAAGCCGCCGACGACGAACATGTCCTTCTTCCGGCCGACAATGCGTAGGCGGCCGGTGCCGGTGAAATTTCCCAGGTCCCCGGTGTGCAGCCAGCCGTCGTCGTCGATGGCTTGCGCGGTGGCCGCGGGGTCGTCCAGGTAGCCCTGCATGACGCCGTAACCGCGAACAAGCACCTCGCCGTCGTCGGCGATGCGCACGTCGACTCCGTCGCAGGGCAGTCCGGCGGTGGCGGCCACGTCCTCGAAGGAATCACCGGGCCGCGACAGCGTCACATTGCCGGCTTCGGTCAGCCCGTACCCGGTCATCAAGGTCTGGAACGGAAGTTCGCCGTGGATGCGGCGAACCAATTCAACGGGGATGTCGGCCGCTCCGGTAACCCCCGCCCGCAACGTCGAGAGTTTGGACTTGTCGGGAACCGTCAGCAGCGAATAGTAAAGCGTCGGAGGACCGGGCAGCATCGAAATACGTTCGCGTTCAATGAGGTTCACTACCGTGTCAAGGTCGAAGACGGCGACCGGCAACATCGTCGCCCCCCGCAAAAAGGACGCGATGAGACCGGCCTTCAACCCGAAAGTATGGAAGTACGGATTGATCTGCAGGTAGCGATCGCCCTCGCGCAGATCGGCCAGAGTCGCCCACTCCTCGTACATCCGCAGGGTTTGCTGGTGATTCAGCATCGCCCCCTTGGGGCGGCCGGTGGTACCGGAGGTGAAAATGATGTCTGAGACATCGGTGCCGCTCACGGCGCGCTCGAACGGTGCGCCGCTGGAAAGGAAATCGGACTTCACGTCGATGACCGGCACACCGGCAGGCGCGGCGTAATACTGCCCCAGGAACCCCTGCTGCGTCAGGACAGCCTTGACTCTACTGCGGGCGATGATGTCGCCCGCTTCCTCGGCCTTGAATCGGGTGTTGACCGGGACCAGCACACCACCGGCGGTGAGCAGACCGAACGCCGCGATGATCCACTCGGCCGAGTTCGGAGCCCAGACCGCGACCCGATCGCCCTTGCCGACCCCCAGTTCGGCGAACGCGCCTGCAGCGCAGCGTATTCGTCCGATCAACTCGGTAAAGGTTAAGCGCAGCGGACCGTCGACAACCGCTTCAGCGTCGCCGAAACGATCCGCCGCGCTCAAGACCATCTCGGGGATGGTCTGCCATAACAGTTTGGTCGTCGGATCCGTCACACCGTGACGAGTCGACCGAGGTTGCCGCCCATGATCTTCGCTTGGTCGTCAATGGGAAGGTGCGACAGCGCGTTGATGTAGTAGGTCGGCTCCGCCAGTCCCTCCGGGTGCGGCCAGTCCGAGCCGTACAGCACCTGGTCTACACCCACCAGGCCGATCAGATCGTCGATGCCCTCCTCGAAGAAGGGGCTGACGTAGATCCGATTCTTGACCGTCTCGACGGGGTCGCTGGGGAAAGCTTCCGGGGCCTTGCGGAAGACCTCGGCCAGGCCGTCCAGCAATGGGGTCATCCACTTGGATCCAGCCTCGACGATCGCCACCTTCAACTTGGGGTGGCGATAGAGCGCGCCGTGGATCACCCACGAGCCCACGGCGTCCTGAATCGGTCGCCACTCGTTGAGGATGCCCATCGCGTTGGTCTGGAACGGCAGCATCTCCTGGTCGGCGCCGTCCCACTCGGAGGTGTACCGCGAGTAGCCGCTGTCGCTGGAGTGCATGCCGACCAGCAGGTCGTGCTCGACGACCCGCTCCCAGAACGGGTCGAACTCCGGCAGCGCAAACGACCGGGGGCCGCGGAAGCCCGGGACGGGAGCGGGGCGGATGAGGATGGCGCGGGCACCGCGCTTGACCACCCACTCCAGCTCCTCGATCGCCTTCTCGACGATCGGCAGGGTGATGACGGGCGTGGTGAAGATGCGGTTCTGGTAGTTGAAGCCCCAGACTTCGTCGAGCCACTGGTTCAGCGCATGGATCAGGACGTGGATGGCGACCGGGTCGTCGCGCAGACGCTCCTCGATCAGGCTGGCCAACGTGGGAAACATGAGCGTACGGTCCAGGCCCAGTTCGTCCATCTTCTCCAAGCGCGGGCCGGGCTCGAAGAACGCCGGGATCGCGCGCATCGGCTCGCCGAACAGCTCGCGCTTGCTCTTGCCTTCCGGGTTGCCGTACTTGAAGTACTCCTCCCAGGCACCCGGCCGGGCGACGACCTCGAACGTCGGGTTGGGAATGTAATTGCTGATCACGCCGCGCAGCGCGATTTTGGTGCGCCCGTTGATCTGGACGTACTGGACGAAGTCCTTGTACTCCTTGGGCAAGAACTTGGTGAGCGCTTCCGGCGGCTCGTAGAGATGGTTGTCCGCGTCAAAGAGCGGGAACGGGACGTCCTCCCGGTGCGACAGCTGCCCCATGAAATCCTCCTTCGCAATTTGCGAGAATACTATTCTCTTTAGTCGATGGCCCGCAACAACCAGCCCCCCAGCGGGGTTGCGCCCAAGGCGCCGTTAGCACCTGACGGTGATCTTGAAGGTGGCGGTCATCGGCTCGTTCGGTTTCTCCGAATTCGAACCGTTGGCGGTACCGGCGATCGTGTACGTGTCGTTGCTGAAGTGGGTGGTGGCGACGCTGTCGCCGCCTTGCGAATACATCCCGGTGAAGCTGCCCACGTTGCGGATGCGCACCGACCGCGTGGTGGGCAAGTCCGCATGCTGGTCGACGACGACGGTGGCGCCGGAGAACTTGGTACCGATGTCAATTGTTCGGACCCACTCCAGCTGCGAGCAGCTGACCTGTGCCGTCCGGGACTCGGCCTGATTCACCGCGATCGAGGCCGTACTGGCGATCTGCGCTTGGGACGGCGCCCCTCCGCCGCACCCGGCGAGAACCACCGCAAGCGCCGCGGCGGTAGCGCCCGCGAATCGTTCCCGCACTCGCCCACCTCTTGTATTCCGGTTGAGCGCGTTCCACGGTCCTGGGGCGCGCCGGTAGACCTGCACCGATGATGCTATTCTCCGCGAAAGAGAATGCCAATATCGGCGAGCTCGTGGTGACCTCCGAGGAACTGACACTCACATGGTCGACGTGGAATTCGATGACGGGCTCGCGGTGCTCACCATCGACCGCCCCCACGCGCGCAACGCCATCGCGCTGCAGACCATGGACCAGTTGGAGAAGGCGCTCGATGCCGCCGCGGGTGCCCGCGCGCTGGTGATCCGGGGCGCGGGCGATCGCGCCTTCGTATCCGGCGGTGACCTCAAGGAGCTCAGCGCGCTGCGCACCGAGGAAGACGCCGCGGCGATGGCACGACGGATGCGCGCGATCTGTGATCAGCTGGCGAACTTCCCGGCTCCGGTGATCGCCGCACTCAACGGGCACGCCTTCGGCGGCGGCGCCGAGGTCGCCGTGGCGGCAGACATTCGGATAGCCGCTGACGACGTCAAGATCGCGTTCAACCAGGTGCAGCTTGAGATCATGCCGGCGTGGGGCGGCGCCGAACGACTCGCGGCGCTGGTCGGCAGGGGCCGGGCGCTGCTGTTGTCCGGCACCGGCACCGCGCTCGACGCCATGGAGGCCCATCGCATCGGACTGGTCGACCTGGTCCTGCCCCGCTCGGCCTTCGACTCACCCGGTGACGGCTGGCGATCGGTTGCCCGCTCGCTGGCCCGCCGGCCGGCGACCGAGATAAAACGCGTGATCAGCGGAGTTTCCGCAGAGGAAGCGATAGCATCCTTTGCACGGCTGTGGGTAGCCGACGCCCACTGGCAGGCCGCGGAGCGGGTAATGAACCGCACTGCCAGTCCGCGCCCGGTAACGGGAGGAGCGCCATGATGACTGTGCAGCGCATGTTCGGTGCCGCGCTAGCGACATCGCTGGTCGCCGCGGGGCTAGTCCTGAACGGTGGGCGGGCACACGCCGACCCGGACTTCCATCAGGTCACTTACACCGTGTCGGTGCAGAATGCGACCTACGCCGACATCTACTACCAGGATCAGGACCCCACGGTCTTCTCCGACTACAGCCACAACCCGTATTCGTTCACTCCGAACATCAAGACCGATATCGCACCGGGTAAGCCGTGGGTGCAGCAGGTACCGCTAGTGAACCCCGATCAATGGGCGATGGTGACGGTGACGAGCGGCAGGGAACCGGGGACGCCGAATTTTCACTGCGATTTGGCCGTTGACGGCCGGGTGGTGGTGTCCAAGGACGGCGCCAAAGGGGTGCTCTGCTCGTTGCGAACCTGGTGAACCGGCGCTGCGTCCGCGACCGGAGGGGGATCACCCTCCAGTCGGCGCAGGTAATCCTCAACCAACTCAATGGTTTCCGCGTGCCCGCCGGTGACGCCGAGCGCCTGCTCGAGCACCAGGAACCGGGACACGCTGCTCATCAGCAACGTCCATACCACCGCCGGCAGCTCCACGGTGCCCACGTCGTAGCGGCGCAGCGCGGTGGTCACCACCTGACGTTGTTCCTCCCGGAATCGCTCGGCGTAGTAGGCGATTTCGGCGCGCATCTCTTTGCGGTGATTCGCCAACGCCATGAACTCCATCGAGATCCGCACGAAGCCGGGGTCGGTGCCGAAGCGCCACAACGCCCACAGCGGCTGCGGCGACTCCAACAACCGTGCCTGCATCTGCAGACCTTCCTCCGCGCGGCGCCGGAAGACGGCGAGGAAGAGCTCTTCCATCGTGCGGAAGTAGTAATGCACCAGTTGCGGTTTGAGGCCGGCCTTGCTGGCGAGCCGTCGGGACGTCACCGCGGCATAGCCCTCATCGAGCATCAGCTGTTCGGCCGCGTCGAGCAGCAGACCCCGGTTCTTCGCGTCCGGCGTTCCGATCCTGCGCGCCGATGTCATGCCCAAACTCCGTACTTTCGACCGTCAACGCCCTCATGCCGATGGTATCCAGGTCCGGGTGGTAGCCCGGCTCGCCGACCTGAGCGCCTTCTTGACCCTGACATTACCGCCATGCTAAGCAAGTGCTCAGCTTAGTAGGGACTCGGATCGCCCGGTGACATCAACTCTCAACGGCAACGCGTGAATTCGAGCGCTACTCCAACGGGTTAGGTCTGGCTTCGGGAGGTACGCACATGACCACCGCTTACGATTCGATCGACTTCTTCACCGATCCGTCCCTGGTACCGGATCCGCATCCCTACTTCGACTACTTACGCAGTCAGAGCCCGGTGCTGCGGCTGCCGCATTACGGGGTCATCGCGGTTACCGGTTACGAAGAAGCCACCGCCGTTTACAAAGACACGGAGTCCTTCTCCAATTGCGTCGCGTTGGGTGGCCCCTTTCCGCCGTTGCCGTTTCAGCCCGATGGCGACGACATCAACGCCCAGATCGACCAGCATCGCGAGAAGTTTCCGATGTACGAGCACATGGTGACCATGGACCCGCCGGACCACAGTCGCGCCCGGTCGATTCTGAGCCGGCTGCTGACGCCCAGTCGCCTTCGGCAGAACGAAGAATTCATGTGGCGTCTCGCCGATCGCCAACTCGACGAGTTCCTGGCCAACGGCCAGTGCGAATTCATCAGCGAGTACGCGAAACCGTTTGCCACACTGGTAATTGCCGACCTGCTCGGCGTGCCGGAAGCCGACCGCAATGACTTCCGCGTCGTCCTGGGTGCCGATCGGCCAGGCCGCGTCGGAGCGCTGGATCATCAGTCGGTGGGTGTCAATCCGCTGGAGTGGCTGGACGAGAAGTTCTGCTCTTACATCGAGGACCGGCGCAGCAGGCCGCGTGACGACGTGCTGACGTCGCTGGCGACGGCCAAGTACCCGGACGGCTCTACCCCGGAGGTCATCGAAGTGGTCCGGTCGGCCACCTTCTTGTTCGCCGCCGGCCAGGAAACCACCGCCAAGCTGCTGACCGCGGCCATGCGGGTGCTCGGCGATCGGCCTGATCTGCAACAGCTGCTGCGGGACAACCGCAGCCTGATCCCGAATTTCATCGAGGAATCACTGCGGATGGACAGTCCCGTCAAGAGTGACTCCCGGTTGGCTCGCAAGTCCGCCACCTTGGGAGGTGTCGACATTCCCGCCGGCACGGTGGTGATGGTGCTGCCCGGTGCGGCCAACCGCGATCCGCGTCGTTTCGACGACCCGCACGAATTCCGCATCGACCGACCAAACGTGCGCGAGCACATGGCTTTTGCCCGCGGTGTGCATTCCTGTCCCGGAGGTCCCCTGGCTCGGGTGGAAGGCCGGGTATCCCTGGAACGCATTCTTGACCGGATGGGCGATATCGCCATCAACGAAGGCAAGCACGGACCGGTGAACGATCGCCGCTACATCTACGAGCCGACGTACATCCTGCGCGGTCTGACCGAACTGCACATCACCTTCACACCTCAGCAAGCGCCGTAGGCCTGCGCTAAGCCAGCGCCATTCCGGTGAAGTAGCTGCCGAGCATCCCGGCGGCCATGAGCAGTACCCATGCATCGGTGAGCCGCGACAGCAGCGGGGGCGCCTGCCGCACCTCCATGAACTCGCGAAAGATGATGCGCACCTTTATCAGTGCGATCACGATCACGGCCGCAGTGACCACGGCGCTAGACCGCGGCGCGCCGGCTTCATCGCCAACGGAGTGGTCGATCCATAGATAGCCCACAGTAAGCGCGCAGAGGATGAGCCAGACGACCAAGAGCCTGCGGTCGAACTTGAGGTGCACCGTTCACCTCACCACGTAGAGCAATGCGAAGATGAGCACCCACAGGAAGTCGACGGTGTGCCAGTAGGTGGCACAGGTCTCGACCAGCTCTTGAGAACCCTCGGACCTTGGCGCCGGCGCTTTGAGTTGGTAGACCACGACGCCGAGCACAACAAACCCGATGAGCAGATGGATGAAGTGGATGCCGGTCAGAAAGTAGTAATAAGTGAAGAAGTCGTTGCTGGCCAAGCCGTTTCCCGAGCGCATCTGCTTGACCCACTCGAAGATTTTGGTAGCCAGAAAGATCAGACCGCACAACCCAGTACACGCGACGTCTCTGCGGGCCTGCCGGTAGGCACCGGCGCGCGCGGCCTGCACACATCGTGCCACCGCCCACGAACTCAGCAGCAAGACAATGGTGTTGAACACCCCGATGCGTAAGTCCAGCTGCGCCTGCGAGCGCAAGAAGAGCTCGGGACTCTGGGTCCGGTAGAACAAGTAGAAGCCGAAATAGCCGGTGAAGACCAGCGTTTCGAACAGGACGAACGCCCACATGTCCGGTTGTCCGGGCACGAATCTGTCGGGTCTGTCCGGTCGTGCCGCTACCTGCGCCGGCGGGACGGTGTGCTCGGTCACCGGACTACACCCGCTGTGGTCGAGCCACTGGGCACCACGCCATCACCGAAGTCCTCGCGTTGAATCAGTCGCCGAAGCAAGAAGATGAAAACCCCTGTGTAGATGCCGAATACGACCATGTCCAGCCACCACGCGATCTGGCCGTTCCAGGCCAACACTCCGCGCCGGAATATCCACGCCGGTGACACCACGATCTCGGTGAGCCCGTTACACAGGTTGAGATAACCGAACCATTTGGGGAAGACGCGATTCTTGTCGATGAGGATGGCCAGCATCCATACCAGTGAGCCGATCAGAAACACACCCATAGTTCCCACGAACGACAGAAAGGCGAAGTCGTAGATCCAGCTGATCAGTCGGGGGTCGCGGTCGGGTCTCATCGCTCCTACGGTGAGCGCGACGCACATCAGCAGCATGCCGGGAATGGCACTCAGCGAATACAGGATCAGATACGAGTATGCGAACGCCGGGCTCACCGACATCCGCCGCATGGAGTAGGCGATCAGTGCATTGCTCATCGTCGTCATGCCGGTGATGACAAACATGATGGCGAATCCGACCTGTATGCCGAATCGGTTGTCGGCGAACCATTGCACCACTTTGGCGGTGTCCCACGCAGGGCTCGGCGGCGGCTGCGAGCGAGTGAGCACAAAAAACACCAGACCGAACAAGTTGTAGAACACCACCAGCGTCCACCAGGCCAGCCACAGCTCGCGCTTGGGCTTGATTGCGGCGGTCCCGGCGACCCCGGACGGTGGTTGGGTGTGCGCGACCGTTGAACTCATGGGCGTCGGCCGCGTTCGGAGTGCAGGGCCCTGCCTAAGACAACCCCCATGACGACGATCCATACGCCGATGGCGATGTTCTTGAGCCAGAACGACAACAAGCCGTTCCATGCCAGCGGCCCGGACAACGCCAGGCCGACGAACGCGGCCGGTACCAGGGCCGCTGCCACCACGAGGTTGAAGTGCGCCACCCACCGGTTCAGCACCGGTTCGGATCGATCGTCGAAATATATTGCCAGCGCCAGGATCACGCTCTGGGCGATCAGGAATGGCACTTGGCTGGTGAATGTGACCCACGCGAAATCGTTGTACAACTGCGTCAGTTCGGGGTCGCGTTCCGGACGGAAGGCGGCCAGCAGCCAGCAGACGTTGGCGATGAGAAACAGCGTCGGACCGCCGGCCACGCAACCGAGCATGCAATAAGAAAAGATGGGCGTTCGATGAGCCATCCGGCGGATCTGCATGACCAGCAGGATGAGAATCGGAATGAGGCACACCCCGAACCAGTTGAACAGGATCATGCTGCATCGGATGCGCGAAAGGTTATGCGGATCGCGATAGAAGGCTGCTACCTGTTCAGCGGACAACGTCGGTGACAGCGGTGGCGTGAAACCGGGGAACAACACGAACGCCGATACCCAGGCGCCCGTGGTCGAGCGCAACCGCACCGACGGTGAGCGGATCCTGTTCTGGACGTTGCCGGTCGCGGCGCTCATCTGGGTATCGGCGTTCGTGTTGTTCCCCGGTTTCACGCCACCGCTGTCACCGACGTTGTCCGCTGAACAGGTAGCAG
>NZ_LZLE01000324.1 GCF_001673155.1 Mycobacterium sp. 1423905.2 | reverse complement strand
CGGCCGGCGAGGTCACCAGTATCAGCAGTTTCTGCCCGCTCTGGCCGAACTTGTCCGTCAGCACGCTGATCGCGTGGGCCGACTCGGAATTGGGATCTTGGAAGCCACCGGGGGACAGGCTGTTGGCCACCGGGATTCCGAAGATGGCTGCGGCGATGAAGACGAGAAGGCCGATGCCGATGATTCGCCGCGGCGCCGCGATGGCTAGTCGAGCGATTCGTTGCAGCATGGTGGGTCCCTCCGGCCGCCGGTGCCGGGTCCCGGTCCAGCACCCTAATCCGCGGTAACTTATCAGCGGTAACTTACAGGTGTCAAACAACGCCTGGCCTAGACACGGCCCCGCGCTACCAATGGTTCAAGAGCCCGGCAAATGGGTATCCCTGCGCGACCGCGGGGCACCCTACTGACCGGTAAGAATTGCCACCAATTTCCGAATCGCGGCTCACCGATTCCTTAATGGCAGCTTTTAGGCTCAGTGTCATGTGGATCGACGACTCAAGTGCCGACGTCATCAAGGCTGACTTCGAGGCTCTCTACCACGGCGACATGCTGGTGGAAGGCGAGACCTCCGAGCAGTTCGAAGACTGGCAACCGCTCCCGACAGCAAGCTGAGGTAGATCATGGGCGTGTTAGCGCGGCTTCTCATGGCCGAACCGGACATCACCCGATGGTTCCGTCGATAAGTTAAGTGTTTTCTCTCGGTGTCAGCCCCCCGCATTGCGGGGGGCTTTCCGTTTCTCGGGGCCGCTCTACTTCGTAGAGTCCGTCGAGCCTGCGACGGCGGCAGCGAGACTGCGTACAGATCGCGTTGCGAGCCGAATCCATGCGCTGAGCGCAGGCTCGGCGGACAAAGGACGCCTCTGACCCGCGCTCTAGCGCGGCGCCATCCGGATAGCGCCGTCCAACCGGATCACTTCACCATTGAGCATCGGGTTTTCGACGATGTGCACGGCCAGCGCGCCGTACTCGTCCGGGTCGCCCAGCCGCGCCGGATGCGGCACCTGCTTGCCCAGCGACTTCTGCGCCTCCTCGGGCAGCGAACCCAGCAGCGGAGTCTTGAACAACCCCGGCGCGATGGTCACCACCCGAATGAGCTCACGGGCGAGGTCGCGCGCTATGGGCAGCGTCATGCCCACCACGCCGCCCTTGGACGCCGAGTAGGCGGCCTGCCCGATCTGGCCATCGAACGCGGCCACCGACGCGGTGTTGACGATGACGCCGCGCTCCGGGCTGGTCTCGGGTCCGATCGGGTCGGTCTTGGCGATCCGCTCAGCAGCCAGCCGCAGCACGTTGAAGGTGCCGATCAGGTTGACCTCGATGACCTTCTTGAACCCGTCCAACGGGAACGGGCCGTCCTTGGACAGCGTCTTGATGGCGTTGCCGATGCCGGCGCAGTTGACGTTGATGCGCACCGGGCCCAGGGACTCCGCGAGGTCCAGCGCCTTGGCGACCGCGGCCTCATCGGTGACGTTCGTCTGCGCGAAGTGCGCCCGTTCGCCCAGCTGCTGCACGGCCTCTTCACCGCGCAAGTCCAGCACGACCACCTGCGCCCCGGCGTCGAGCAGCCGCCTGGTGGTAGCCAGTCCCAGCCCCGACGCACCCCCGGTGACGACCGCTACTGCGTCCCTGATCTCCATGCGAGTCCTTTCCGTCCGTGGCCCGACCTACTGGTTGGTTGGGACTATACCCAGTCCTGCAGCAGCGCCTCGACGTCGCCTACCGGCTCCGCTGGTCGCGGAGTCTGGGCCGGGGTGCGGGAGAACCGCGGCGCGGGCATGGGCTGCAGATTGCCGTTGACTTCGTAGAACGTGTCGCGCTCGGTGAGGTGCGGCTCGGTCTGTACCTCGCCGAAGGCCAGTATCGGAGTCACGCAGGCGTCGGAGTCGGCGAACACCTTGGCCCAGTGGTCACGGTCGTGCTTGGCGAAGGTTTCGGTGAGTACGGCGCGTAGCTCGGGCCATCGGGTGACGTCGTTTTGCGCCGGCAGATCGGCGCCGTCGAGGCCGAGCCCGGCCAGCATGGCCGCGTAGAACTGCGGCTCAATGGCGCCGACGGCGACATAGCGGCCGTCGGCGCATTCGTAGGTGTCGTAGTAGGGCGCGCCGCCGTCGAGCATGTTGGTGCCGCGTACGTCGGTCCACATTCCCGAGGCGCGCATCTGCCACATCATCTGCACCAGCACGCTGGACCCGTCGACCATCGCCGCGTCCACCACCTGCCCCTTGCCCGAGGTCTGCCGCTCCCACAACGCCGACAGGATGCCCAGTAACAGGAACATCGAGCCGCCGCCGAAGTCGCCGACCAGGTTCAGCGGCGGGACGGGCCGCTCGTTGACCCGGCCGATGGAGTGCAGGATGCCGTTGAGCGAGATGTAGTTGATGTCGTGACCGGCTTGCTGGCTGCGCGGACCGGTCTGGCCCCAGCCGGTCATCCGCGCGTAGATCAGTCGCTCGTTGACCTTGGCGCAGTCTTCGGGTCCCAGACCCAGCCGCTCGGTGACCCCCGGCCGGTAGCCCTCGATCAGCACGTCGGCCTTGGCGACCAGTTTGAGCACCGCCTCGCGGCCCTCGGCGGACTTCAGGTCCGCGGTCACGATGCGGCGGTTGCGGCTCATCGCGTCCTTGACGATTCCGCCGGGTGCGCCGGAGGGTCGATCCACGCGCACCACGTCGGCGCCCAAGTCGCCGAGGATCATTGCCGCGTGCGGGCCCGGCCCGATTCCCGACAGTTCGACAACACGCAAACCACTCAGCGGTCCCGCCATGGTCTCCGACCTTTCGTCTGCTTTGACGTCGTTCGCATCTTCGCAGCCACCCTTGACGCCCGCGCGCGGCGGGTCGCCACCCTCTCCCTTACTGTGACCACATGCCGCAATCTGTGATCGACACGCTGGCGCCAGTGGCGGGTCTTGTCGTCGGGCTCACCGACGGTGTGCTGTCGGTGACGATCGACCGCCCGGAGAGCTTGAATTCGTTGACGACCGAAGTGCTGGCCGGTATCGCCGACGCCATCGAGTGGGCGGCTACCGATCCCCGGGTCAAGGTGGTGCGGCTCGGCGGCAATGGGCGCGGCTTCAGTTCCGGGGCGGGCATGAGTGCCGACGACATCGCGCACGGCGGACCCCGGACGGCGACCATCACCGAGATCAACCGCACGGTGTGCGCCATCACCGCGCTGCCGCATCCGGTGGTCGCCGTGGTGCAGGGCCCGACGGCCGGTGTCGGCGTCTCCCTCGCGCTGGCCTGCGACCTCGTACTGGCTTCGGAGGCAGCGTTTTTCATGCTGGCGTTCACCAAGATCGGGTTGATGCCCGACGGCGGGGCGTCGACCTTGGTGGCCGCGGCCGTCGGTCGTATCCGGGCGCTGCAGATGGCGCTGCTGCCCGAGCGCTTGCCGGCCGCCGAGGCCCTGTCCTGGGGGTTGGTGAGCGCGGTCTACCCCGCCGACGAGTTTTCCGCAGAGGTGGACAAGGTCATCGAACGCTTGCTGACCGGGCCGGCGGTGGCCTTCGCCAAGACCAAAGCCGCCATCAACGCCGCGACGCTGACCGAGCTGGAACCGACGTTGCAGCGTGAATTCGACGGCCAGTCGGAGTTGTTGGCGGCGCATGACTTTCGCGAGGGCGCCAGAGCGTTTCAGGAGCGCCGCTCCCCCGCATTCACCGATTCGTAAAACCCGCTGCTTTCAACTGCGCCAAACCGGCAATCCTGTGTCTCGTGACGAGCGAGGAACAATCAGGACCCGAGTCGGCCGGACAGCTGCGGTGCGCGGTGACCGGGGCGACCGGGTACATCGGCGGCCGGCTGGTGCCGCGCCTGCTGGATGCGGGACATGCGGTGCGTGCTTTGGCACGCACGCCGGAGAAGTTGGACGACGTGCCGTGGCGCCCGCGAGTCGAGGTGGCCAAAGCTGACCTGACCGATGTCGAGTCGCTGGTGGCGGCGTTCGACGGCGTCGACGTCGTCTACTACCTGGTGCATTCGATGGGCGGATCGAAGAATTTCGTCGCTGAGGAGGAGAAAACCGCCCGCAACGTCGTGACGGCCGCGCAACGCACCGGGGTGCGCCGCATCGTCTACCTCAGTGGATTGCACCCAGAAGACACCGAACTCTCCGAGCACCTCAGGTCGCGGACCGCCGTCGGCAAGCAGTTGATCGAATCCGGCATCGAGACGGTGGTTCTGCAGGCCGGTGTGGTCATCGGGTCGGGGTCGGCGTCCTTCGAGATGATCCGCCATCTCACCGACCGCTTGCCGGTGATGACCACACCGAAGTGGGTGCACAACAAGATCCAGCCGATCGCGGTGCGCGACGTGTTGTACTACTTGGTCGCCGCGGCGACCGCCGAGGTGCCGTCGTCGCGGACCTGGGATATCGGCGGCCCGGACGTGCTGCAGTACGGCGACATGATGCGCGTCTACGCCGAGGCCGCGGGTCTGCGCAGACGTCGCATGCTGGTGCTGCCACTGCTGACCCCGACCATCGCGAGCCTCTGGGTGGGGAACGTGACGCCGATCCCGGGCGGTTTGGCGCGGCCGCTGGTGGAATCGCTGGAGGTCGATGCGGTGACGCACAACTCCGACATCGACACCATCATCAAGCCGCCGCCGGCTGGCTTGACTCCCTACCGGCGCGCCGTGGAACTGGCCTTGCACCAGGCCCGCGACGGAGTCGCCGACACGACGTGGGAACCGTTGGACAAGGAGCCGGCCGAGGCATTGCCCAGCGACCCGGACTGGGCGGGCGAGATCGTCTACACCGATACGCAAACCGCGGAGTCCGACGCGGATCCCGACGAGGTGTGGAAGGCGGCGGCGGCCATCGGCGGCCGGTGGTTTTCCTTCCCCTTCGGCCCGCGCCGCCGCGGCCGCAAGTGGAGCATCGTCGACAAGGAGCCGGGCAGCAGGCTGCGACTGCAAGCCGAGACTCGCGCGCCCGCACAGGCCTGGCTGGACATCAGCGTGGAACCGCGCGACGGCGGCGGCAGCACCTACCGGCAGCGCGCCATCGTTTTTCCGCGTGGGATCGGCGGCCGGTTGTACTGGTACGGGCTGCGTCCGGCGCATGCGGCGGCGCTGCGCGCGCTGGCGCGCAGAGTCACCGCCCAGCAGGCCTAGACGCCGAAGATCGGCGGCAGGACCAGCACCATGATCAGCCCCCACACGAAGTGGGTGAGCATCGGCGCCAGCACCCCGCCGGTGGCCCGCCGTTCCAGCGCGCAGACCGCACCTAGGATGATGCCGGCGAAGCCCAGCATGGGGTTACCACTGGCCAGGGTCGCTCCGACATACAGCACGGTCGAGATGGCCACTGGGTAGTGGCGGCCCAGCGCGGTATAGAGGGCGCCGCGAAAGAACATCTCCTCGGCGATGCCGTTGATCAGCGTGATGGCGACGATCCCCAGGAACGATCCATGGTGTTCGTATTGCAGCACACGGGTGATCAGGGCGGCGACCGGCGGGATCTCCCGGACGATCAGGCCGCCTACGACGAAAGCGCCGCCGAGCAGCAGACCGACACCGGTGCCGGTGATCACCGGGCGTTGATTGCGGCCGCGCCAGCAGATGCCGCCCAGATGCAGTGGCCCGGACACGGCCGAGCCGATGGCCCATACGCCCGCCAGCGCCAGGGTCAGCCAGTAGAAAATCGGGTCGCCGGGACGCTGCCGCAGCGACAGCCCCAAGATCGCGGCCCCGATCACCAGCGTGATCGTTACTACCACGCGCCGCCGGCGCACCACTCCCGGTGGCTCATGATGCGGCACAGCCACATTGACGAGCGCACGACGAATTTCCTGCAGTGCACTGCTGCGCTGCGGGGTGGCCGTCTGGCTCATGCAGGCCGAACTTTCGGAGTCAACGTGACAAGAATATCGAGGCTGGTTCGCAGCGCACCGGCGACCGGCCCCGGAACCAGATTGACCAACCCCAGCGTCGGCCGAGCGATGCGGGGCACCACGCCTCGAGCCAGCCGTCGAATGCGCAACGCGTCGCCCCCGGCCCAGTCGGGATCGGTGTCGGCCAGGTAGTGCGGATCGGGCAGCGCGTTGACCGGCCGTGCGCCATGGCGGGTGCCCTTCAGCGCCAACCGGATGGCGTCGTCGGTGCGGACCAGCCCGCCCGGCGGATCGGGCACCAAGTCGCGCAACCGGCTGGCCGAGGCGACCATCGGATGATCGAGCGACTCGACCAAGTCCTCGGCCAGGCCGTGAGGCACCGGCAGGATCAGTCCGGTGATGCACGACGCCAGTGAGGTGTCGATCCCCACCACCGGCAACGCCGCCCGCCACCGGCCGGAGATGCGGGCATACGCCTTGATCAGGTTCCGGTAGGAAGTCGTCTCGGGCCCGGCGATGTCGTAAGCGCCCGCGGGCACCCGGTCCGGGTCGGCGGCGGCGACCAGGTAGTGCAGCACATCGCGGATGGAGATCGGGTCCAGCGGGTTGTCCATCCAGTCCGGCGCGGGGATGAGCGGGAACCGGTCGCCGACGTACCGCAGCATCTCGAACGATGTCGACCCAGCGCCGATGATGATCGCCGCACCCAGCCACACCAGCTCCGGTCCGCCTTCGATGGACAGCGCCTGGGCCACCTCCGCCCGACTGGTCAGGTGTTCGGACAGTGCCTCGTCCTCGGGGACGAAGCCGCCGAGGTAGACGATGCGGCGCACGCCGGCGTCTCGGGCGGCGACGGCGACATTGGTGGCTGACCTGTTGTCGGCCTCGCGAAAGTCGGCCTGCCCGATTCCGTGCACCAGGTAGTAGATGACATCGATCGATCCAGCGCTCAGCGCCGCGCGTACCGACTCGGGGTCGGAGGCGTCCAGCTTGACCGGTGTCACGTCCTTCGACCAGCCGAACCGCTTCAGACGGGCTGGGGTACGGGTGGCGGCGAGAACCTCGTGTCCGTCCTCCAGGAGGGCCGTGACCAGGCGAGAACCGACATAACCGGTGGCACCTGTCACCAGAATCCGCATGTTGTGAACCTATCCGTCGACGCTTCGGGGTACGTACACGGCCGAAAGCGCACCTGCGACCGTCTCCCCGGATAGGTACCCCGCCGGCCGGCGATTGCAACGAAGCGGTTGAACCGATCCGGCGGCTCAGCCGTGACCCGGGTTATGTTCGAACTTGCGATTTGGAGCGCTCCTCGAGTCATAGGGCAACGTCTATGTATTACCTGCTGATCCTGGCGGTCGCCGTCGAGCGGCTGCTGGAGCTGGTGGTGGCGCAGCGCAACGCCCGCTGGTCGTTCGCGCAGGGCGGCAAGGAGTTTGGCCGGCGCCACTACGGGGTCATGGTCGTCTTGCATTCGGCGCTGCTGGTGGGCTGCATCGTCGAGCCATGGGCGTTGCATCGCCCGTTCCTACCGTGGCTGGGGTGGCCGATGGTAGCCGTGCTGGTGCTGTGCCAGGGCCTGCGGTGGTGGTGCATCGCGTCACTGGGCAAGCGTTGGAACACCCGCGTGATCGTGTTGCCCTACGCGCCGCTGGTGCAACGCGGCCCCTACCGGTTCATGCACCACCCGAACTATGTTGCAGTGGTGGTCGAAGGGTTCGCGCTGCCGATGGTGCACACCGCGTGGCTGACGGCCGTCACGTTCACGGTCGCCAACGCGATTCTGCTGAGCGTGCGTCTGCGAGTGGAGAACTCCGTCCTCGGCTACACATGACCACCTATGACGCTGACCTGCTGATCGTCGGGGGTGGGCCCGCGGGCCTGGCCACCGCGTTACACGCACGCCGTCACGGCCTGTCGGTCGTGATCGCCGAACCTCGCGAGAATCCGGACAAGGCGTGCGGTGAGGGGTTGATGCCCGGCGGCTTGTCCGAGTTGACCTCGCTTGGGGTGGATCCGGCGGGCATGCCGTTTCGCGGGATCGCTTACGTCGACGAGCACCGGCGGGCCGAGGCGCGCTTTCGCAGCGGGCCCGGGCGCGGGGTGCGACGCACGACGTTGCACGCCGCGTTGGCCGCGCGGGCCAAAGAGCAGGACACCGACTGGATTCGTACCCGGGTCACCGCGGTTGTCCAAGACACGCACGGTGTGACGGCCGGCGGGGTACGCGCACGCTGGTTGGTCGCGGCCGACGGACTGCATTCGCCGGTGCGCCGCGCGGTGGGCATCAAGGTGACCGCCGGCACGCCGCGACGGCACGGGTTGCGCTGGCACTACCGGGTGCCGGCGTGGTCGGAGTTCGTCGAGGTGCACTGGTCTCGGTGGGGCGAGGCATACGTGACGCCGGTGGAGCCGGACCTGGTGGGGGTAGCCATCTTGTCCCGTCAGCGACCCGAGTTGGACTGGTTTCCGACGTTGGCACCGCATCTGCGCGACGGCCAGCGGGGGCCGGCCCGCGGTTGCGGCCCGCTGCGTCAAGTGGTTTCGCGGCGGGTCGCCGGCCGAGTGCTGTTGGTCGGCGATGCCGCTGGCTACGAGGACGCGCTGACCGGCGAAGGGATCAGCCTGGCGGTCAAACAGGCCGCCGCGGCAATTCGGGCGATCGTCGACGACAAACCGCAGTCCTACGAGGCGGCGTGGCACCGGGTCACCCGCGACTACCGGCTGCTGACCCGCGGTCTGGTGTTGGCCAGCACGCCGCGCGCCTCCCGGCGGGCCATCGTGCCGGCGTGCACGCTGCTGCCCCCGGTGTTCGGCTGGGCGGTCAACGTCTTAGCCAATTAGGGAGCAAGTTAGCGGGCCTTCCAGACCGGTTCGCGCTTTTCGGCGAACGCCAACGGTCCTTCCTTGGCGTCCTCGGACCGCATCAAAGTCCCCATCTCGCGCATGGTGCGCTGCCACGACGCTTCTTCGTCGGCGATCACACCCTCGTCGACCCCGTACGCGATTCGCTTGCTGGCCTGCACCGATAGCGGCGCGTTCACCGTGATCCGCGCGGCCAGGGCCAGCGCGGCGTCGAGCACCGAACCGTCTTTGACCACCTGGTTGACCAAGCCCCACTCCAACGCGTCGGCCGCGGTCAGCGGCTCGCCGGTCAACAGCAGTTCCATCCCGACCTTGCGCGGCAACTGGTTGACGATCCGGAACACCCCGCCAGCGGCGGCGATCAGCCCGCGTTTCACTTCGGGCAAGCCGAACTTGGCCCGCTCGTCGGCCACCACCAGGTCGCTAGCCAGCGCCAACTCCGTCCCACCGCCCAGCGCGGTGCCGTTCACGGCGGCGATGGTCGGCTTGTCGATGAAGTGGTGCACGTACCCGGCGAAGCCCCACTCGCCGTGGTCGGGGTGATACAGGTTCTCCCGACGCGCGATCGCCTTGAGGTCCGCACCGGCGCAGAACGATTTGTCGCCGGCACCGGTGATCACCACTGCGCGCACGTCAGGGTCGTGTTGGGCCTCTTCCAGCGCGTCGCCGACGCCGATGCTGACGGCGCCGTTGACCGCGTTGCGGGCCTCGGGCCGGTTGATGGTGATGATCAGGACGTTGCCGCGGCGCTCAACCAGCACGGCCGGCTGGGTGCCGTCGCCAACATCTGTCACAGCAGTTCCAGAATGGTGGCGTTGGCTTGACCACCGCCCTCACACATGGTCTGCAGGCCGTACCGAATTCCCTTGTCCCGCATGTGGTACAGCAACGTCGTCATCAGCCGCGCACCGGAGCCGCCCAGCGGGTGGCCCAGCGCGATCGCGCCACCGTTGGGGTTGAGCTTCTTCTCGTCGGCGCCGATGTCCCGCAGCCAGGCCAGCGGAACCGGGGCGAACGCCTCGTTGACCTCGTAGGCGCCGATGTCGTCGATGCTCAGGCCCGACTTCTTGAGCACCTTCTGGGTCGCCGGGATGGGCGCGGTCAGCATGATCACCGGGTCAGCGCCGGCCAGCGTAGCGGTGTGCACCTTGGCGATCGGCTTCATGCCCAACGACTTCGCCTTCTCGTCCGACATGAATAGCAGCGCGGCCGACCCGTCGGAGATCTGCGAAGAGTTCCCGGCGTGGATCACACCATCCTCTTTGAACGCCGGCTTCAGCGACGCCATCTTCTCCATCGGAGTGCCGCGGCGAATACCCTCGTCCTTGAGCACCACATTGCCGTCTTGGTCCTTGATGCCCACGATCTGGTCATCGAAAGCCCCGGAATCCTGTGCCGCGGCCGCCTTTTCGTGGGAACCCAAGGAGAATTCGTCGAGGGCGACCCGGTCGAATCCCCACTGCTCGGCGATCATCTCCGCGCCGATGCCCTGGTTGGGGATCTTGCCCTGGTAGCGGCTGAGGAACGTCTCGGGATAGGGCCGGCCGCCGTTGGCCAGCGACGCGCCCATCGGGGTCCGCGACATCGACTCCACTCCGCCGGCGACGACCACGTCGTAGTGCCCGGCGACGACACCGGCGGCCGCGAAGTGCACGGATTGCTGGCTGGATCCGCACTGGCGATCGACCGTCACGCCCGGCACGGTCTCGGGCCAGCCGGCGGCCAGCAGCGCGGTGCGGCCGATGTCGAGGGCCTGCTCACCGGCCTGCATGACGCAGCCCCAGATGACGTCTTCGACGATTTCGGGGTCGATACCGGCCTTCTGCGCCAGTCCATTGAGCACCTGCGCGGACAGTTCGGCCGGATGCACACCGGACAACCCTCCGTTGCGCTTGCCGATCGGGGAACGCACTGCCTCGACGATGACGGCTTCAGGCATGACTTTGTCTCCTTTGACACGTGTAAGTCCCTCGATTGTCGACCAACACGTTGCGGCCTGCAGGGGCGGGGTGGGAGTTAGTTACCGAAGCTATGGTTGTGCCGGCCGGCAAGATCGCCGACTGTGGGGCCTAGGGACGCCCAGGGCGCCGTTCGCGCTTGACTCTCCCCTTACTGGAATTCTCAGAATGAGCCGGTGACTACCGCACTGTCGATCGGCGACTTCTCTCGGATGACGCAACTGTCCGTCAAGACCCTGCGCCACTACCACGACGTGGGCCTGCTGCACCCGCATCGTGTCGACCCGGTCACCGGCTACCGCTACTACACCACCGATCAAGTGGCGGCCGCGCAGGTCATTCGTCGGCTACGCGACCTGGACATGCCGCTGGCCGATGTGCGCGCCGTACTGGTCTGCGCTCCTGCCGACCGCAACGCAGTGATCAGCGCGCACCTGGAAAGGCTCGAAACCCAGTTGGCCGCAACGCGTAACGCCGTGGCATCGCTGCGGGCCATCCTGGCCACTCCGGACCCGCACTCGCGCATCGAACACCGCACCGTCCCCGATACGCCGGCCGCCGCGATCACCGCCACCGTCGATCGCGAGCACCTGCTGTCCTGGTGGGAAGGGGCGGTCGGCGAATTGCGGGCGACGGTGCAGTCCGATCGTCTGCTTACCCCAACCGGTGCGCTTGGTGCGATGTTCGACTTCGACATCTTCGCCGCCGACCGCGGCAGTAGCACCGTATTCCTTCCGGTAGACGGCGAGGTGCGGCCGTCCGGACGGGTGGTACCCATCACCGTCCCGGCAGCGGAATTGGCCGTCATCACTCACCACGGCCCGCACGATGATGTCGATCTCGACTACAGCGCTCTGGGCGAGTACGCGACCCGCCACGAGATCAGCGTCGAAGGGCCGCTGCGCGAGTATTACGAGCGATTCTTCTGGGACACAGACGATTCCACGCGTTGGGTCACCACGCTGTGCTGGCCGATCTTCCGGGCCGACGCGTGAACACGCTGCAGGGCCGGCGCGCGGTCGTCACGGGCGGCACCAAAGGGACCGGTGCCGCGGTGACAACTCTCCTCCGGTCCCGCGGGGCGCACGTCACCGCCGTGGCCCGCCGTCCGGGCTCGGAGGCAGACGAATTCATCGCCGCGGACCTCACCTCGTCAGCGGAAGTGCAGCGGGTGGCCGCTGCGATCCGCGACCGCGGCGGACTGGAAATCCTGGTGCACGTCGCGGGGGGATCCGGCGCACCGTCGGGTGGCTTCGCCGCACTCGACGAACAAGACTGGGCCGACGAGCTCAACCTCAACCTGCTGGCCGCGGTTCGCTTGGACCGCGCGCTGCTACCGATGATGATCGACGCCGGTTCGGGGGCGGTCGTGCACATCGGCTCGATTCAGAGCCGGATGCCGCTCTTCGACGGAACGCTGGGGTATGCCGCGGCCAAGGCTGCGCTGCGCGCCTACAGCAAGGGGTTGTCCAATGAACTGGCGCCGAAGGGAATTCGCGTCAATTCCGTGTCGCCGGGGTTCATTCAGACGCAGGCCGCCGAGGACCTCATCGACCGGATCGCCTCCGCCGGCGACGGCGACCGCGAGGCCGCCCTGCAATCGCTGATGTCGGCGCTCAGCGGCATCCCGTTGGGTCGGCCGGCGCGGCCCGACGAGGTCGCCGAGGTGGTGGGCTTCCTGGTCTCCGACGCCGCGTCTGCGGTGGTCGGTGCCGACATCGTGGTCGACGGCGGCACCGTGCCGACGCTCTGAAAGTGGTTATCCCGCCGGATAACCCACCGACTTGACTTCGGTGTACTGGTCGAAGCCGGCCACACCGTTCTGCCGTCCCACACCGCTGTCCTTATACCCGCCGAACGGGGTGTCCGCGCCGTACGGAGCGCCGCCGTTGACGCCGATGAAGCCGGCCTTGATTCGGCGGGCCACCGCCAGAGAGTGCTCCAGCGAACCCGACATGACGTTGCCGGCCAATCCGTACTTGCTGTCGTTGGCGATGCGAATGGCGTCTTCTTCGTCGTCGAACGGGATGACCGAGAGCACCGGGCCGAAGATCTCCTCCTGGGCGATGGTCATGGAGTTGTCGACGTCGGTGAAAAGCGTTGGCCTGACGAAGAATCCTTTGTCGAAACCGGTTTCGGCGTCAGGTCCGCCCACCAGCGCCGTGGCACCCTCTTCGACGCCCTTGCGGATGTAGCCCATCACCCGGTCTCGTTGCTTCTCCGAAATCACTGGGCCGCATAGGGTCCCGGGATCCTGCGGGTCGCCGCAGGTGACGTTCTCGTAGATGCTCTTGAGGATCGCCACCCCCTCGTCGTAACGCGACCGCGGCAGCAGCATCCGCGTCGGGTTCGCGCAGCCCTGCCCAGCATGCATGCATGGCGCGATGCCGATCGCGCAGGCCAATCCGAAGTCCGCGTCTTCCAAGACGATGGTGGCCGATTTGCCGCCCAGCTCGAGGAACAGCCGCTTCATGGTCGCCGCGCCCTTTTCCATGATCCGCTTGCCGACCACCGTCGAGCCGGTGAACGAGATCAGGTCGACTTTCGGTGACAGGGTGAGCTCTTCGCCCACGAAGTGATCCGAGGCGGTGACGACATTGACCACGCCGGCGGGGATGTCGGTCTTCTCGGCGATCAGCCGGCCCAGCCGGGTGGCGTTGAACGGCGTGTTGGGCGCGGGCTTGAGCACGACGGTGTTGCCGGTCCCCAATGCCTGGCCGAGCTTGTTGAGGGTGACTTCGAAGGGAAAGTTCCACGGCACGATCGCACCGACCACGCCGACGGGCTCCCGCCAGACCTTGATGGTGGTGTTGGCCCCGGTGAGGCTGATGACCCGGTCGCCGAGGTCGGTTTCCCAGGCGTACTCGTCGATCAGTCTCGCCGGGTACTTCAGCCCGTCTTGCAGCGGAGCATCCAGCTGCGGCCCGAAGGTGATGGCGCGCGGCGAGCCGACCTCGAGGATGAGCTCCTCGCGCAGCTCCTCCTTCTCCTCCTCGATAGCGTCGTGCAGCTGCAACAGACAGCGCTTGCGTAACTCCTTGTTGGTCGACCAGTCGGTCTCGTCGAAGGCCCGTCGGGCCGCGTCGATGGCCCGGTGCATGTCCTCCTTGGAAGCGTCGGCCACCTCCCCGAGCGATTCCTCGGTCGCGGGGTTGATGTTGGTGAAGGTGCCGGCCTGGCCGTCGACGAGCTTGCCGTCGATCATCATCTTCGGCTCGAACCGGACCTTTACAGTGTTAGTCATATCTGTTCAGCTCTCTTTCGACGAAGCGCTGGTTAGAGCGCCGGGACGGGAAATGACACCCCCGGGCGGGCCACCCTGTAGTGAGCCTTACTGGAAACTAGCCGATTGGCAAGGTGCAACTTCACCGGCGCGCCTATTGAGGGTCGAAAAGGACCGGCACCGACGTCGGTGACCGGAACACCTGACCGCGGATGTGCGGGTCGTTTCCGTCGGGATCCAGCCGCAGGTTGGGCAGCCGGTCCAGCAGGAGGTTGATGGCGGTCCGCATCTCCAGCCGCGCCAGGTGCATACCGAGACAGACGTGCACGCCGTGCCCCCAGCCAAGGTGGCCTCTAGGCGTGCGGAAGATGTCGAAGGTATCCGGATCGGGGTAGCGGTCCTCTTGCCGGTTGGCGGCGCCGAGCATCGGCATCACCGTCGAACCTGCCGGTATCGGCACCCCGCCCAGTTCGGTGTCTCTGGTGGCGACCCGGGTGATGGTCAGCAGTGGTGGTTCCCAGCGCACGCCTTCCTCGATGGCCTGCGGCAGCAGGGAACGATCCACGCGGATGGCGTCCAGTTGCCCGGGATTCGACAGCAGCGCCAGCAGCAGGCTGCCCAGCGACCGGTAGGTGGTCTCGACGCCGGCGGGCAGCAACAGGCGAAGGAAGGAGTAGATCTCCTCGTCATCGAGTTTCTGGCCGTCTATCTCGGCGTCGGCCAACGCGCTGATCAAGTCGTTTCGCGGCGCGGCGCGCCGGGCGGCGAGGATGGGCGCGAAGTACTCGCACAGCGCGGCCGACGCGGCCAGACCGCGTTCGGGATTGAGGATCCAGCTCAGCAAGGAGATGGACCAGCGCTGGAACTGCGGGTAGTCCTGCTCGGGCAGTCCCAGCAGGCCGGCGATGATCTGGCTGGGGTAGTCGAAGGTGAACTCCTTGACCAGGTCCGCTTTGCCGTTGGCGGCGAATTTGTCGATGAGGCCATTGCCCACCCGGCCGACGAGTTCGTTCTCCCACCGCGCCAACGCCTTCTGCGAAAACGCTTTTGACACCAGTGACCGCAGTCGACCGTGCACCGGTTCGTCCATGCCGAGCATCACGCGTTCGCCCAGCACCGGCCCGAAGGCCGCGATGACGGCCGCCGACGAGAACGTCTCGTGGTCGCGCAGCATCTGCTGCGCTTCCTCGTGGCGGTACACGATGAACACCGGTTTGGATTCTTCGTGCGGCATGCCGGAGACGTCGAGACGTTGGATGGGCTCCTCGCGGCGCAACCGCGCCAGTTCCGTGTACGGGTCACGAACGTCACCGGACACCGCGTCGTCGAAGGCGCCGAAGTCCTCCAGATCGTCGAAGAGTTGTTCCATGTCAGTCCCCCTTGGTCTTCGATGAGCTCCGCAACGCGCCCTGCCTCGGGATGCCCAGCACCAGCCGGGACAGGTGGTGCATGGCCGCCGCGGGAGCAATCCTGCTGCACAGCAATAGCATTGCGGCATCGGGTCCTACCGCGCGGCGGCGGAAAGGCTTTCGGTCCTCGAGCGCCTTGAGCAGTCCGTCGGGGAACCGCTCGGGCGCGCGGGCGAACTTCATGGCGAACCGTCCGCGGGTGTCCATGGTGTCGTGCAGTCGGGCGTACGGACCCGTGAAATCGCGATCGTCAGTGGTGCCGGCGTCGGTGATGATGTCGGTGTCGTACGTACCGGTCACCAACACGGTGACGCCCAGACCGAAGGGGGCGATCTCGCACGCCATGGCTTCGCCCCAACGCTCCAGCGCTCCCTTGGCCGCCGAGTACGGTGCGGTGGCCGGTTGACCGCGCACCCCGGCCGCACTGGATATCAGCACAATCCGCCCCTGGCCCGCGGTCCGCATGGCGGGTAACAGAGCCTGGGTGAGCGCGACCGGTCCCAGCACATGGGTGGCGAACATCCGCTGCCACAACGCCATATCGGTTTCTTCGACCATGCCGGCAGCGGAGATCCCGGCGTTGTGCACCAGCGCGTACGGCACCCCTACCGCTTCCTCAATTGCTTTGGCCGCCAAAGAAATCGAGGCGGGATCGGTGAGGTCGAGTTGTATCGGGATCAGACGCTCAGCGGCCGGGCCCGCCCCCGTCGCCTGACGCAGCGGTGCAAGCGCGCGCTCGGGTGTGCGCATCGCCGCCACCACGCGCCACCCCTCGCGGTACAGTCGCACGGCCGAGGCGAACCCCAGCCCCCGTGACGCGCCGGTGATGACCACCGTGCGCGGCTCACCCATTCTTGCTCGCGCACGCGCCTTGACCCGCCGCAGGCGGGTTGACCTGGGGTCGCCCGTTCGGTTGCCCGCTCATCCAGGTCGACCAGATGCCCACCGAGTACGGCCCCGCGGCACCGGCCCCCTCGTAAAAGCCCTGTGGGTCATACACTTTGGCCTCGGGGTAGGGCCAGGGGCAGGCCACCGACGTGGCCGCTTTGCTGGCCTTGATGACCGCGAACCATCCCCCGTAGGCGAAATAGGACACGTTGATGATGGCGAACATCACCAGGAACGTCCCGAGCACCGGCCGGCTCGGCAGGATCTTGGCTTTGGCGGCCAGCTTCTCGGCCACCGATTTTCCGGTGTCGTCGCGGTAGCAGAGGATCGCTGCGGGGACCATCACAAATGTCACCGAGAACGACTCCCAGATCAACGGGAACTGAAAAGTGGTGCCGGTGAACACCGAACCCCACGGGATCACTTGCGAGTAGATGTACATGCCGAAGTGGACGAGCTGGATCTCCAGCAGCGCATCGAACACGAAGCCGATCGCACAGGTCAGCAGGCCCAGGCAGACCAACGGGTGCCGTGATACGAAGTGTTCCGGCCCTTTCTTGGCTTGTAGCTTGCGCAGGATCCACACCGCCGGGAAGTACGGTCCGAAATAGAACATCACATAACCGAATACGACGAACGGTTCGACGGTCGGCGACAGTGATACCAACGGCCACGACTCCGGCCAGTGGATCAGGTCGGGGTTGTAGACCGCGAACGGCGCCCAGTTCATGATCGGGTCCTGCCAGACGATCAGCGTGGTGCACAGGAACATCAACATCGCCGGACTGCCCGGATTGCGCCGCCAGCCCCGGATGAACACCACCAGCAGCACGATCAGCATGATCACGGTGGCGACGTGCAGGAAGGTGATGTAGTCCAGGCCGAAGAGGAATTTCACCGGTCGGGGGCGCCCCTGCACGTTCGGGTTGGCAACGCGCGGGTCCAGGGCAGTGCGGCAGTTGGCGATGAAGAACAGCGCGAACGCCGCCAGCGCCGCCCCGGCCAGCCAGCCTCCCCAGGCTCGCTTCGCGCCGTTCTGCGCGCGGTTCGACTTCTGGTCCTCGGGCGGGGCGGATCGAGTAGTCATGGGCCGTCCTCTCCGAAGCGATCGACCAAATGCGAGTTGACACCGTCGGCATCGAGGCTGCGCGCCACCAGATACCCCGCACCCATCCAAGCCCGACGGGTCCACTTGCCGAACGACACTCGCGTGCCCGGCGCGCCAGCCGCGGCGGGCATCATCTTGACTCGCTCCAAAGCCTCTTTCACCCCGCGCGGACTCAACGGATGGGCGTCGGCGAACGCGCGCACGAGTGTCGCGGCGACGTCGTGGTTGACCGGCGGGACACAGTATTCGGGACGGCGTCCGCCGTACTTTGTCGCGTAACGGTCGAGAAAGGCCTGGCCCATGGGGTTCTGCTCGTCGTACTGGTCCACCCCGACCCAGCCCAAAAACGCGTTCCACATGATCGGGTTGACCCAGGCATTCTGAAAGGCCGTGGTGGTGAACCGCGGCGGATCCCAATCGACGGCCTGCAGTGCCGGATTAATGAACACGATGCCGAACCCGAAGCCCAGGTGGACGATTGCCTGCGCCTTGGCGTCGTGCAACGTTTTCACCGCGTCATTGATGTCTTGGGCGGTCTGCGCGATCGGTGCTTCGGCGACAATGCGAATACCCTTGCGCCGGCAGGCGCTTCGCAGATTTTTCAGATAGCTCTCGCCGATCAGGTTTTGCTCGACGAGGACACCGATCTCGGTCAAATTGCGCTTGGCGACCAAGTCGGTGATGAAGATCGGCTCGTCGGTCATCGATCCTTGCGGGAAGGCGAATGTCCATTCGCCCAACCAGTCGTCGGTGCCGGTGACGCTGATGGCCGGAACCTTGAATCGCTCCTCGACGGCCTCCCGGGTGGGCACGCAATTGTCGGTGATGTGCGGGCCGAACACCACCAGACAACCCTCGTCGACAAGCTCGCCGAACGCGTCGATCACCGCCTTGACCGACCCCTTGGGCAGCCCCTCGACTTCCCGGTAGATCATCTGCACCGGTCGATCCAGCACCGCGCTTTCGACCGCCTCCTCGAAGACCAGGTCAAAACTCCGTGTGAAGTCCGCCCGCATTTCGTCTGGGAATCCCGGCGGGAGCCTGAAGTCCATCAGATAGCCGACCTTGATCGGTTCTGCGGTGCTTTCGTATGACATCTGGTCTCCCGAAGTGGCGACTCGCGGTATATCTGTCGACCTAATATTTGTTCAGCACGCTAGTGACGGCGAGCGAGGGCGTCAATAGACCGCCGGCTCGCCCAGATAGATGTCGATCAATTCGTGCAAGCCCCGGCTCACCATTCGATCGTCGGTGAGCGGTCCAGCGATGGCGGCCTGGGCGGCCTCCCGCGGGCCCAAACCCTCCGCGACCAGCCGGCCGGCCGCAATCAGCAAGCGCGTCGAGGCGACCTCCCGCAGTCCCCCGGTTTCCAGCCGGCGGATGGCGTGCGCCAGGCGCACCAGGGCGGCGGCGATCGCCGTGTCGACGCCCGCCTCGTGCGCCACGATTTTCTCCTCCAGATCGGCTGCGGGGAAGTCGAATTCGATGGCAACCATGCGCTGACGAGTCGAATCCTTGAGATCCTTGAGCACGCTTTGGTAGCCGGGGTTGTAGGACACCACCAACCCGAATCCGGGTGCCGCGTCCAGGGTTACCCCCAGCCGCTCGATGGGTAGCTGGCGCCGATAGTCGGCGAGCGGATGCAACACCACGGTAGTGTCCTGGCGAGCTTCCACTACCTCGTCGAGATAGCAGATTGCGCCTTCGCGTACCGCCACAGTCAGGGGACCGTCCACCCATACCGTTTCGTCGCCGCGCAGCAGATAGCGCCCGACCAAGTCCGCCGTGGTCAAGTCATCGTGGCAGGCGACGGTGATCAGCGGCCGGCCCAGGTCGTGGGCCATGGCCTCGACGAAGCGGGTCTTGCCGCAACCGGTCGGCCCCTTGAGCACCAGCGCCAGGCCTTGGCGGTAAGCCGCTTTGAAGATGGCCTCTTCGTTACCCACCGCCTGGTAATAGGGCCGCACACCCGTTCTCCCGTCCGCACCGGACGGAGCACCGTTGGGCTGAACAAGTCTGGGCTCGCTGGCCATGACGTCCCTTCTGTTCCTCGGAGACTAGCCGGAACAGATGTTTGTTTCAAGCGTGTCGGCGGGTGAAGACGCGGCCCTGCGCCGAGCGCAATGCCGACCGAAACAGCGGTCCGATCACACCGGCCAGTTGATCGGGATCGGCGACCACCGTATGGGCGGTAGTGCCGAATACTGCGCGCAGCGAAGCGGTGTCGGTTTCTGCCCCGATGGTCAGGCACACACAACCCGTGCCCCGGCGCCGGGCATCGGTCAACGCCCGGCGCGCATCCGCGGCGCCATGCGCGCGCTCGTATCCGTGGTCGTAGGCCAGCCCATCGGACAACACCACCAACAATCGCCGCGACGTGCCGCCGCGCGATTCCAGCACCGCCGCGCCGTGCCGAATGGCCGCACCGAGGCGGGAGTACGCACCCGGTGTCAAACTGTTCAACCGCCGCAGGACGCGCGCGTCGAGTTGGTCGTCGAACCGCTTGACCGGCACCATGCTCACCGCCGCGCGGCCCTGCGAATAGTAGGCATAGAGGGCTACCCGGTCACCCAGGTCATGCAGCGCCAATAGGAGATTAGCGACGGCAATTCGTTGTTGGTCGTGCACCGTGTGGCCACGTGTGCCTGACTCGGCCGTCGACCCGGACACGTCGAGGAGGAGCAACACCGAGAGGTCACGCCGGCGCCGCAGACTGTCCAGGTACACCCCCTCGTCGGCCACCGACCCGGCACGCGCCTCGACGCGGGCTTGCACCGCCGCGTCGATGTCGATGTCGTCACCCTGTGGTTGGCGAGGGCGCCGGTGTAAGCCCATGCCCAGCCGCGACAGCGGACGCCGCACTCCGACGGCGGCCTCGATGGCGGGAGTCACCGTGGCGGTGATCTTCGGCTCGACCTCTCGCACCGTGCACCACCCCGGCCGATAGCGTTTGCGCGAGGCGTCCCACTCCGGATACCGCACGCCCTCGGAATGCGCTTCGCTGTCGTCGATGTCCTCATCTGCCCGCGACGCCAATGACAAAACGGCGTGCGCGCTGCGCTCCGCGGATTTCCGTCGATGCGTCGGGCTGTCTGCGCCGGGTGCTCCGCCGCCGCTGCCGCTTTTGCGCGCCGAGGACAGCATTTTCGCCAACCACTTACCGATGAAGCCACCCCCGCCAACCGGGCTGGTGAACCAATCCGAATCATCGGACACGTCGGCCTCGCCGTCGTCGAGGTCTTCCAGGTCCCGCGTGCCGGGACTGCGCGGAACATGTTGAGGCTGCGCATGCTCTGGCCGTCCGACATGTTGGGGTCGCGCGGCCAGCACCTGCGCCGCCCGGAGCACGCCGAACACCGGGGCCGGGTCGGCGATCGCCGCGGCGCCGTCGGCGAGTTGGAAGGAAGTCGCGGCCGAATCGCTGCCGCACGCGATCTCGCGGTCGCCCAACCCGGCCAGGGCAGGCGGCAGCAGGTTCGCGTTGGTCAGCAGTGCGCGGTGCCCCTCGACAGCCAGGTAGCGCCTGGCCAGCCGGCGATGGCGCACCAAACGACGCAGGATCTCAGCATCCAGGCTGCCGGCCGCAATCAGACAGGACTGGACGGCCACGGCCTCGAGCTTGGCCCGCGAGCTTGCCGACATGTCGAGGTAGATGGTGCGCCCGTCGGTCCAACTCGGCTCCCCCGGTTCGAGTCCCGCGACCGCAACGGCACGGCCGGCCAGGGCAGAGGCGAACATGCCGAGGGCCTGGTCGTCGAGAGCGTTATCTCCCACTGTCGACCTCCGACTTCACCGGCGATCCGCGTGACCAGCGTTTGACCAAAAATCTGTTCCAACGTAGAGTTCGGCTTGGCCGCAGTCAATTGAGTCGAGCAGGGAACGTGGATTTCTCCTACCCGGCGGAAGTCGAGAAGTTCCGCGACGAGTTGCGCGCTTGGCTGGCGGCACATCTGACCGACGAATTGATCGCCGCGCGCCGGCCGGCCGGCCGCAGCGACGAGGTGTTCGAACGGCTCCGGGAGTGGAACGCGACGATGGCCGACGCCGGTTGGGCGGCGGTGTCGTGGCCCGAGGAGTACGGTGGCCGCGGCGCGACAGTACTCGAGCAACTGGTCTACACCGAGGAGACGACGCGCGCTCGAGCGCCGTTGCCGCTCAACGTGATCGGGATGAACAACATCGCCCCGGCAATCATGCAGTATGGCACCGAAGAGCAGAAGACGACACTGCTGCCCCGCATGATGCGCGCCGACGACATCTGGTGCCAAGGCATGTCCGAGCCGGAGGCCGGATCTGACCTCGCTGCCTTGCGCACCCGCGCGACGCGTGCCAACGGTGACTTCGTCATCAGCGGTCAGAAAATCTGGACCTCGCTGGGTCACCGGGCGCAGTGGTGTCAGCTCTATGTGCGCACCGATCCGGAAGCGCCCAAGCACAAGGGCATTTCCTGCCTGATCGTCGATATGCGTTCGCCCGGCATCGAGGTGCGGCCGCTGGTGACGCTCAACGGTGACGCCGAGTTCGCCGAGGTGTTCTTTCACGACGTGCGAGTGCCGGTGGACGCGTTGCTCGGTCCGCTCAACAAAGGCTGGCAGGTTGCCACCACCACGCTGAGCCACGAGCGTGCCGGCGCCGCCCGCCTGTACGCCGAAATGCATGTACGACTGGAGGAACTGGTCGCCGACCTCGCCGCAGCAAACGCCCTCGAAGACCCGGTCACCCTGCGCCGCCTGGGTGAGATCGGTTTGCGCATCAAATATCTGGAAGTGCTGTGCCAGCGTTCGATTTCGGCGACCTTGCACGGTGGTGACGCGTTGGGCTCGGCCAGCCTGGCCAAGACCGTGTGGGGTGAGGTGGGTCAGAGTCTTGCGGCGCTGGCCTTCGACGTGTTGGGCACCGGCGGGTCCGACCGCCGCTGGGCCGAATACCGCTTGACCTCTCGTTCGCTGACGATCGCCGGCGGCACTACCCAGATCAACAAGAACATCACCGCGCAACGAGTGCTGGGGTTGCCGCGCCAATGAACTTGGAATTGTCTGACGAACAACTGGCGCTGCGCGACACGGTACGGCGCTTTCTTGCCGAGCGGGCATCGATTTCGGCCCATGTGCGTACGCTGCTCGACGATCCCGGCGGCACCACTGACACGGTGTGGCAGGGCCTGGCCCATCTGGGCACGACCGGGTTGCTGGTGCCCGCCGAATATGGCGGGGCCGGCATGACGATGGTCGAGGCCGGCGTGGTCGCCGAAGAACTCGGCGCTGCGCTGCATCCAGGGCCTTGGCTGTCCTGTGCCATCGCGGCGGTGCGGGCGCTCACCCGCTCGGGCGCCCAAGCATCAGGGGCGGAGATCCTCACCGGCATTGCCGGCGGCACCACCATCGCCAGCTTCGCCTCCGGTACCTCGGTGGCTGCCGTGCCGCGCAACGGACACGTCGTGCTCAAGGGCGACCTCGCCACGGTGCCCGACGCCGCAGCGGCCGACGTGTTGCTGGTCCTGGCCGACGACCGCGACGGGACAGCACTTTTCGCGGTGCAGACCGACGCAACCGGCGTTTCGGTGACAGCCGAGCGTGGAGTCGATCAGACCCGCAAGCTCTCTCGGGTGGAACTGGATGACGTCACGGCACAGTGGCTGGCCGCCCCGGCACCCGACGTCATCCAGGCAATCGTCGACGACGTATTGGTCGCCATGGCCGCCGACGCGCTGGGCGCCGCGCAAGCCGTGATGCAGTTGGCCATCGAATACGCCAAGGTGCGCAAGCAGTTTGGACAGGTCATCGGCTCGTTCCAGGCGGTGCAGCACCTGTGTGTCGACATGTATGAGACGGTCGAGTTGGCGCGCAGCGGCGTAATTCACGGGCTGTGGGCGGCCGACTGCGCCGCCGACGCCGAGGAACGGCATCTGGCCGCGGTTCGCGCCAAGGCCTTCGCCGGACGATTGGCCACCGTCGGCGACACTGCGATACAGGTGTTCGGCGGTATCGGCTACACCTGGGAACACGACGCTCATCTCTACCTCAAGCGCCTGTTGAGCTGGAGCAACTATCTCGGCGGCTCCGATGCCTATCTCGTCGAATTGGGCGCCCAGTTGGCACAGTCGAAAACGATTGACACGTGATCGATTTCACTGATCAAGCTGTCATCGTCACCGGCGCAGGACGCGGACTAGGGCGGTTGTACGCGTTGGAGTTGGCCGCACGCGGCGCCTCGGTAATAGTCAACGACCTGGGCGGAACCATGCACGGTGAGGGCGCCGATAGCAGCGTGGCCGACCAGGTCGTCGCTGAGATCGAGCAAGCCGGTGGAGTGGCGGTGGCGTCGTATGAATCCGTCGCCACCCCAGACGGTGGCGCGGCCATCGTCGCGACGGCGCTGGACCGCTTCGGCCGGGTCGACGCCGTGATCAGCAATGCCGGCATCTTCAACAGCGTTGCGTTCGAGGACTTGTCAGCCGAAGGCTGGCGGCAGATGCTCGCCGTGCACCTCGACGGCGGATTTTACTTGAGCCAACCCGCATATCGAGTGATGAAGGAACAGGGCTACGGCCGCTTCGTCTTCGTCTCGTCCTCCGGCGGCCTGTTCGGTCAGCCACTGGAAGCGCACTACGCCGCCGCCAAAGCCGGTTTGGTCGGGCTGACGAACGTCATCGCCCTTGAAGGCGCCGAACACGGCATCCTGGCGAACACCGTGCTGCCGTTCGGCTTCTCGCGCATGGTCACCGAAACCGTCGGTGACCCGAAAGCGCTCGAGCAAATCGGCTTCCTCGAAGTCATCAAACCCGAACTGGTCGTTCCGATGGTCGTCTTCCTGGCAAGTAAGGCGTGCGGCGTCAGCCACCAGAACTACTCGGCATGCGCGGGTCGCTTCGCGCGTGTGTTCGTCGGACTCGGCTCGGGCTGGCTGGCCGATGCCGGCAGCCAACCAACCGTCGAAGACATCGCTGCACGCCTGTCCGAGGTGTCCGCGACCGAACCGTTCACCGTGCCAGGGTCCATCTTCGAAGAAGTCTTCGGTGTCTGCGCACAACTGGGCGTCACCGCCTGAGCGCGGGCCGGTGTGCCCCTACAATGCGTTCACCACGGTTTCTAGCAGCGTGTTCACCGCGCACGGTTTGATAGTCTTCAACAAAGATTTGGTTCACCTCTCAGGACGGATCCGCATGGCGCCCACGCTGCAGTCCTTCGGGCACCGTCGCACCGGCCATGACTGAGAGTGCCACCGAAGCCGGGACCCGCCGGACCGAAATTCTGGAAACCGCCGCATCGCTCATCGCCTCGTCGGGCCTGCGTACCTCGTTGCAGGAGATCGCGGATGCCGCAGGGATTCTCCCCGGCAGCCTTTACCACCATTTCGAATCCAAAGAGGCCATCCTCGTCGAGTTGATCCGCCGGTATCAAGCTGATCTGCATCGCATCGGACTGGACGCTCAGGCGAAACTGGATCAACCCGACTCCCGACCGGCGGCCGCCAAGATAACCGAACTCGGCTCGGCGATCGCCAACTGCGCAGTACGGCACCGGGCCGCCCTGCAGATGTCGTTCTACGAAGGCCCCAGCGCCGACCCCGAATTGGTGAAGCTCACCCAACAGCGCCCCACGGCCGTCCAGGAAGCGATGCTGCAGACACTGCGCGCCGCGCGGTGGAGTGGCTACCTCAAACCCGAGCTGGATCTGCCCACCGTGGCCGACCGCGTCTGTCAGACCATGCTGCAGGTGGGGCTCGACGTCATACGGCACAACTCCTCGGCTGATCAGGTGGCGGCGCTGATGTGCCGAATCACGTTGCAAGGGTTGATGTCTGAATCGCCGACCGACGCCGCGCTGGACGAATCCGAGGCGCTGGCCGCCGCCAGCCAGGTCATCGCGTCGTGGGCCGACGACAGCGAGGCGGACCCGAGTGACAAAGCCGCCCACCTGCGCGCGGTGGCCCGTACGGAGTTCGGCCGCAGAGGATACGAAGTCACGACGATCAGAGACATCGCCGCGGCGGCGGGCCTGGGCACCGGAACCGTGTATCGGGTGATCGGATCCAAAGACCAGCTACTGGCGTCGATAATGCGCTCGTTCGGTCAGAAGGTGGAAGCGGGATGGGTGGCCGTGCTGCGCTCGACCGCCTCTCCGGTGGCCAAGCTGGACGCCCTGAGTTGGATCAATGTCAATGCGTTGGATCAATTCTCCGACGAGTTCCGGATCCAGCTGGCCTGGATGCGGCAGTCACCGCCCAACACCGCCAATCCCGGATGGTTGTACGCCACCCGGCTGCGGCAGATGAAAACGCTGCTCTCCGAAGGCATCCGGTGCGGTGAGATAAATATCGACGCACCGTCCACCGCGATGCTGGCGCGCTGCATCATTGGCATGCAATGGATCCCGGAGAACATTCTTCGTGCCGTCGGAACGCGGACGTCCCTGCTCCTGGCCCGCGACACCGTGCTGCGTGGGGTCGCCGTTCACAGCGCGTAGCGTCGAAGCATGGCGCACATCATCATCATCGGTGGCCACGGCAAGGTTGCGCTGCAACTGGCCCGTATTCTCACCGAGCGCGGCGACGAAGTCAGCTCCGTCTTCCGCAACCCCGACCACGCCGAGGATGTCGCCGCCACCGGCGCCAAACCGGTACCGGCCAATATCGAAAACCTCGAGACCGGTGCGCTGGCGGAGCTGCTGGCCGGTCACGACGCGGTGGTGTTCTCCGCCGGCGCGGGCGGCGGCAATCCGGCGCGTACCTACGCCGTCGACCGAGACGCGGCCATCCGAGTCATCGACGCTGCGGCCCGAGCCGGTGTTCGGCGGTTCGTCATGGTCTCCTACTTTGGCGCCGGTCGCGACCACGGCATACCGAAAGACGACCCGTTCTTCGCCTACGCCGAGGCCAAGGCCGCCGCCGACGCGCACCTGCGGGCCAGCAACCTGGCCTGGACCATCCTCGGTCCCGGCCGGTTGACCCTGGAAGCGGCGACCGGTCACATCGCCGTCGGCAAGGCCGACGGCGACGTCTCGCGCGCCGACGTCGCGCTCGTCATCGCCGCGGCGTTGACCGAGGACGCCACCGTCGGTCGCACCATCGACTTCAACAGCGGCGAGGTGCCGATCGCCACCGCCCTGGCGTCTGACCAACAGTGATGACCGTCTCACGGCCAATTCCATGAACACCTGCGAATACCCCATGCGAACTGCACCTGGGCCATAGAATCGGCGCGTGGTATGGCGAGCCCCTTCTCCGCGGATTCAAGAACTGATCCGCAAGGGTGCCCAAATGGCGCTCAACGCCAGCCCGGAATGGCTCAACGAGCTGGACCGGGTCACAATGGCCGCCAATTCCATCGCCGCGGACGCCAGCCTCGCGGCGGTGGCCGGGCGCTCCCAACGTGACAAGCTGATCGACTTCGCCTCGACCATGCTGCGCAACCCGGGTGCGATGCAGCGCTGGACCGAGATCGCGTTCGACCTGACCTCCGACCCGGAAGAATTGCGCGCGCTGCTCGCTGTGCCTTTCCAGTCGGCCGGCGAGTTCGTCGACCGCACGCTGGCCGGCATCTCCGGCCAGCCGCAGCCGGATCACGCCGAACTCACTCAAGACATCGCGACCCAACGCCGCAGGATCGTCGAACTGATCGTCGCGGGCGCACCGATTAGCCGCGAGCACGCGGAGGCGCGGCTGGACTACGCGTTCGAAAGGCTGCACACCGCAGCGGTCATCTGGTGCGATGAACCCGACCGGGACCAGGGCCGGCTGGACCGGGCCGTCGAAGCGTTCAGCCGGGCCGTCGGGTGTAGCCGCCCGCTCAAAGTGGTCCCGAGCGAAACGACTCGGTGGGTGTGGGTGAAAGACATTGCCTCCCTTAATGTTGACGAGCTGAGCGACGCACTCGCCAAGATCACCGGCGCGCGGATCGCGATCGGTCCGACCGCCCGCGGTATGGAAGGCTTCCGCCGCAGCCACCTGGACGCGCTGACCACCCAGCGCATGGTGGCGCGGCTGCAATCCCCGCAACGAGTCGCCTTCTTCGCCGATGTGCGCATGGTCGCGTTGCTCACTGAAAATCAAGACGGCGCAGACGATTTCATCAAGACCACGCTGGGTGATTTCGCGTCGGCCAGCCCAGCGCTGCACACCACGGTGCTGACCTATATCAACGCCGAATGCAACGCGTCGCGCGCGGCGAAATTGCTCTACACGCACCGCAATACGCTGCTGAATAGGCTGGAGACCGCGCAACGGCTGCTCCCCCGGCCCCTCGAGCAGACGCTCGTGGAGGTCGCCGTCGCCATCAAGGCGCTGCAGTGGCGCGGCAACCAAGACAGCGACTCCGCCGACGCCGAGGTCGCGCCGCAGCACAGCGGCCCGGTGCCGACCGGTCTGACCGCGGAGTAATCTGGTCGACGCAGCTGGTCTGCTGCCGCCGCAAGGCGTCAGCATCGAGCGACGCATGCTCGCCATGCCTCGTGAGAGGGAACCCGGTGGAAATCCGGGACTGTCCCGCAGCGGTGTGCAGGAACGACCGCCGTCTTAAGCACTGGTCGCACGACTGGGAAGCGACGGCCATTAGGAGCACCACACTCGGTGCGCGCCTGCGAGTCCGAAGACCTGCCGGCTGTGCCGGGCGCGCCGCGTCCGGCGGCTCATCGCCTCGTGGAATGGGCGTTTGGCCGTAGTTGTTGCGGTGCCATGTACGGCCACCGCAGCAGGCTCGGCTGCGCGTCCGCGGGCGGTGACCACACCGTCGAAGTGAAGGACCGCCAAGTGACCGCTCAACCATTCACCGCCACCATCACCGGCTCTCCGCGCATCGGCCCGCGCCGCGAACTCAAACGCGCGACCGAGGGCTACTGGAACGGTCGCACCAGTCGATCCGACTTGGAGTCAGTGGCCGCCACGCTGCGCCGCGACACCTGGTCGGGCCTGGCCGCCGCCGGCTTGGACTCGGTGCCGATCAACACGTTCTCCTACTACGACCAGATGCTCGACACCGCGGTCATGCTCGGGGCGCTGCCGGACCGGGTCACCAAGGTCTCCGACGACCTGGACCGCTACTTCGCCGCCGCCCGCGGCACCGACGAGATCGCTCCGCTGGAGATGACCAAGTGGTTCGACACCAACTACCACTACCTAGTCCCGGAGATCGGGCCGTCGACCTCGTTCAGCCTGCACCCGGACAAGGTGCTCTCCGAACTCAAAGAGGCTCAAGAGCAGGGCATCCCAGCCCGCCCGGTGGTCATCGGGCCGGTCACGTTCTTGCTGCTGAGCAAGGCAGTCGACGGCGGTTCCGCGCCGATCGAGCGCTTGGAAGAGCTGTTGCCGATCTACGCCGAACTGCTGTCTCTGCTCGCCGACGGCGGTGCGGCCTGGGTCCAATTGGACGAGCCGGCACTGGTCACCGACATCAGCGCCGACGCGCCTGCCTTGGCCGAACGGATGTACACCGCGCTGGGGTCGCTGACCAAACGGCCGGCCCTGCATGTGGCCACCTACTTCGGTGACCCGGGCGCCGGCCTGGCCGCGCTGGCCCGCACGCCGGTCGAGGCGATCGGTGTAGACCTGGTGGCCGGCGCGGACACCGCGATCGCCGCGGTTCCGGAGTTGGCGAACAAGACGCTGGTCGCCGGCATCGTCGACGGACGCAACATCTGGCGCACGGATCTGGCGGCGGCCCTGGGCAAGCTTGCGACGCTGCTGGGTTCGGCGGCCACCGTCGCCGTGTCCACGTCCTGCTCGACGCTGCACGTGCCCTATTCGCTCGAGCCGGAGACCGAACTGGACGACAGCCTGCGCAGCTGGCTGGCGTTCGGCGCGGAGAAGGTCACCGAAGTGGTGACGCTGGCGCGCGCCCTGCGCGACGGACGCGATGCCGTCGCCGACGAGATCGCGGCGTCGAATGCGGCCGTGGCGTCGCGCAAGCGCGATCCGCGGTTGCACAACGGCCAGGTGCGGGCCCGCATCGACTCCATCGTGGCCTCCGGCGCCCACCGCGGCGACGCGGCGCGTCGCCGGCAGAGCCAGGAAGCGCGGCTTGGGCTGCCGCCGCTACCCACCACCACGATCGGCTCGTACCCGCAAACCTCGGCAATCCGCAAGGCGCGCGCGGCGTTTCGCGCCGGTGAGATCGACGAAGCGGAATACGAGCGGCGGATGAAGGCCGAGATCGCCGACGTCATCAAGTTGCAGGAAGATCTCGGCCTCGACGTGCTGGTGCACGGTGAGCCAGAGCGCAACGACATGGTGCAGTACTTCGCCGAGCAGTTGCAGGGCTTCTTCGCCACCCAGAACGGCTGGGTGCAGTCCTACGGCAGCCGGTGCGTGCGGCCGCCGATCCTGTACGGCGACGTGGTCCGCCCCAATGCCATGACGGTCGACTGGATCAGGTATGCCCAATCCCTGACCGACAAGCCGGTCAAGGGCATGCTCACCGGGCCGGTCACCATCCTGGCGTGGTCGTTCGTGCGCGACGACCAGCCGCTGGCCGATACCGCCAACCAAGTGGCGCTGGCGATTCGGGACGAGACGGTGGACCTGCAGTCCGCGGGCATCGCGGTGATCCAAGTCGACGAGCCCGCGCTGCGTGAGCTGCTGCCGCTGCGGCGCGCCGATCAGGACGACTACTTGCGTTGGGCCGTCGGCGCTTTCCGGTTGGCCACCTCCGGCGTGGCCGACTCGACGCAGATCCACACCCACCTGTGCTATTCGGAGTTCGGGGAGGTCATCGGCGCCATCTCCGATCTGGACGCCGACGTCACCTCGATCGAAGCGGCCCGGTCACGCATGGAGGTGCTCGACGACCTGAACGCGGTCGGCTTTGCCAACAGTGTTGGCCCGGGTGTCTATGACATCCATTCGCCTCGGGTGCCCAGCACCGCTGAGATGGCCGAGTCGTTACGCGCGGCGCTGCAAGCCGTTCCCCCGCAACGGCTTTGGGTGAATCCCGACTGCGGCCTCAAGACTCGCAACGTTGATGAGGTGACCGCGTCGCTGAGGAACATGGTGGCCGCCGCGCAACAGGTGCGAGCGCAGGTGTAGCCCCGGCGTGGAGTGTGCGTTCACGGCTTCGAGCGGGCGCCCAGGGCGCGATTTGCGTCCATTCGCCGCCGTGGCTACCCAACCGATGCCGCGGACGCACACTCGACGCGCCGGGCTCAGGCCCGGCGGGCCTCGTCACCGGAGAGCACCTGCACCGGCACGTCGTCGTCCCAGGGTTGACGGGTCACCATGTCGGCGACTTTGACCACGCCGCGCTCGAATTCGCCGGTGGCGGCGTCCACCAGGCGGTAGTGCTGGGTCTGCCGATGAATCGGCTGGGCGTCGAGCATCACGATGCGTACCTCGCCGGGTTCGAAGTGACACCGCTTCTGCAAAGCCGCGACCAACTGCTCGTTGGTCATGTGTCCGTCGCCGAAGTTCCAGCCGATCGCGGTGCTGCAGATGCGTTCTCCGTCGGTGAGGACGTACTCGTTCTCGTCATGGCCGGCCATCGCCCGGTGCGCCAGCGTGAACAGCGCCCGGCCGTGAGTGTTGAAGGACCGGAACGCATATCCCATGTACATCGGGATTTGCGCCTTCTCCCTGCTGCCGTAGAACTTCTCCAGTTGCGCGGCGGGCATGCTCGCGATGGCGACGATGCCGTTGGCGATCTTGGCATCGGCGGACGGCTTGATGCACCACAGCGAAGTGTCCCAGTTGCCCGCGTAGTAGCGCATGCCGGGCAGGAAGGAAACCTTGCGCGGGAACAGGTTTCCGATCGCCACGGTTCCCGCGACGACGGCCAGCAGGACGATCGGCAGCGGGGTGGTCAAGTCGCTCAGCCCCGCATTGGCGTGCCCGACGAACAGGGCCAGCACGCTGAACATCATGAACACGTTCCATTCCAGCGGCACACCCATCGGAATCGCCGACAGGATCCCGAAGTGGAAGCACAACATGACGAACGCGGCGATCGCGGTGGGCCAGCCGCCGTGGCTGAAGAACAACACCAGCGGCACCAAGCCCTCGATGGCCGTGCTGAAATGCGCCAGCACCCGCGACGGCCGTCCCGGCCGCAGGTCATCCGGGAAGTGCTCGAAGAACGCCCGTTTGATGAACTTAGGCCGCAGCACCGGGTTGTTGCTCATCATCGTCGAGATCACGAACGGAAAGTGCTTGTTCAGCTTGGAGGTGGCCGCACCCAGCCAGATGACCAGGCACACCAGCTTGGCGCCGATGATCATGTCCACCCCGTAACCGGTGAACAGGAAGGCGACGGTGAACGAGGCGTACACCTCGCCGCGGGCGGCCAGGAAGATGACCTTGTCGCGCAGGCCCAAAACCGCCAGCACCCCGAGCACCGCCCAGATCTGCCAGGCCGGCAGCACCCCGACCGCCGTCCCCAATCCCGCAGCGGGCCCGGTGCCGTCGGAAAAGATGGCGATCGTCAGCAGCACCAGCAATGCGCCGTACAACAGGGCGTCAACCGGGGTGCGGGTGTCGCCGCTGGTCAGCGGGATCCGGTTCGGCCACGGCGGCAAGCGGATGGTGCCGGGCCGCAGCCAGTACAGGATGGAACCCAGCGGTGGGAAGAACCGATTGTTCAGCGGCCCGAAACCACAGCCGAGGCCCACCACCTCGAACAGCATGGTGTAGAGCACGACCTTCTCGAACACGATCGGTTCGGCGTACCAGTGGGCGACGTTGGTGAAGCCGTCGATTCCCTTGGTAGTCAGCACGATCAGCCACGCCGCCAGGATGTAGAGCAGGATTTTGACGACGTAGAACAGGTGCAGCACCACCGGCGTGCCGAAGCCCACCTCGGCCCAGTGCCGGGCCATCGGAACGATCTTTTCGGCGCGGGTGCCCTTGTTCCACTCCTCGAAGTCGATCTCCGGAGTCTCCTGTTTGAGGAATCCCATGGTTTGACAGATTAGAACGTGTTCTAGCCGTGCGGTATGGGAATTTTTGTCAGCCGCCGCGGCCAGGACTACGGTGAACCTCAGTCCGCCTCCTGGCCAGGCGGCAGAGGGAGAAGACCACCATGAACAAGCTGCGGTCCGTCGTCCTCGTCAGTTTGCCCGTGAGCTTCCTCTTCGCCGGCGGCGTCGCGGCCGCCGACACCCCTGCCGCAGGAGATTCCTGCACGGTGTTTCACGCCACCACCGAAGACGCCAATGGCCGAACCATGTGGTGCAACCCCACGATGACCGGCAACCACAGCCTGGTGTGGCAATACGGCGGTCCGGAATAATCGAGCTGAACTCAGGGCTTTGCTGGCGCGGTTAGGCCGCCCGCTATTTCCGGTCGTGCCGGGACGCTCAGCGTGCAACAATAAGCCGCGTAAGGCTATGACAACGTAGGAAGCCGGTGCGAAGCCGGCGCGGTCCCGCCACTGTAATCGGGGAGCGAACCTCATAAGCCACGGCCATGGGCTGGAAGGCGAGGCGAGCGGCGATCCGAGAGCCAGGAGACTCGGGTCATAGCGTCCTGCTAACCCGGGGCGGTGCACCCCGAGAGAGCTAGCCCGCCATGACGCTTCCTGTCGTTCCGAGCGGCCTTGCCGCTACCCCTATTTGGTTCGCTTCACCGCCAGAGGTGCATTCCGCGTTACTCAGCAGCGGCGCGGGCCCGGGTCCGTTGTTGGCGGCCGCGGTCGCGTGGAAATCGCTGAGCGTTGCCTACGCCGAGACCGCCGACGAGCTGACCGCGGTGCTGGCCTCGACGCAGGCTACCTGGGCCGGTCCCACGGCGGCGGCATACGCTGCCGCCCACGCGCCGTATCTGGCGTGGCTCACCCAAGCCAGCGCCGACAGCGCCGCCATGGCCACCCAACAGGAGATCGCGGCCGGTGCCTACACCACTGCGCTGGCCGCGATGCCGACGCTGGCCGAACTGGCCGCCAATCACGCCACGCACGCGGTGTTGATGGCGACCAACTTCTTCGGCATCAACACCATCCCGATCGCGCTCAATGAGGCCGACTATGCGCGGATGTGGATTCAGGCGGCCACCGTGATGAGCGGCTATCAGGCGATGACGACGGCGGCCCTGGCGTCGTCGCCGCAAACCCTGCCGGCGCCGCAGATCATGACCGCCGATGCGCAACGGGTCGCCGCCGCCGAGGCGATGGAATTACCGCCCGACCGACAGAACGAATTCCTGCAATGGCTGCAAGACCTGGGTTACCTCGATTTCTACGACACTTACCTACAACCGTTGATCAATGCGCTGTCCGAATTGCCGTTCTTCCAAGCGCTGTTTTCCGGATTCGATCCGTACCTGGTGATTCTCGGTAATCCACTGAGCTATCTCAGTCCGTTCAACATCGCGTTCGCCCTCGGCTATCCGATGGATATCGGCACCTATGTCGTTCTGCTGTCGCAGATGTTCTCCTTCGTCGCTTTGGACCTGACCGCGGCGTTTGCTTCGGGCAATCCGGCGACCATCGGCTTCACCATCTTGTTCACCACCGTGGAAGTGATCGGGACGGTGATCACCGACACCATCGCGCTGCTGAAGACGTTGCTCGAGCAGACCGCGGTGTTGCTCACGGTCTTGGTGCCCCTGCTGACGTCCCCTCTGATTCCGTTGGCCGCCGGTGCGGTGCTGGCCCCGATCGGCATCAAGGGCTTGGCGGTGCTGGCGGCCATGCCGCCCCCGGCCCTCCCCGTCGCCGTGCCCGTCGCCCCGCCGGTCGTTGCGCTCGCTCCGGGCATCCCGACGACTACCGCCCCCGCGCCCGCTGCGGCCCCCGCGACCGCGCCGACGCCGGCGTCCGCCGCGCCACCGCCGCCGAGCACCGCACCGCCGCCGGCGGCCGGTTCGGGACTGCCGGCGGCGCTGCAGAACTTTGGCTACCTGGTCGGCGATCTGAACTTGGCCGCTCAACGACCGTTCGCCGCCGCCGCTCGAGGGAAGGCGCCCGAGCCCGACAGCGCCGATGTGCCGGCGGCGGCAGCGACACCCGAGGAACAGCCGCGCGCCGATCGGCGCCGCAAGGCGACGGCGAAGAAGTTGGGACGCGGTTACGAATATGTGGACTTGGAGGCCGAAGGCGCCGGCGAACGCGTCTCCGCCATAGGATTCGCCGGCGTGACGGGCAAGTCCGGCATGGGATCTGCCGGCGTGGCGGGCTTGAAGTCGGTGTCTCACAGAGACTTCGACGACCACCCCCGGATGCCGATGTTGCCGAGCACGTGGCAAGCCGGCTCATCCGAAGATGCCGGGCCCGACGACGGGTGACTTGTCGAGCACCAGCGGATCGACGATCGGGTTCAGCTCGCCCAGGGTGCCCGCGCGCAGGGCCGCCAAGTCGTCGACCAGCGACAGGAACCGCTGTTGTTCGGCCTCGTCGAGCACGCCGTTGGCCAACTCGGTGAATTTGGTCACGTACTGCTCGCGGTGAAACGGCCTGGCGCCCAATGGATGTGCGTCGGCGACCGCGAGCTCATCGACGATCACCGCACCACTTCTCATGGTGACCTCCGCGCGGGCGCCGAACGCTTTCTGGGCCGGTTCTTCGGCGTGGTAGCGCCGGGTCCACTCGGGGTCTTCCCGTGTGGAGATCTTGCGCCACAACGCAACTGTGTCTGGGCGGTGCGCCCGCTGCGGCGTGTAGGAGCGCTCATGATGCCAGGCGCCGTCCTGCAATGCGACAGCGAAGATGTACATCACCGAATGGTCCAGCGTTTCGCGGGACGCGTCGGGATCGAACTTCTGTGGATCGTTGGAGCCGGTACCGATCACGTGATGGGTGTGGTGGCTGGTGTGCAACACGATCGTTTCGACCTCGTCGAGGTCATCGATGCGGTGCCGCATCCGACGGGCGAGATCGATGAGGGCTTGGCTTTGGTATTCGGCCGAATGCTCTTTGGTGTAGCTGTCCAGGATGGCGCGCTTGGGTTCACCCGGTGCGGGCAGCGGGACATGGTAGGTGTGGTCCGGGCCGGACAGCAGCCAGGCGATTACCCCGTCTTCGCCTTCCCAGATGGGAGCCGGTGCGCCTTCCCCGCGCATGGCACGGTCGACGGCTTCGATCGCGACCTTGCTTGCCCACGCCGGCGCGAACGCCTTCCAGCTCGAGATCAGCCCCTTGCGGGACTGCCGGGTGGCTGTCGTCAGGTGCAGCGCCTGACTGATCGCCGCATAGATCTGATCCGGGCTCAGTTCCAGCATGGTGCCCAGCCCGGCCGCCACCGCGGGACCCAAGTGGGCGACGTGGTCAATTTTATGCTCGTGCAGACATATTCCCTTGGCCAGGTCGATCTGTATCTCGTAAGCGGTTGCCACGCCGCGGATCAGGGCCGCACCGCCCAGGCCCAGGTGCTGCGCGACGGCCAGCAGGGCTGGGATGTTGTCTGCGGGGTGTGAGTACTCCGCGGCCAAGAAGGTGTCGTGGAAGTCCAGTTCGCGGACCGCGACGCCGTTGGCCCAGGCCGCCCACTCCGGCGCGTAGTCGCCCGCGACGCCGAACACCTTGGCGCCGCGGTGGGGGTCGGGATGCGCGAGCGCCTGGGCTCGCGCGACGGCCACCGGGCGGCGCAGGGCGGCGGCCGCAGCAACCGCCGCGTTGTCGATGATGCGGTTGATGACCATGGCTTCGGTCTCGGGCGGCACGGCCACCGGGTCCACGGCAACTTCGGCGATCTTCCAGGCCAGGTGTTCGGTGCGTGGGAAGTCGTCGACGCTGCGCCGGGTTCGGACGTCATGGATGCGCATAAGCCGCACCCTACGCAGCCGTGCCGCGCCGAACCGACGCTCGTCGATGTGTCATCGCAAATGTGTTGGCTCTCATAATCTTTCGGCGAATGTGCAGAAACGCCATTCTTAAAGCCAACTAACCGGTGTAGCTTGCTGCTGGGGCAGCACGGGGTCAGACGAGGAGTCACGGCGTGTCCGATGTCGATTATTGCGTGGTGGGCGCGGGATTCGCTGGCCTGACGGCTGCGCTGCGGCTGCGACAGGCGGGCCGCTCGGTGGCGCTCCTTGAGGCTCGCGACCGAGTCGGTGGTCGCACCTATACGGTCACCCGCGACGACGGTGTTTGGATCGACCGCGGCGGCGCGTGGATCGGGCCCGGACAGGACCGCGTCTACGCGCTGATGCACGAGTTCGGCGTACCGGAATACAAGCAGCACAACGACGGTGACGCCATGATGATCGTGGGCGGAAAGAAGCATCGCTACGGCGGCAAACTGCCGTGGACGATGAGCCCGTGGGCCGTCGCGAACTTGGGTATCGCCCTGATGGCCGTGGAAAAGATGTGCAAGAGCATTCCACACGAAAACCCTTGGGAGGCAGCCGATGCCGCCGAGTGGGACCGGATCAGTCTTGGTGAGTGGATCCAGGCCAACGTGATGTCCAAGCCGGCCCGCGACATGCTGGACATGGCGCTGGGCGGCTTGTACACCTGCGCGGCCACTGAGGTGTCTTTGCTGTGGGCGCTGTTGCAGATGGCCTCCGGCGGTGGTCCCGGCTTTTGCATCACCGGCAAAGGCGGATCGCAGGATGCACGTCCGGTCGGCGGTATGGGGGCGATCTACGGCCGCGTTGCCGCCCAACTCGGTGAGGCGCTGCACCTGCGGCAGCCGGTCCGGCGCATCACCCAGGACCCCGACGGTGTCACCGTGGTGTCCGAGGACATGACGGTGCGCGCTGACCGGGTCATCGTGGCCATTCCGATGGCCATCGCCGGCTCCATCGACTACGAGCCCATGCTGCCCGCGGACCGTTCGCTGCTGCATCAACGCATGCCCGGCGGCGCGGTGATCAAGGTTTCGCTGATCTACGATGAGCCGTTCTGGCGCGCCGACGGGTTGTCCGGCCAGTCGGCGGCGGCGGGGACACCGGTCCCCGTCACCATCGACGCCTGCACTGACAGCGGCAGTCCGGGGATCATGTGCGCGATCATCGAGGGACCTGCCGCGCGAGCACTGACCAGACTCGATGACACCTCGAGAAGGACGATCGTCACCGATGAACTCGTCGACCGGTTCGGCGACAAGGCGAAGTCGGTTCTCGAGTATCACGAGCAGAATTGGACCGTCGAACGGTACTCGGGTGGCGGGATGATCAGTCACACCCCGACCGGTGTGCTCACCGAGTACGGCCCGGTCCTGCGGCCACCATGTGGGCGAGTCCACTGGGCCGGCACCGAGACCTCGACCACCATGTGCGGCTGGGTCGACGGCGCCATTCGCTCCGGGGAGCGGGCCGCCGCCGAAGTGCTGGCGACCCACGCCGCCGCCACGGTCACCTAGCCGCGCGGCCTAAGCCCAGCTGGAGCCGACCGCGGAGTCGGTTTGGGCCATGTTGCTGCCCGCCGACTGCACCTTCTGGCCGTGGCTGTTGGCCTGCTCGTAGATCAC
>NZ_LZLE01000323.1 GCF_001673155.1 Mycobacterium sp. 1423905.2 | reverse complement strand
GGAGCGCAACCGAACCGCGTTCTGCGACGGGTACGCCGCCGCGTCCGGAACCGACCCGCGCGATTCGGCACTGGTGCTGGCGGCCTACGAGCTCGACAAGGCGGTGTACGAGGCGGGTTACGAGTCGCGGCACCGGCCGAGCTGGTTGCCGATTCCGTTGCGGTCCATCGCTCGCCTTTCTGCCTGAGCCCGCCCGCATCGCCTAGTTCTGCGAGCATGCTCTTGTGCAGAAACAGATTTACGACGGCGAGGCCAGATTGTCCTGGCTGTTGGCGGGGTTGGCCGGTGTCTTGGGCGCGACGGCATTCACCCACTCAGAGGGCTACTTCGTCACGTTCATGACCGGCAATGCGCAGCGGGCGGTGCTGGGCGTCTTTCGCGATGACGTGTGGCTGTCAATCACCGCGGCGCTGCTGTTGCTCTGCTTTGTCATCGGCGTCGTCGTCGCATCGGTGTTCCGGCGCCACATTTGGGTTGCCCACCCCCACGGCCCCACCGTCCTGACCACCTTCGCGCTGGCGGTCGCCACCGCCCTCGACATCGTCATCGGCGGGTGGGAACAGAGCAACTTGGAATTCGTGCCGATTCTGTTCGTCGTCTTCGGAATTGGCTCATTGAACACCTCTTTCGTCAAAGACGGTGAAGTGTCCATTCCGTTGAGTTATGTGACCGGAACATTGGTCAAGATGGGTCAGGGAATCGAACGCCATATCGCCGGCGGAAAAGTAGAAGACTGGCTCGGTTATTTCTTGCTTTATGCGAGCTTTTCCCTTGGCGCCGCCGCCGGTGGAGCGATCAGCTTGTTCGTCAACGGAACTCAGATGTTGGCGGTTGCTACGACGATCTGTGCGGTGACAACCGGATATACCTACTTTCACGCCGACCGGCGCGGGCTGTGGGACAAGGCCGCC
>NZ_LZLE01000322.1 GCF_001673155.1 Mycobacterium sp. 1423905.2 | reverse complement strand
TCGCCGGCGGCCAGTGCCTCCTGATAGCGGCCGACGAGGAAGATTCCGTAGTCAGTCCCCGCCGCGATCGCCAGCATGGTGAGGATGTTGGCGGCGAACGTGGTGAGCCCGAAGACGTTGTGATAGCCCAGGACCGCGACCACACCGCGGGCGCACGCCAGGGCGACGAAGGTCATGAACAGCTGCACGACGGTGGTCACGATGGAGCGGTAGACCAGCAGCAGCATGATCGCGATCGCGCCCAAAGTGAACAACGTGATCTTGGCCAGGCTGGCGTTGCCGATCAGGTGCATGTCGTCACTGAGGGCAGCGGGTCCGGTGACGTAGGCTTTCACCCCGGGCGGCGGCGGGTTGTGTTCGATCACCTTGCGGACGACGTCAACCGAATCATTGGCCAGCGTGGTGCCTTGATTGCCGGCGAGGTTGAGCATGACGTAGGCGCCCTTGGCGTCCGCGCTTTGCGCCCCGGCGGCGGTCAGCCGGTCACCCCAGAAATCCTGGATGTGTTGGACGTGCTTGGGGTCTTGCCGCAGTTGACGAATCAGTTCGTCGTAGTAGCGGTGCGCCGGATCACCTAACGGCTGCTGGCCCTCGAGAACGATCATCACGGTGCTGTTGGAGTCGAACTCGTGGAAGTTCTGGCCCAGACGCATCATCGCCTTCATCGACGGTGCGTCCAACGGGGTCATCGGTGCCGAGTGCAATTCGCTGACCTTCTCCAGCGTGGGCACGATGACGTTGGTGATGACGGTGATGAACACCCAGCCCAGGATGATCGGCACCGCGAAGATGCGGATCGTGTGCGGGATCAGCGGGCGGTGACCGCGCTCGGGTTTGGCGGCGTGCCGGGTGAGTATCGGCCCGGTGTCTGCGTTGTCGTCAGTAGTCAGGTGGTTCTTGTGATTCAGCTCGCTCATGCTGATTTCACCAAGCAGAAGGTCTGGGCGTTTTCACCGTCGGCTTTTTGCTGTTCTCGGACTACACCGTCCACGGTGATGCGACAGCTGATCTGGCTGCTGTCCGCTTGCGCCATGATGTTGGCGCTGACCGACGGCAACGTGGTCGAAATCGTCGTCGACCAGGGCAACGGCACGCCATTGACCTGATGGGTGTTGGCGTTTTCGTCCCAGTAGTTGATGTTCGCGGTGGCCCCTGGCGGTCCGGACACGTCGTAGACGACCACCTTCGGGTTGAACTGCACGATCTCGATTCCGGCGCCGGCGTTGGCGTTGAGGTCTTCAGAGCCGAAGATCTTGTGCAGTCGGGAGACGACCAAACCCGAGACGGCGAGGACGACCACCAGAATCAGGGGAATCCAGGCCTTTTTCAGCACCCGCGCTACGGAGTCCATCACCACCCCTTCTATCGCCTGCTGGCACCACCCGACGCTGGGTTCTAACGCCGCATCGGGGAGCTTGCTTCCTCCGTCAGCAAAATTGACGTAAACGAAACCTTTGCTCGGCTAAGTATCGTAAACCTTAGTGCACGCAAGCGTTCCTGAGGGTGCCCGAGTTGTGGCCAATCACATAGCGTCTACAACGCGACCCGTCCGGTCACAGGCGGTAGGTCGGCCAACGTCACGATGCCGGGCCTGGCGGCCACCACCGCGGGCACCGCGTTAGTGACCGGCATGGCGGTGTAGATCATGCCCAATCCCATGAAACCGGGTTCGGTCCAATCCTTGGGGGGCAGGCAGTGCAAGACCGTGCGCATGTTGGGCAGCCCGAAGACCTGGATGACGTGACCGTGTTCCAGCGGCTTGGGCGGCACCACGTGGTCGCCCATGGTCCAGTTGAATCCGACGGAGACAACATTGCGGTCGCCGACCCAGCCGCGGTGGTAGCCGTAGACGCTGCCCACGGTGCCGGCCGGGATCTTCATGAACCCGAGGTCGGTGTCCGCGGTGGCCGCGGTGAAGGTGACGTCGAAGGTCATCCGGTCTAGCTTGGCGCCGATCGCGTCGGCCATCATCGCCGCCGACTCGGCGAACACTTCACTTTCCCGCCGCACGTTCTCGGCCAGTCCCGGGGTGTCCGGATCTTGGGAGAACCCCATCGCGGTCTGGGTCTCCGCCGATTCGTAAGTGGAGCAATCCACCGACTCGGTGATGCGTATTTCGTCGACTCGTTCGCAGGAGGCGGACAGCACCATGCCGACCATGTTGGTCATACCCGGATGCGCACCGCTGCCGAAGATGGTGGAACCGCCGCGCTCGCAGGCGGCGAGGATGCGCGCGCGGTCCTGCGGGGTCTGCTTGCCGCCGGTGATCCAGGCCGCACTCGAGCAGACGTTGACCCCGGACTCCAAAAGCCGCACCAGCTCATCGATGTTGGGCCACAACGGGTTATAGCAAACGGCGTCGGCTCCCAGCGCGAGCAGCGCGTCGATGTCGTCGGTGGCCAGTACGCCCGTCGGCTCCGGCCAGCCCGCCAAGTCGGCGGCGTCCACCCCGACCTTCTCCGCTCCGTGCGCGTACACCCCAACCAGTTCCATGTCGGGCCTGCCGATGATCGCGTGCAGTGAGCGCCGCCCGATGTTGCCGGTCGTCCACTGGATGACGCGTAGCGGACGCTCTGCGCTGGGTGTGCTCATCGGGTGCTCCTTTGCGCCGGTCGAATGCACTCATTATGTTCATTCGGCGTCCGTACGCCCGGGCCACCCGCCGGCCGGCCCGATGCTTCTCAGGCGTCCAGTCGGGCGAACTGGTCCTGGCGATAGAGCTCAATACAGGCGGCGCGCCGGATCTTGCCGCTGGTCGTGGTGGGGATCGTCCCGGGAGCCACTACGACGAGGTCTTCCACACTCAAGCCGTGCGTGTTGGCGATCGCGGACGTGACGTCGCTTTTGAGGCCGGCCAGCCGATGCCTCGCGTCTTCGTCGAATTCGCCTCTTTGCTTGAGTTCGATGACAGTCACCAGTTTCTCGGTACTGTGCACCGGAACCGATATCGCCGCCACCCGACCGCCGGTGATCGCCTGGACCGTCGCCTCGATGTCCTCGGGATAGTGATTGCGCCCCCGGATGATCAGCAGATCTTTGATGCGTCCGACAATGAACAACGCACCGTCGTGGATGAAACCGAGGTCACCGGTTCGCAACCACGGTCGCTCCGGCGTGCCCGGCGACGGTTCGACGAGCAGTGCGCCGAAGCAACGTTGCTCCTCCGGCGGTTTGCGCCAGTAGCCGTCGGCCACATTGGCGCCATGGACCCAGATCTCACCGACCTGGCCGGGCGAACATTCGCGATCGGTGTCGTCGACGATTCGCAACGTAGGCGACTGCGGCACTTGATATTTGACCAGCGCCGTGCCTGTCCCTGCGGCAGCTGGTTGCGCCCGTCCGGCGGACAGCTCCGCGGTATCGAAGCGAAGGACGCTCGATTCGCTCCAGGTGCCGGCCGCGACGAACACGGTGGCCTCCGCCAAGCCATACGAAGGACGCACCACGTGTTCTTGGAAGTTGAAGTGCGCGAAGCGATCAACGAAGCGGCGTAGGGTGGCCGGCTCGACACGTTCGGCACCGCTGATGATGCCCTGCACCTGCCCGAGGTCTAGGCCGTCCAGGTCGTCGTCGGTGGTCCTGCGAGCGGCCAAGTCGAAAGCGAAGTTGGGCGCCGCTGACCACGCATGTCGATTTTCGGCCAGCGATCGCATCCATCGGGCCGGTCTCTCCAAGAACGCGATCGGGGTCGTCAATTCCCCGCGCCAACCATTGAGGATGGGCGCGCAGACGCCCAGTACCAAGCCCATGTCGTGGTGAAACGGCAACCAGGAGACCACCGTGGTATCCGGGGCGGCGGTCACATTGGAATCCGCGAAATAGCCGCGCATCAACTGCTCGAAATTCGCCTGCAGGTTGCGGTGCGAGATCATCGCCCCGGTCGGCTGCCTAGTAGATCCCGAGCTGTACTGCAAATACGCGATACTCGACAAATCGGTTGTCCGAGAAGCCGATTCAGCATCGTAGTCCAGATTCATCGAGTCGATCTCGAGGATCTTGGGAACGGCGTCCATGCGTGCCTGGTCGACATACTCGGTGATGTCTTGTGCGACCGCAGAGGTGGTGAGAACAACCGAGGGCGACGTATCGGCGAGGACCGCGCTCACCCGCTCATGACTGGAGCCGCGGTGCGGCAGGGGAAGCGGTACGGCGATCAAGCCGGCTTGTAGGGATCCCAGGAATGCCGCGATGTAGTCCAAGGACTGCGGAGCCAGGATGACGGCCCGGTCGCCGACCGAGCCGTACGGGCCGAGTTCGCGCGCCACGCCGAGGGTTCGGCGGGACAGTTGCGACCAGGTGAGACTTTCCCGAACGCCCGCCCAGTCGTGTTCGTAATCGGTGAACGTGAACGCCACGTCGTGAGGTCGCAGGCGGGCACGTCCATGCAGCATCGAGAGCAGCGATGACTGAGGCGGCGTCATATTACGTCCGTACGACCCGGGTGACTCCGTCGGCAGTCGTTACTGACCGGTGCCGTGGGACAACACCGACATGGCGCCGTTGAGGATCTGCGAGAAGGGATCGGCTCCGCCACCGAAAGTCGCCTGGGTGGCCGGGGCGGTGACCGCGGCGGGGTCGAAGCCGTGCACCGGATCCACCTGGATGGGGGCCGTCGCCGGGTCGTCGTTGCGGGAGTAGCCCGCGTTCACCCGGGGCGTCAGGATCGCGTCCAGTTTGTTCAGCGTGTCCTCTGGAATCCCGATGTAGGCCAAGGGCATCACCAGCGGAAGGTGCTTTTCCGGGATGAGGTAGGTCGTCGTGGACGCGCCCCTGGAGTTGACCTCGGTTCTGATGTTCTGCGGCGGCACCATGCTCGGGTTGGTGAAGGCCACCGCGGTGTGACCGGTCGCGAGACCCACGAGCGTGTTGGCGAGCGCGAACATGTTGTCCGGCCGGTCGGGGAAGTCCGCGATCGAGTCGTAGGCGGAGACGAAGATCCTGGTGTCGTACTGGCTCTCGAACGGAGGTGGGATGCGGTAGTCGAGCGCTGGAACCACGCTGCCGACTGGGAACATCGCGGTCAAGAAGCTTTGACCGAAGGCGTGGCGCGCCACCGGGTCACCGAAGGTCGCGAAGCTCAGTTGGTCCGGCGGCGGCGCGGTCGGATCGGTGGCCAGGCGCGCCTGTTCGGCCTCCAGCACCAGCGATCCCTCGGAGAGGCCGATCGCGGTGCCGCGGCCACCGGTGCGGATCGCCGCGTCGAGATTACCCATGCCCTCGTCGACCGACTCGCCGACGCTGGGACCGTTGACGCCTAGACCGGGGAAGGTTTCGTCGATTTTGCCGATGCCCGGAAACAGGCGTTCCAGCACGTGACCTTGCACCTGCCCGGCGGGGTAGCGAACGATCTCGCGACGCAGGCCGGGGAACCATTCGGCGCCTTCGCGGCGGATGTATTCGTCATAGGGAATGCCCAGGACGTGAGCACCGCCGAGCGCGTACGCCATCCCGTCGGTGGAGATCGGCGGAGGCGGCGTCCCGCCATCGGGCGTGTCATCGGCCGATGCGGTCCGAACGCCGAAACATCCTGTCGCGCCGACAGTTACCAGCGCCGTAACTCCCGCGAGTAGTTTCTTCATCCCTACTCCTGACCCCTCGGCTGTGCTCGTAGTCTCACATACATCCCGCATGCGCGCTAAACCTGCCCCTACTCGGCGCGTTCGATCGATGACCGGGCCAGCGGCCGCCGCTGGTCCACTCGGGTCGGCCACCAGTTCGCCCGCCCGACCAATGCCGCGATGGCCGGAACGGTGATCGTGCGGACCAGGAAGGTGTCCAGCAAAATGCCCACACCGATGACGAATCCACCTTGAACCACGGTGCTGATGCTGGAGAACAACAGCCCGCACATCGAGGCGACGAAGATCAAGCCGGCCGCGGTGATCACGCCGCCGGTCGAGCTCAAGGTGCGGATGATGCCGTACCGCATGCTGTGCGGCGACTCGTCACGCATCCGGGAAACGAGCAGCATGTTGTAATCGGCCCCGACCGCGACCAGCACCACGAACGCCAGTGGCGGCACGCTCCAATGCAATTGCTGGCCGAGTAGGTATTGGAACACCAGAACGCCGATACCCACCGCCGATAGAAACGAAATCACAACGGAGGCAACCAGATACAGCGGCGCGACAATGGCCCTCAGCAGTGCGATCAAGGTGAGGAGCACGACGAGGAGCGTTACCGCGATGATGAACCGGATGTCGTGGTTGTAGTAGTCACGGGTGTCTTTGAGGCCGACGGTGAATCCCGCCATCGAGATGGTGGCGTCGGCCAGTGTGGTATTCGGTTGTGCGCTCCGAGCGGTTGCGCTGATGGCGTTGACCTGATCCATCGCTTCGGTGCCGAACGGATTGAGTTTGGTTTGCACCAAGTACCGCACCG
>NZ_LZLE01000321.1 GCF_001673155.1 Mycobacterium sp. 1423905.2 | reverse complement strand
GCACCCGGCCGGGTCCGCCCCGCTGCGCCGCCGAGTCGGTTACCTGCCGCAAGACGCGGCGATCTATCACGACCTGCGGGTGGTCGACAACGTTCGATATTTCGCCGCCCTGTATGGCTTCGACGCCCGCGCCGCAGACGAAGCCATCGATCGGGTCGGCTTATCCGATCACCGAGACGCGTACTGCGGCAACCTTTCCGGAGGTCAGCGCACCCGGGTGTCACTGGCCTGCGCGCTGGTCTGTCGACCCGCTCTGCTGGTGCTCGACGAACCGACAGTCGGCTTGGATCCGGTGCTGCGGGCCGATCTGTGGCGACAATTCGGCGAACTGGCACAGGGGGGAACCACGCTGCTGGTCTCCAGTCACGTGATGGACGAGGCCGACCACTGCCGCGACTTGTTGCTCATGCGCGACGGCCACCTGGTCGCCCACACCACCCCAGCCCGACTACGAGAGGAAACGGGATGCAGCTCGCTGGAGGACGCGTTCCTGTCCATCATCAAACGCAGCACCGTGCGCCAGGCAGGTTGACGCTGCAGGGGTACACCGCGACGACGGCCCGGATCCTGCGTCAGTTGGCTGCCGATCACCGCAGCGTCGCGATGATCCTGGTAGTGCCCAGCGCGATCATCACGCTGATGTATTTCATGTTCGAAAACGCGCCGCACCGTCCCGGCGCGCCGACGCCGTTCAACGGCGCCTGCTTGATTCTGCTGGGCCTGTTCCCGCTGCTGTTGATGTTTCTGATTACATCGATCACCATGCAGCGCGAACGTGCCTCCGGAACCCTGGAACGCATCTTGACCACACCATTGCGCCGGCTGGACTTGCTGGCGGCGTACGGAACCGCCTTCTCGGTCGCGGCCGCCGCGCAGGCCACCCTGGCGTGTGTGGTGTCGTTTTGGTTCCTGGGACTCGACACCGCCGGAAATCCGTTGTGGGTTTTCGCCATCGCCATCATCAACGCGGTCCTCGGTGTCGGTTTGGGACTGCTGTGTAGCGCGTTCGCACACAGCGAATTTCAGGCGGTCCAGTTCATGCCGGTGGTTATCGTGCCGCAATTGCTGCTGGCCGGCGTGATCGTCCCGCGGGCCACCATGCCCGACTGGCTGGAATGGATCAGCAATGTCATGCCGGCCAGTTACGCACTGGAAGCCTTGCAGCAGGTGGGCGCGCACGCGGAATTGACCGACATCGCGGTGCGCGACATCGTCGTCGTATTGGCTTTCGCCATCGCGGCGCTGTGTTTGGCCGCGGCCACACTGCGGCGGCGGACACCATAACGTGGCAACGACCAAAGCCAGTCGCAAACGGCCGGGGCGCCCCGCCGGCAACTCCGACACTCGGGAACGAATCCTGGTCAAGGCACGAGAGCTGTTTGCCCGCAACGGCATTGGCAACACATCGATCCGCGCGGTGGCTGCGGCCGCTGACGTCGACTCGGCCCTGGTGCATCACTACTTCGGCACCAAGGAGAAGCTGTTCGCAGCGGCCGTACACATTCCGATCGATCCGATGACGATCATCGGTCCGTTACGCGAAATACCGGTCGACGAAATTGGCCTGCGGTTGCCGTTGATGTTGTTGCCGCTGTGGGATTCCGAGATCGGAGCAGGATTCATCGCCACGCTGCGGTCCATTCTGTCCGGATCGGACGTCAACCTGTTCCGCTCGTTCATCCAGGATGTCATCGCGGTGGAAGTCGGTGCCCGCGTCGACAATCCCCCCGGCACCGGAATAGTCCGGGTCCAATTCGTCGCGTCACAACTCGTAGGCGTGGTGATGGCGCGCTACATCCTGCAACTCGAACCATTCGCCTCACTGTCGGCCGAACAGGTCGCGCACGTCATCGCGCCGAATCTGCAGCGCTACCTCACTGGGAATCTGCCGGACGACCTTGCGCCATGAGCCGTGCGTGCTCTTCGTCGTCGACATCGCGCGCTTCGTCGACCAACAGCACCGGGATGCCGTCCTCGATCCGGTAGGCCCGCCGCAACCGCGGGTTGTAAAGCAGGTCGTCGACCAACACCAGCGGCCCCCGGTCTTCGGGGCAGACTAAGATTTTCAACAACGAATCATCAAGCATTTGTCGTGGCGTGCTTTCCGCTCAGTTCGGTGCGGACCGCGGGGGTCAGCTTCTTGAATTCTTTGACAGCCGGGTCGAAGTACCAGGCGTTGCGCCCCTTGGGCAGCCCCGCCGCCCGCAGTGGGCTCGCCGTCGGGCGGTAGGTGGCGCTCAACGTCATATCCGGCACGACGTGCACGATGTCGGGCCCCAGCCCCACCGGCATGCGGGCCGCGGCTTCGGTCAGGTCGGCCGCGGTGATGGTGGCGCCGGGGCACAGGGTGACCGCGGCGACGGCCAAGGTTTGCGCCCCTACCGAGACGTCGTAGGTGACAGCCAAGTCGACGGCGTCGATGAAACCTAATGCGTCGGTGACCAATTCCGGATAAACCAAGCCACGGGCGGTGCGGATGACCGAGCCGCGCCGAGCCGCCAGCCAGTAATCACCGTCGTCGTCACGGCGGAATAGATATTCGGTGGAGATCCAGGTGTCCGCTGGAGCGAAGACGCCTCGCTTGACCGACGCGGTCGGGTCGATCGGCCCGCGGGACTGGGCGAGCAGGACGCCGACCTGGTTGACGTCGGCCACTTGCACAAAGCCGCGGTCGTCTTCCAGGATCAGGTCGTTTTCGGCGTCGTAGGCCGCGAGTTCGACTCGGCCGACACCGGGCAACGGGCGGCCTTTGCTGCCCACTTTGGCGCCGGCGACATTGGCCAGCACCGCTTGTCCGTCGGTGGTGGCGAAGAACTCGACGACATGGGCGGGGGCGAACTGGGTGCACACCCGCTGCCACAGTCCGGTGGGCATACCCGAGCCGATGAACAACCGGATCGAATGGTTGCCGTGCAACGAGAACTCCGGATGGTCGACGACGTCGCGCAGCATCGCCCAGGTGTAGGACACGACGGTGACGCCGTACTGACGTACCTCGGCGATGAAGCGGTCCGGACGCATGCCGCGGGTCAACGCGATGCGGGTGCCCCCGACGACCGCGCCGCCCAGGCTGACCAGTAGCGCCGACTCGTGATGCAGCGGCGTCAAGCAGTAGACGGTGTCCCTGCGGTCCAATGCCGCGGTGGACGCGGTACCGAACGCCGACACCGCCCAGCGGTAGTTGGTGATCTGCTTGGCCACCAGCTCACCGCCGACCGCACTGAACGCGATGAACGCGAGGTCTCGCGCCAGCCCGGGATTGGGCCGGTACCAGGCGGGCAACTCGACGGCGTCGGGGTCGATCTGTTCCATGTCGATGACGTCAGCATCGGCCGGCAGGTGCAGGTCCCGGGTCTCCCCGCCGCCGAGCACCAGAATCTGGCCGGGGAGCTGGCGGGCGGCCTCGAGGTTGGTCGGATCGGTCATGATTTCCCGGACACCGCCGAGCCGGACCGCGGCGGCCAGGTCGGAGTCTGGGCGCAGCAATACGGCGATGGCGCCCAAGCGGGACAACGCGGCGATTGCGACCAGCGCGCTGGGCCGCGTCTCCATCAACACGCCCACCCGGTCGCCCTGGCGCACCCCGACTTCGATCAGACCCCGCACCACGTTGTTGATGCGGCGGTTGACCGCCTCGTAGGTGTGGACGCGACCGTCAAACAACAAGAACTCGCCGCGCGGTGCATCGTGTGCCTGTTCCTCGATGATGCGGCCCAGCGAGATGCGGGTGTGATCGTTGAGCTGGCCGAGGCGGGCCAGTCGGGGCAAGGTGCGTGCCGTTTCCACGGCCAACGTCCGCACTGACTTGTTGGCAGCGACCACCGCGCCGGCGGCGCCGCGCGCCACCGCCAGCGCCGCCTCGGACGCTTCGCCGATGCCGTGCGCAATCCGGGAGCTGAACAACACACCACTGTCGGTGTGTTCGGCCGGCTGCTCGACCATCACACTGATGTTCGGCGGCTTGTCGCCGTCGCGGGAGATCCACCGCACCCACTCGGCGACGGTTGGCCAGCTTTGCACCGCCGCTTTGGTTCCCACGACCAAGCCGAAATGCCCAGTGCGGATATCACATTCGTAGACCTCGGTGTTGGGCGCCGCACGCCGGATACCGCGCACCGACGCCGGCTGGCCGATGTCGTCCACCTCGCCGACGAACGCCAGGACCGGACAGGTGATGTCGGTAAGGGTCACCAATTGACCGTTGATGGCGAAACCGCCGGTCATCATGCGGTTGTGGGCGATGAACTGCTTGAGCAGTTCCGACACCGCCGGACCCGACCAGGCGATCCATCCCTCGGACTCGAGGAACCTGCGCTGTTGTTCCCGCGGGAGCAGAGCCTCCCGGTCGTGAAGCTGACGGACGAAATCGATGCGGGCCTTTGCCGTCTTCAACGGGTCCAACATCTGAAAACCGGTGCGAGCCAACCAACTTGGGATGTCGAGTCGATTGAAGACGTGGTCGGCCATGAAGTTAGCGGCGGCCGCGCCCAAGTTGGCCGGGATGCCCATCGGCAGCGCGGCCAGCGTGTCCACCGGAGAACCGAACGTCACGATGCTGGCGAGGTGCTTGGACCGTCGGTAGGCGGCGACCTGATAGCACCACATCCCGCCCTGCGAGTACCCGACGAGATGCACGTCCTGGCCGGTGGCGTCCCTCACCGTGTCGATGGCTTGGTCGAGGGCGACGATGTGGTCGGCGAGGTTGCGGCGCATCCCGCCTTCCACCTTGTCCGGCGACCCGAAGTCGATGACCCAGGGGTCGATTCCGCTGGCATGCAGAATGCCGACTGCGCCGTCTTCGCGGGTGACGTCCCACATGTCCGCCGACATCATCATCGGGTGCACCATCAGCACCGGCGGGCCTACCTTCGACTGGCCACGGTTGTCCGGCGGGAAATATCGCCGCAGCTTGTACATCGGCACGCTTTCGATGACCTGCGACGGTGACGGGAGGCTGCCGGTTTCCAGGCCGCCGAGGCGCAGCACTTCCAGACCGTTCTGCGCGGTGGCCACCAGACGCTCGACCGGTCGGGTGACCATCGAAAAGTTGAGATCCACTACTGCTCCTGGGTGCCCCTTTGTACGCCTTGACAGCTTGGTCATCATGGCACATCGGCGCCGGTCTGCGGTTATGGCCGCGGTTGCGAGATTTGGAATAGGCAGGGCGACGGAGCTCGGCGATGCGTCTCTGCGTCAGACCGTCAATCGGCTGTCAGAAAGGTGGCGGTTCGTCGTCGGGCGGGGCGGGCCCAGTCGCGTTCACCGGCGCGCGTTGCCTTGCTTGGCGGGTTTGTCGGTTGCGCCGTCGTTCGGTGGCCACCCGGTAGGCGCGGTCTTGGCTGCGGGTGCGGCGGCGTCGAGGCATCATCGCGGTGCGTTCGCCGCAGTAGCCCTCGGGGAACAAGTCAATTTCGGGCGTGGCGATCGGGCTCACGGCGTGACACAAGCTGGGAAACAACAGCGCGCTGCCCGGCGTGGTCACGTAGGTCTGCCCGGCGGGGGAAGTCAGGATCAGCGTGCCGTCGGGCAGCTGCTTTTCTGTCCAGCCCCAGAAGGTCTTCAGCAGGTGATGGACGATGCAGTAGCACTTGAGATTTGACGCGTGGGTAGCCCCGCCCTGGGCGTAAGGAATCGTGTGGTCAAGTTGACAGCGCACCGCGGCCTGGTCACAGCCAGGCCAGCGGCACGTCAAATCCCTGCACCGCACGAAGTCGGCCAACGCCTTGGAAGGCACATAGCCGGGCTCGGGAGGCGCGTCGCCGGGATGAATCAGCGGCACCAGCTTGGCCGAGCGGGCCAGCTCGGCGATAACTTCGGGCGGGATCAGCCCGTCGGCACCGACCAGCGAGCCCGGCGCCTGACCGGTGCCGGTCACGGTGGCCTGCTCGGCGATGACGTGAATGACTACCGGAGAAGCAGGCTTGGTGGTGCCGGCCGGGCAGTCGCGTTGTTCGCAGCGACATCCCAGCCGATCGGCGCCAGCAGCCAGCGCGCCGAGGGCGTCGGCGCGCCGCTGAGCGGCGGTGCGCGGATCGGCGCGGCACACCGTGGCCGCCAACTTGTTCAGCCGCTGGTCAAGTGCCTGAGCATCGACGGTGAAGATGTTGCCGCCGATTTCGCAGGTGCCGTCTTGGCTAGGTCCGATCCACACTTCACGGTCGGCTTGTTGCTGTGCGCGCCGCCGCACCGCGTCGCGATCGGCGCGGGCGACGATGGCATCGATCTTGCCCGACAACCGCGCGCGGGTCATCGACGGCCAGCGCGCGACATTGGCCGCCAGCTGATGATCCACCTGAGCTAACAGGTCGTCGTCGGTAATCAGGTCGGTGCGATAGACCACCATGGTGAAGAACGTGAAGTCGATGTCTCCGGCCCGAAACACCGCACCAACCTGGGGCAGCCGCTCGCGCATAGCGCGCGCGTAGCGCACCTTGCTGGCCGCCAGCCCTTGGCTGATCCGCAGCGCCGCGGCCACCTCCCCGGCCACCGCCTCCTCCACATCAGCGACCCAGTCGTGGGTGTCACCGCAGCGGGCCAACCGATAGGCAAACAACTGTGCGATCGCGGCCAGCTGCGCGGCCGCGGCCCGGTTGTGCACTCGCCCCGCCGCCTCGATGCTCTCCAGCAATGCCGCGGACTGCGCGGTGGTGGTTGGGCAGTTCAGCTCCAACCGCGTGTCCATCCACGCGACGAAGCCCGGCGAAGCCACTGGCTCCTCCCGTCGGCCTTCGTATTCGAACATAGTTTCGATTATGCCGCATGGCACTGACATAAAGTGATTGCCGCCAGGCGGCTCCGGTGCGACTCTTTCCTGATGAATCACGGCGCCGCGGAGAAGCCCGTCGGGAGCACTCGCCTGACCGCAGAGCAGGTCCATAATGTTGCCTTCTCTGACCCACCCCGGGGCACGCCCGGCTATAGCGCTGACGAGGTCGATGCTTTTCTTGACCGCGTTGAGGCGGCCCTCAAAGACCCGAGCCGACACTCCTTGACGTCGGCGCAGATTCGCCATCTCGCGTTCTCCAAGCCACCCTTCGGTATGCGTGGCTACAACGCAGCTGAGGTCGACGCGTTCGTGCGCTCAGTTGAGCAACACCTCACGGGTGCGTCGACACGGGAATCCGAGCAGCAGGCGCCCGCACCGTCACCGCAACCTGATGAGGAGTGTCCGCCTCCGGAAAGCGCGCGGATCCGGCCCAACTTGTTTCTCTTTTGGACGCCGCGCTGGCACGACTGGCGGTCGCAAGGTGGTGACGCAGACTCGTCCGGCGGCTCCGGCTCGGACATCCTCGACCTCGTCATAGATTTTGTAGCGCCGGTCGTGCTCGACATCTTGTGGAACCGGTTCCTCTGGGTGATCTGGGCCAGCGTCGCCTGGCTCCTGGAGGCGACCGTTGCGGTGGTGCTGTCCCCGCTCGCGTTGCTGACAAGTCTCCTGGGGATACGACGCCATCGCCTGGTTTCCCCGTCGAATGACCGTGACGCCCAGTGGGTGTGGGACCAGGGCTCTTGGTATGCAATGCGGCGCGCCCACGCCGAGGTTCAAGCCGCGGCTCAACGTCCGTAACAGCGCAGTCGACGCGCGGCTCCTCCTCCGGCCGTCCCGGCCGGCATCGTCGCCACGCTTAAGCCCAACCGCGCGGCTCCTCCTCCGGCCGTCCCGGCCGGCATCGTCGCCACGCTAAGGTCGGCCGGGTGGCGCACCTGCTCGGAGCCGAATCGATCCACCTGGCGTACCCGACCCAGGTGGTGTTCGAGTCGGTAACGCTCGGCGTCAACGACGGCGCGCGCATCGGCATCGTGGGCAGAAACGGTGACGGCAAATCCAGTCTGCTCGCGCTGCTCACCGGCCAACTGCAACCCGACTCGGGCCGAGTCACCCGGCGCAGCGGCTTGCGGGTCGGCGCCCTGAGCCAGGCCGACACGCTCGACGACACCCGTACCGTCGGCCGGACGCTCGTCGGCGATCGACCCGACCACCAGTGGGCCGGCGACCCGCGCATCCGCGATGTGGTCAGCGGCCTGGTATCCGACATCGCCTGGGATGCGACGGTGTCCACCCTCAGCGGCGGGCAACGACGACGCGTTCAGCTGGCCCAATTGCTGGTGGGTGACTGGGACGTCATCGCCCTCGACGAACCTACCAACCATCTCGACATCGAGGGCATCACCTGGCTGGCCAACCATCTGCAGCAGCGCTGGGCACGCAACAGCGGCGGTTTGCTGCTGGTCACCCACGACCGCTGGTTCCTCGACGAGGTCGCCACCACCACTTGGGAAGTGCACGACGGCATCGTCGAGCCCTTCGAAGGCGGTTACGCCGCGTACGTGCTTCAGCGCGTCGAGCGTGACCGGGTGGCCGCGGCGACCGAGGCAAAACGGCAGAACCTGATGCGCAAGGAACTGGCTTGGCTACGCCGCGGCCCGCCGGCGCGCACGTCCAAACCCAAGTTCCGCATCGACGCGGCGAATCAGCTGATCGCCGACATCCCGCCGCTGCGCAACAACGTCGAGCTGGCCAAGTTGGCGACCGCTCGCCTGGGCAAGGACGTCATCGACCTGCTCGATGTGTCCGTCAGCTATGCCGACCGACCGATCCTGCGTGAGGTGGAATGGCGCATCGCGCCCGGCGAACGCACCGGCATCGTCGGGGCCAACGGCGCCGGCAAATCCACCTTGCTGGGACTGATCGCCGGGACCATTGAGCCCGACGCGGGCCGGGTGAAGCGCGGCAAGACGGTCCGCTTGGCGGTGCTCGACCAGCGCGGTGAGGAACTGGAGAAAGTCACCGAGGAGCGGATCGCCGACTTGCTGGGCAGCCTGCGCGGCGGGTACGAAGTCGAGGGCCGGGAAGTGACGCCCACTCAACTGCTGGAGCGCCTCGGCTTCGGCCGCGGTCAGTTGTCGGCACGCGTCGGCGATTTGTCCGGCGGACAACGACGTCGCCTGCAACTGATGCTGACCTTGTTGTCCGAACCCAATGTGCTGCTGCTCGACGAGCCCACCAACGACGTCGACACCGACATGCTGACCGCTACCGAGGACTTGCTCGACTCATGGCCGGGCACATTGATCGTCGTCTCCCACGACCGTTATCTGCTGGAACGTGTGACCGATCAGCAATACGCCATTCTCGACGGCAGGCTTCGACATCTGCCCGGCGGCATCGATGAATACCTGCGGCTGGCGGCACGCGCCTCCGCAACCACGGCCGAACCGTCACGGCAGCCACCGCAGGCCAGCGGCGGTGCCCAGCGTCGTGCCGCTGAAAAAGAGTTGGCGGCACTGGACCGCCAACTCGCCCGCCTCGCCGACCGCATCGACGCCAAACACACCGAGCTGGCCGAGCATGACCAGTCCGACCACGTCGGCCTGGCGCAACTGACTCAACAGTTGCGTGCGCTGGAAGGCGAGGTGACCGCGGTGGAAGGACGCTGGCTGGAGGTCTCGGAGGTGCTGGAATGACGCCGGTCGCTTACCCGCCCGGAGACGCGTTGCTGACCCTGCATCGCAAACGCGGCCCGGTCATCAACGCCGGGCTCGGCAAGTATGGCTACACCTACCTGCTCGGTCCCGAGGCGAATAAGTTCGTGTTCGCCAACGCCGATGCGTTCAGCTGGCGGCAGACATTCGAAACGTTGGTCCCAGTTGACGGGCCGACCGCGCTGATCGTCAGCGACGGCGACGATCATCGTCGTCGGCGCAGCGTCGTGGCACCGGGCTTGGGACACCGGCAGATTCAGGACTATGTGCGCACCATGGTGGCCAACATCGACGCGGTGATCGACACCTGGCACGCGGGCCAACGGCGCGACCTATACCAGGTCTTCCGCAACGCGGTCCGGCGCAGCACCGCCGAGAGTCTGTTCGGGTCACGACTGGCCGCGCACTCGGATTTCCTTGGTCAGCAACTGCAACCGCTGCTGGACCTGGCGCACCGACCGCCGCAGCTGATGCGGCTGCAGCGACGGCTCGACTCCCCCGGCTGGCGGCGCGCCATGGCCGCGCGCCGAAGTATCGACGATCTCGTCGACACTCAGATTGCCGAGGCGCGCGCCCAACCCCGATCCGACGACCACATGCTGATGACGTTGCTCAACGGCCGGTCCGATGATGGCAAAGGTCTGGGCGACAACGAAATCCGCGACGCGGTCGTCTCATTGATCACCGCCGGCTACGAGACGACCAGCGGCGCGTTGGCCTGGGCGGCGCACGCGCTGCTCACGGTGCCCGGCGCTTGGGAGGTGGCGGCGGCGGAGGTGGCGCATGTCCTGGATGGCAGGCCTCCGACATCCGCCGATCTGTCAGCGCTCACCTATCTCAACGGCGTAGTGCACGAAACACTGCGACTCTATCCACCGGCCGTCATCTCCGCCCGCCGAGTGATGCGCGACCTGCGGTTCGACGGGCACCGGATTCGCGCCGGGCGGATGCTGGTCTTCAGCGCCTACGTCACCCATCGGCTGCCCGAGTTATGGCCGGAGCCAACGGAATTCCGTCCGCAGCGGTGGGACAATGCCGCCCCGGGCTACCGCAAGCCGGCGCCACACGAGTACATCCCGTTCAGCGGAGGATTACACCGCTGCATCGGAGCGGCGATGGCCACCACGGAGATGACGGTGATGCTGGCACGGCTGGTGGCGCGCACCACGCTGCGGTTACCGCCTCAGCGCATCCGCGCCGCGCACTTCGCCGCACTATCTCCGTCGCCGGGTCTGACGGTGGAGGTTCTCAGCTCAGCGCCAGCGCAGTAGCACCAGTTCCGCGCAGAAGCCCGGTCCCATCGCCAACATCAGGCCGGGACTTCCGCTGGGCGGGCGCTTCTCAATGGTGTCGCGCAAGATGTGCAGCACCGACGCAGACGACAGGTTCGCGATCTCGCCGAGCGAGCGCCAGGTCAGTTCGAACGCATCTGGGGGCAGGTCCAGGCTCTTGGTGATCGCATCGATGACCTTTGGGCCACCGGGATGGCTGACCCAGGCGCCGATGTCATCTCTGGTGAGCCCGTGCATACCCAGGAACGCGTCGACGTCGTCGGCCAGGTACCGCTCCACGAGCGTCGTCAGATCCGGAGAAAGCCGCAGCTGCAGGCCGTGTGAACCGACGTCCCAGCCCATGATGTGCAGGGAATCCGGGTACAGGCTGCTGCGCGAATCCAAAACGTCAGGGCCGCTAGGACGCATTTGTTCGGCGCGCCGGTCTCCCACCGCGACCACAGCGGCCGCGCCATCACCGAACAGCGCCGATCCGACCAGCCCCGAGACCGTCGGCTTGACCGCAGGGTAGGTCAGCGAGCACAACTCGACCGAGATCAGCACGGCGACGTCGTCGGGCGCGCCACGCAAGTAATCGTGCAGCCGGGCCACCCCCGCGGCGCCGGCGACGCAGCCCAGGCCGAACAGCGGCGTCCGGCGTACGTCGGGGCGCAGCCCGATCCGGCCGGCGATGCGGGCGTCCAGGGACGGGACGGCCACACCGGTGACGGTGGTGGTGGCGATCATGTCGATGTCTTGGGGCTGCAAACCGGCCTCGTCGAGGGCGCCCAGCAGGGCCTCGATGGCCAGGTCCACCGCCTTTTCGATGAAGATCTCGTTGGCGTCGCCGAAGTCGGTGAGCGTCGGGTATTGCTCCAACGGAAGCACGAAGTGCCGGCTGTTGACCTTGGCCGCCGAATGCAGACGCCGAACGATTTCCTCGTGTTCCTCGAGACCGGGGAACTTGACGAACTGGTCGGTGATCTCGGTCTGGCTGTACCGGTGCGGTGGCAGTGCACCGAAGACACCTGCGATGACGCTCATGCCCCTGCTTTCACTTTGTTAGCTCGACTCGGCCAGCAGACCCGAACAGGCTTCCTAAAAGCTAAAGTTTAAAGGGCTCACGGCGTCCCCGCAAAAGAGATCTGTATTACACATCTGTCAGATTACGGCGCAGGAGCAAACGCGCACATCACAGTTAATCAGGAGCGGTTTTCCCTATCGCCTTTCTCGAGTGCCAGGGCGATTAGCGCATCGGGGCCCAGAGAATCTATGGCGTCATCGCTGAAATTCGTGTCCCAGCTGGACTTTCCGGGCGATCCGGCGAGCGACAGTAGTTTGTCCAATAATCCGCTGCTACGCAGCTCTGCGAGTGGAATGGCGCGTAGTCGGGTCCAAATACTTTCGTCATCCGACGGGTCAGAATATCGATTCTGGGACAGCTGCTCGGCGAGGTGGGCCGCCAAATCATCCGGCGTGGGATAGTCGAATATCAAGGTTCGCGAGAGTGGTAATTCCGTCAAACCTGTTACTTTTTTCAGGCGATCGCGCAACTCCACTCCGGTAAGAGAGGTGAACCCGAGGTCCTGAAATGGGCGAGCGGAGTCGATGTCGTGGCCGCTGGGGTGGCCCAGGACGGCCGCCGCGTGTGAGCACACCAGCTCCACCAGTTCTCGGCGCTGCTCGGTCGGCGACAGCCGGCGCAACCGGTCGATCGTTTCCGGGTCCTTGCGGGTGGAATCGACCAGAAGATCCTCCCCGCCGCCGAGCCAGTAGCGCTGCCGGGCGAAGCCGTAGGTCGGCACCTCGACCCGAGCCGGGCTCAACCCGTCGAACATCGGACGCCAATCGACATTCGCTCCAGCGCAGTAGAGCCGTCCCAGCGCGGTCAGCACCGAGTCGCTCTCGGACCGATCCGGCGGCAGCGCTGCCACGGTCAGCACCCGGTCGTTACTCAGCGACTGCTCCACCGCAGCCGTCAACCCCGCGGCGGGACCGACTTCGATGAAGACTCCGGCGCCCATGGTTTGGGCGGTAGCAACAGTGTCGGCGAACCGGACCGGCCGACGCACGTGGTCCACCCAGTACTGCGCTGAGCCGTAGCCGCTGTCGGCCAACTGCCCGGTTACGTTGGCAATCAATTCGATTCGCGGATCTCGTGCGGGCAGGTCGGCAAGCGCCCGAGCGAACTGCGTCAGCATGGGCTCCATCAACGCCGAATGGAACGCATGTGAGACGGCCAATCGACGGACTTGCCGGCCGTGTTCCAGCAGCCGTTCGGCCACTGCGCCGACGGCCTCTTCGGGACCCGAGATGACGACCGAGTCGGGGCCGTTGAACGCGGCGATGTCGACACCGTCGATCAACAACGGCGCCACCTCCTCTTCGCTGGCCGCAACCGCCACCATCGCGCCGCGAGCCGACAGCGCCGCCATGAACTGACCCCGCAGCGCGACCAGTCGTGCGGCATCCGGTAGTGAGAGGACGCCCGCCACATATGCCGCCGCGATTTCTCCCACCGAATGACCGGCTACGAGATCGGCCGTAACGCCGCAGGCCTGCAGGAGCGCCGCCAGCGCGACCTCTACGGCGAACAAAGCCGGCTGGGCGAACTCGGTACTGTGCAGCAGGCCCGGGTCTGCGCCCCAGAGGACCTGCCGCAGCGGCAGCCGCAGATGCTCGTCGAGAGCCGATGCGGCTTCGTCGAATGCATTCGCGAATGCCGGGAAACGCTCGTAGAGCGGTTGTCCCAACCCGAGCCATTGTGAACCCTGCCCCGGAAACACGAACACCGTCTTTCCCAGCCAGCCGACGCGCCCTGCGACCGCCGGTTGAGCCAGTCCGGCGAGCAACGCCGGACGGTCGGAGCCGACGACGACGGCTCGGTGTTCGAACACCGCGCGGGTCGACACCAACGACCACGCCACATCGACCGCGTCGAGGTCGGTGCGATCACCAAGGCAGGCCGACAACCGGCTGGCTTGATTCGCCAATGCCTCAGCCGAGCGGGCGGACAAGACCAAGGCGATGGTGGTGTCCGGCTTTCTTACAACGCTTTTTGCGGTGTCCGGTCCCTGCTCGACCACCAGATGCGCATTGGTGCCGCCCATTCCGAACGAGGAGACGCCGGCCCGCCGGGGTCGATTCGGCGGCACGGACCACGGCGTCAGCGCGGTGTTGACGCGCAGTCCTAGACCCGGCAAGTCGATCGCGGCGCTGCCCGCGGAATGGTTGAGAGTCGCCGGCAATTCGGCGTTTTCGAGCGCGAGGACGACTTTGAGCAGGCCGGCGATGCCTGCGGCCGCTCCGGTGTGGCCGATATTGGTCTTGACCGACCCCAGCGCTACCGGGTTGTCTCGCCGCCCGGCGAAGACCTCGCCGAGCGCCGTCGCCTCGATCGGATCGCCGACCTCGGTGCCGGTGCCGTGTGCCTCGACGTAGTCAATCTGGTCCGGGTCCAGTTGGGCGTTGGCCAGCGCGCAGCGTATGACGTCGACTTGGCCGGAAACGGAGGGAACGGTCAACCCGGCAGCGCTGTGTCCGGCATTGCCGACGGCGCTGCCGCGGATGACGGCGCGGATCGTGTCCCCGTCAGCCACCGCGGCGGCTAACGGCTTGAGTAGGACCAGGCCTGCACCCTCGCTGCGCACGTATCCGTCGGCGCGGCCGTCGAACGCGTAGGTGTGGCCGGATTTCGACACGGCACCGAATTCTGTTTCCAGCGGCACTGTTTCACTGGCCAAGTTCAGGTGGACGCCGCCGGCGATGGCAAGTGGTGATGCACCGCTGCGGAGCGTTTCGCAGGCGAGGTGGACGGCGACCAGTGCCGAGGATTGGCCGGTGTCGACGCTGACGCTGGGACCGTGGAATTCGTACGCGTAGGACACTCGGTTGGCGATCATGCCTCTGTTGATGCCGGTGAACGAGTGGTGGTCGACCTGGCCGGTCGCGGTGGTCAGAAACGCGTAGTCGTCGTTCATCGCGCCGACGTACACGGCAATGTGTTGCCCGCGCAGGGTAGTCGGAACGATGAAGGCGTCTTCGAGCAGTTCCCAGGTCAGTTCGAGCGTGAGACGTTGTCGGGGGTCCATCGCGCTGGCCTCGCGCGGGGAGATGTTGAAGAAACTGGCGTCAAACTCGGCGACGTTGTCCAGCGCGGGCGGCGTGGCTTCTCGGGCGTCGCGCAACAGACGCCAGAACTCTCGCGGGCTGGAGGCACCGGGGAATCGGCAGGCCAAGCCGATAATCGCCACGTCTGCCGACATTTAGGGGCCGAATTCCTCGTCGAGGAGGGCAAACAGTTCTCTTTCGCTGGCGCTGGTGAGATTGTCGTCGATTGCGGGCTCGTCAGGTGGCGCCGCCGGGGCGGTCAGCGCGGTCACGATCGCCTGCAGCCGAGCGCTCAGGTGCGGCTTGTCGCCCGGATTCCAGTCGGGCTGGTCGAGCAACGTCTCCAATTCCCGTGTCACCGAGTTGAACCGAGCCAACAAGCTTGGCTCGCCCGCCGGTTTCTCGTCAGTGGCCGCGGGAGCGGTGGCCAACAAGGTGTCCAGGTGCTCGGCCAGCGCCGCCGGAGTGGGGTAGTCGAAGATCAGCGTCGGGGTCATGGTCAGCCCCGTCGCGGCCTTGAGCCTGTTGCGCAGCTCCACTGCGGTCAGTGAATCGAACCCGAGGTCTTGGAAAGCGCGGTCAGCGTTGACGTCTGCGCTCGAAAGGCCCAGCACGACGGCAGCATTGCCGCACACCAACTCGGTGAGTTCGCGGTGACGTTGCTCGGCGCTGAGGCCACGCAGGCGCGACACCACTGCCGACGTCGACGCCGCAGGGCCTGCGGCCGCGCTGGCGCGGCGCACCGGACCGCTGACCAACCGGCTGAACAGCGGCGGCACCGTCACCGCGGCGCTGCCGAGGGCTGCGCGATTCAGCCTCGTGGCCGCGACCGTCGCGCGATCGGACAGTAGCGCCGCATCCATCAAAGCCAGCGCGTGCTCGGTTGCCAACGGCGCCAACCCGACTCGCGTCATACGGGCCAGGTCCCGCTCGCCCAGGTGCCGCGTCATCGCCGACTCCTGCTCCCAGAGGCCCCATGCGATGGACAACGCCGGTAACCCGGCTGCCCGCCGATGCGCCGCCAACCCGTCCAGGAATGCATTCGCCGCGGCGTAGTTGCCCTGCCCCGGAGCACCCGCGATTCCGGCCAGAGACGAGAACATGACGAACGCCGACACGTCGCGGTGCGCGGTGAGTTCGTGCAACGCCCAGGCGCCATCGACCTTGGCCCGCAGGACTCTGTCGACCTGTTCGCCGGTCAAGCCGGTGACGACCGAATCGTCGAGCACGCCGGCCGCGTGGAACACCGCGGTCAGGTCCGGCAGTTCCGCGAGCACCGCGGCCAAGTCGTCACGATCGGCCACGTCACAGGCCACTACCTCGGCCCGGCCGCCCGCCGCGGCCAGTTCGGTGACCAGATCCGCGGCCCCGTCGGCGTGCGGTCCCTGGCGGCTGACCAACACCAGGTGGCGGACGTCGTATCGGTGCACCACATGACGCGCCACCGCGGCGCCTGCCATTCCGGTGCCGCCGGTGATCAACACCGTGCCCGAGGCCCAGGCATCTGGCATGGTCAAGACCACCTTGCCGACGTGCCGGGCTTGACTCAAGAACCGATAGGCTTCCCGTGCCTGACGGACGTCCCAGGACCTGACCGGAAGCCGTTGCAACGCATTAGAATCGAACATGTCGAGGAGCGCGCCGAACATCCGCTCGATGTGCTCCGGGCCGGCTTCCATCAGATCGAACGCCCGATATCGCACGCCGGGATGCGCTTGGGCGATGTCGCTGGCGTTGCGGATGTCGGTTTTACCCATCTCGATGAATCGACCACCGCGGGGCAGTAATCGCAAGGACGCATCGTTGAACTCACCGGCGAGCGAATTGAGCACCACGTCCACACCACGACCGTCGGTGGCCAGCCAGAACTTGTCCTCGAAATCGCACGTGCGGGAATCGGCGATATGCGTGTCGTCGAATCCCAATGCGCGCAGCGTGTCCCACTTGCCGCGACTGGCGGTGGCGAACACCTCGAGCCCCCAGTGCCGGGCAAGCTGCACCGCAGCCATCCCTACCCCGCCGGCAGCGGCGTGCACCAACACCGACTCCCCCGGCTGCACTTGCGCCAGAGTTGACAGTGCGTAGTAGGCGGTCAGGAACACCGTGGGGATGCCTGCGGCCTGGGTCATCGACCAACCCGCCGGCACTCTGGCGATCAACCGGGCATCCACCACGGCCTCGGAGCCGGCGACCCCGAGCAACCCCATCACCGCGTCTCCAACGGTCAATCCGTTTACCAGAGGCCCCACTTCGGTGATGACCCCCGAGCCCTCGGCGCCCAACGACGCGGCTCCGGGGTACATGCCCAACGCCACCATGACATCCCGGAAATTCACACCCAGCGCGGTAACGGCCACCCGGACCTGTCCAGGGGCCAGTTCTATGCCCTGCGCCGGGACCAGTGCCAGATCGTCGAAGGTTCCGGCGCCGCCGGCGACCAGCTGCCACCGCGGGCCCGGCACCTCCAACACCGGTGGTCGGCTGAGCTGTGCCAGACGGGCACCGTGCACGACACCGCGTCGGATGACCAATTGAGCCTCTCCGCTGGCGATTACGTCCTCGACCGCAAGAGAATCGTCCGAGTCAACCAAGACTATCCGCCCCGGATGCTCTGCCTGAGCCGAACGCACCAACCCCCATACCGCGGCACCGGCCAGATCGGACACATCCTCGCCCGTCAGGCTGATCGCTCCGCGGGTGAGCACCACCAGTTTCTCGGCACGCTCTTCGCAGAGCCACTCCTGGACCGTCGCCAACGCCCGATGCGTGGCCTGGTAAACCGAATGCACTTCCCGCGCAGGCGGTTCGGACCGCCAAACTACGGGCTGATGCTCGCCGTCGGTCGCGGGCACCGACACCGGCGACCACACCACTTCGAACAAGCCCCGTCCCGCCTCGCTGGCGGCGGACAGCTGCGCCGCCGACACCGGGCGCATCACCAACGCCTGCACCGACAACACCGGTGAACCGGCCGGATCCGCCAATTCCACCGACACCGCTGCGTCACCACACGGGGCGAGCCGAACTCGCACCCGCGACGCGCCGGAGGCGTGCAGCGAAACCCCTTGCCAAGCAAAGGGCAGCACCGTCGTCTCCTGCCCGTCGGCCATCCCCAACGCGTGCAGCGCCGCATCAAGGAGCACGGGGTGGATTCCGTAATCGGTGAGCGACAGCCCCGCATCGTCCGGCATCGAAACTTCGGCGAAGACCTCCGCGCCGCGCCGCCACATCGCGGTCAGACCTCGAAATGATCGGCCGTAGGAGTAACCGCGGGCGGCGAACCGGTCGTAGGCGTCGTCGACATCGACCGCGTCGGCACCTGCCGGGGGCCACCCGGACAGATCGACTGCAGGCCTGACGACCTCGGCGCCGACCACACCGTGGGCATGCAAAGTCCATTGTGAATCCTGCTGCGGCGCACGCGAATACACCGATACGACGCGCCGAGCCGACTCGTCTGCGGCGCCCACCGCGACCTGCACTTGCACGCGACCCGTGGTGGGCAGCACCAACGGTGCCACCACCGTCAACTCCTCCACGACGTTGCAACTGACTTGGTCCGCGGCCCGCAGCGCCAACTCCACGAACGCTGCTCCGGCGAGTAACACGGAGCCGCCGATCACGTGGTCGCCCAGCCACTTCTGTTCGGGTACGGAAAGTGCGCCGGTCAGCACGACGCCGTCCGATTCGGGTTGCTCCACCACGGCGCTCAGTAGGCCGTGATGCGCGTCAGCCAATCCCATGCCGGTGATATCCGGCGCACCCGTCGCCCCCAGCGGTAGCCAGAATCGGCGTCGTTGAAAGGCGTAGGTGGGCAGATCGACTCGCCGCCCTCCGCCTTCGAATACCGCCGGCCAGTTCACCGACATACCGGCGGTGAACAACCGCGCCACCGCCTGGAGCACCGACGCGAGTTCCGGGCGATCGCGACGCAGGGCCACCGCCGACACCGTCTCGTCGGGCGTGGCCTCGGCGACGAGCCCCGTCAATCCACCACTTGGGCCGATCTCGAAAAAACGGGTCGCACCCGCCGCGGCCAGCGCCTGCACACCGTCGGCGAACCGGACGGGGCGCCGCACGTGCTCCACCCAGTACAGCCCCGACCCATAGCCGATGTCGGCGAGGCGTCCGGTCACATTGGACACCAGCGGGATTCGGGGTTGGGCAACGGCGATGCCCGAGGTCAACCGGGCGAACTCATCCAGCATGGGGTCCATCAACGACGAATGAAACGCGTGCGAAACCGTCAGCCTACGTACGCGGCGACCGTGGCGCGCAAGCCGGTCTGTCACGTCGTTGACCGCGGACTCGCTGCCGGAGATGACCACCGACCGCCGTCCGTTCACGGCCGCGATGGCGGCGTCAGCGGTCAGCAACGGCACCACTTCCTGCTCATCGGCTTCCACCGCCACCATCACGCCGCCAGCCGGCAGGGCGGTCATCAACCTGCCGCGGGCTGCCACCAGGAACGCGGCGTCGCTCAGCGACAACACCCCTGCCACGTGCGCGGCCGCGATCTCGCCCACCGAATGACCGATCACAAAATCCGGTGTGATGCCCCATTCTTGCAGCATCGCCGCGAGCGCCACTTCCACCGCGAACAGAGCCGGCTGGGCGAATTCGGTGCTGGTCAACTGCTTCTCGTCGCCGTCCCACAATACCTGGCGCAACGGTAGCCGCAGATGCTGGTCCAGCGCTTCGGTCACCTCAGCGAAGGCGGCCGCGAACGACGGCACCTGCGCCGACAACTGCGCTCCCATGCCGAGCCACTGCGCGCCTTGACCCGGAAACACGAAGACCGTTTGACCCGACGACCGGGCCCGGCCCACCGCGGCGTCCCCGCCCGGCTCGCGTGCGGCCACGCTTGCCAAGCCGGCCAGGAGGTGCTCACGGTCAGCGCCCACCGCCACCGCACGATGTTCAAATACCGCCCGGGTCGCGGCCAGTGACCACCCGACATCGACGGGATCGAGCTGCGGACGCGCGCGCACCCAGTCCAGCAGCCGCGCCGCCTGCGCGGCCAGCGCGTCGGCCGACCGGGCCGAAACGACCCATGGCATCGCCGAAGGATTCGATTCCGATTTAGCGACAACCGGTTCGGCCGCATCAGGCCGTTCGATGATGACGTGGGCGTTGGTGCCGCTGATCCCGAACGAGGACACCGCCGCGCGCCGCGGCCGATCAAGCACCGGCCATGGCCGCGCTTCGGTCAGCAGCGACACCGCGCCCGCCGACCAATCCACATGCGGCGTCGGCTCATCTACATGCAACGTCTGCGGCAGCACGCCGTGGTGCATCGCCTGCACCATCTTGATCAGTCCGGCCACCCCGGCCGCCGCCGAAGTATGACCGATGTTGGACTTGATCGAGCCCAACCACAACGGCCGATCGGCCGGGCGGCCTTGCCCGTAGGTGGCCAATAAGGCTTGTGCCTCAATGGGATCGCCCAACGTGGTGCCGGTGCCATGGCCTTCCACCACATCTACATCACCCGCACCCAGCCGGGCACTGGCCAGCGCCGCCCGAATCACCCGCTGCTGCGCCGGACCATTCGGTGCGGTCAGGCCGTTGGAGGCACCGTCCTGGTTGACCGCGGTCCCCCGCACCACCGCCAACACCGGGTGCCCCAGCCGCTGGGCATCGGCCATCCGCTCCACGACGAGCATGCCGGCGCCCTCCGACCACGCCGTCCCGTCGGCAGCGCCGGCATAGGCCTTGCACCGCCCGTCCGGAGCCAAGGCGCGCTGTCGGCAGAACTCCACGAACGCCGCCGGCGTGCCCATCACCGTGGTACCGCCGGCCAGCGCCAGGTCGCACTCTCGAGATCGCAACGCCTGCACGGCCAGGTGCAACGCCACCAACGACGACGAGCACGCGGTGTCCACCGACACCGCCGGCCCTTCCAACCCGAGCACATAAGCCACCCGACCTGACGCCACACTCAACGTCGAGCCGGTCAAGCCGTAGCCTTCGAGCTCCCCCTTGACCCAACCTCCGTAGCCGGCGTGGATGACCCCGGCGAACACTCCTGTCGCTGAACCGCGCAACGTGGTGGGGTCGATCCCCGCGCGCTCCAACGCCTCCCAGGACACTTCCAGCAACAACCGCTGCTGGGGGTCCATCGCCAGCGCCTCGCTCGGTCCGACCCCGAAGAATCCGGCGTCGAAATCGCCTGCTGAATCCAGGAAGTCACCGCGGCGGGTGTACATCTTGCCCGGTGCATCGGGGTCCGGGTCGTAGAGGCCGTCCACATCCCAGCCCCGATCTTCGGGAAAGGCCGCCACCGTGTCGCGACCGTCAACCACCAACTGCCACAGCGATTCCGGCGAGTCGACGCCACCGGGGTACCGGCAGCCCATGCCCACAATGGCCACGGGTTCGTTGAGGTGGGCCTCCAGCTCGGACAGTTGCCGACGGGTACGCCGCAGATCGGCGGTGAGGCGCTTGAGGTATTCGACATGCTTGCCTTCGGCCGGCATCGATGCTCCTGGTCGGGTCATGTCAGTTGCCCAGTTCTTCGTCGAGGATCGCGAAGAGTTGGCTCTCGCTGGCCATTTCCAGGTCGCGGTCGCGCGGGTCCGAGTAAGGATCGAGGTCGTCGAGCAGGCCATGAAGGCGCCCCATCAGCTTGGCCCTCTCCTCTGGATCCCAGTCAGGGCGGTTGAGCAATGCTTCGAGTTCACCGGCGATGTCGTTGCCGCGCGCCAGATGGTCGACGTGGCCGGTCCCAGTGGCGGCCAGCCGGGTGTCGAGCAGGTCGGCCAGCGCGATCGGAGTGGGATAGTCGAAGATCAAGGTGGGCGAAAGGGCCAGGCCGGTCGCGGTTTTGAGTCGGTTGCGCAACTCGACGGCGGTCAGCGAATCAAACCCGAGTTCTCGGAACGCGCGATCGGCGTTGATGTCGGCGGCACCGGGCTGACCGAGCACGGTTGCGGCGTTGCTGCGAACCAAGTCCACCAGTTCGCGCTGCCGCTGTTCGGGGCTCATCCGGTGCAGCCGCGCGGCGAACGCGGTTTCCGTGTCAGGTTCGACGTGGTCGACGACCCGCCGCACCGGGCCGGTGACCAGGCCCTCCAACAGCGACGGCACCGGCGTACCACTGTCGGCCAGCGCCGCCGCGTCCACCCGGGCGGCCACCACCGTCGGCCGGTCTGCCAACAGGGCGGCGTCCAGCAACTGCAACGCTTGCTCAGTGGGCAACGGCGCCAAACCGATTCGGGCCATTCGGACTTTATCGCGCTCGCCCAGGTGGCGGGTCATGGCCGAGGCTTCCTCCCACAATCCCCAGGCCACGGACAAGCCGGCCAGCCCGTGGGAGCGCCGATGTAGGGCCAGCCCGTCGAGGAACGCGTTGGCCGCCGCGTAGTTGGACTGACCCGGCGTGCCCACCACACCCGCCATTGACGAGAACAGCACGAAGGCGGACAGATTCAGGTGTGCGGTCGCCGCATGCAGATGCCATGCCCCGTCGACCTTGGCGCGCAGTACTGCGTTCACCTGCTCGGCGGTCAATCCGGTCACCATCGCGTCGTCCAGAATTCCGGCGGCGTGGATCACGCCGCGCAGGTCCGGCAGACCGGCCACCAGTTTGGTGACCGCGTCGCAATCCGCCACGTCGCAGGCGACCACCTGCACCACGGCTCCGGCGGCTTCCAACTGCGCCACCAGCCGCTCGGTTTGGTCGGCCTGCTGCCCACGGCGACTGGCCAGCACAACGTGCGCGACGCCATACCGCTGCACCAGGTGTCGGGCCACGGCGGCGCCGGCCATTCCGGTGCCGCCGGTGACAAGCACCGTGCCGCCGGCCAATCCGGCACCCGGACCATTGACCACCTCGTCGTCGCCGGGACCCTGCGGCACAGTCAGCACGACCTTGCCGACATGACGCGCTTGACTGACATACCGATACGCCTCGCGTGCACACCGCACGTCGAATGTCATGACCGGCAACGGCGTCAGCGCGCCGGTCTCCAATAACTCCACGGTCTCGGCCAGCATCGACGCGATGCGTTGTGGCCCAGCCTCGATCAGGTCGAATGCCCGGTACCGCACTCCGTGGTGCCGATCCGCCACCCACTGCGGATCACGGATGTCGGTCTTACCCATCTCGACGAAGCACCCGCCCGCAGCCACCAGTCGCAGCGAGGCGTCGACGAATTCGCCCGCCAGCGAGTTGAGCACCACGTCCATCCCGCCGCCGACCGCGCGGAACTTCTCTTCGAAGTCGCACGTCCGTGAGTCGGCGATGTGGTCGTCGTCAAAGCCCATGGCGCGCAGCGTGTTCCACTTGGGACGACTAGCCGTGGCGAACACCTCCGCACCCCAATGCCGAGCCAGCGCGACGGTGGCCATGCCCACCCCGCCCGTGGCGGCGTGTACCAACACCTTCTGCCCGGCCCGCAACTCCCCCAGCACCGACAACCCGTACATCGCCGTCAGGTAGACCACCGGAAGACCGGCGGCCTGCACCAACGACCAGCCCGACGGAACCCTGGTCACCAACCGCTGATCGACGACCGCCTCGGACCCCACCACGCCGAGCAACCCCATCACGGCGTCGCCGACGGCCAGCCCGTCGACCGCTGGGCCGGTCTCGACGACCACTCCGGCGCCCTCGACGCCCAGTTCGCCGCCACCGGGGTACATGCCCAACGCCACCAGGACATCTCGGAAGTTGACCCCCACTGCGGATACCGCCACCCGGATCTGTCCGGCCGCCAGGGCGGCGCGGCCGCAGCGGGTTACCACCACGTCTTCGAGCGTCCCGCCACCGCCGACGGCCAGCCGCCAGCCGCCGGAGCCGCAAGGCAGTTCGAGCACTGCACTCGTCGGCATCAGCCGCGCCGTGTAGGCCGTACCGCAGCGCACCGCCAACGCCGGTTCACCGGAAGTAACCACGGACGCCAGATCGACCGAACCGTCCGAATCCACCAAAACCAAACGCCCAGGATGCTCGGCCTGAGCCGAACGCACCAAACCCCAGACCGCCGCCCCGGCAAGGTCGGTGATGCCCTCGCCGCCCACCGCGACTGCACCGTGCGTGACGATGGCCATGACGCCCGCCTCGTTGCTGCGCAACCACGATTGCACCGCCGTCAGCGCCCGATGCACGCCCTGGTGGACCGAGCGCACCACATCGTCGTCGTCAGCCCTCAAGTGCCACTGCACAAGACGGTCGTCAGCTGCCTGCTGCCGCAGCGACACCGGCACCCAGTCGACCTCGAACAAGCCGCCGGTGCCGGCGCCCGTCGCGGCGGTCGACAACGCCTGCGCCGACACTGGGCGCATCGTCATCTGCCGCACGGATAACACCGGCAGACCTGACCCGTCGGCGAGATCCAGCGAGATCGCATCGGCACCCACCGGCGCCAGCCGCACCCGCACCCGCGAGGCTCCCGCCCCGTGCAGGCTGACGCCCTGCCACGAAAACGGCAACACCGTCTGCTGTTCGGTCTGGGTCACCCCCCAGGCGTGCAACGCCGCGTCCAGGACCATGGGGTGAATTCCGAAACTCCCGACCGCGATGCCCTGCGGCGCAGCGACTTCCGCGAAGACCTCACGGCCCCGGCGCCACACTGCCCGCAAGCCCCGAAACGCCATCCCGTACTCATATCCTCGGCGCGCCAAGACGTCATACGCGTCGGCCATCTCAACTACTTGCGCCCCCACCGGCGGCCATACGGACAAGTCGGCGGCCGCGCCCACCGCGTCGACGCTCAGGACGCCGTGCGCATGCAGTGTCCACGGCGCACGCCCCTGAGGTGCAGCAGAATAGACCGACAACGAGCGACTGCCCGTGTCGGCCGCCGCGCCGACCACCACCTGCACACGCGCACCGCCGGCCGGCAACACCAGCGGGGCCACCAAGGTCAACTCCTCGACCACCGAGCAGCCCACTTCGTCTCCGGCCCGCAGCGCCAACTCGACGAACCCGGCGCCGGGGAATAGCACCACCCCGGCCACCACGTGATCAGTGAGCCAACCATGGACGCCCGCCGACAGATAACCGGTCAACACCAGCCCACCGTCGTCGGGCCGCTCTACCACCGCACCCAGCAGCGGATGGTCGACCTGCGACAAGCCCACAGCACTGACCTTGCCGGCGCCCGACTCGACCAGCCAAAAACGTTGTCGCACAAACCCATACGTGGGTAGCTCGACGTGCCGAGCACCGAGGCCGGTGAAGGCACCCGTCCAGTCCACCGGCACACCCGCCACGTGAGCTTGAGCAACCGACAGCCAGAACCGGTCTAGGCCGCCGTCGTTGCGACCCAACGTCGGCAGAACGACCGGTTGGGCGGCGGTATCACGTGCCGATGCGGCAACCGTGTCCTCGATGCCGGCGATCAATACCGGGTGCGGACTCGACTCGATGAAGACGCCGTATCCACCGTCCCGGGCCGCACGTAAGGCCTTCTCGAATTGCACCGGCTGCCGGATGCTGCGGAACCAATAGTCGGCGCGCAGACCGGCGGTGTCCATTGGCGCACCGGTGACGCTGGAAATGAAGGTGATCGATGCGGAGCGCGGCTCAATGTCGGCCAGGGCCCGAGTCAACGGCGCACGGATCATGTCCACCTGAGCCGAGTGCGACGCGTAGTCGACGTCGACCCAGCGGCAGCGAATGTTGTCGGCTTCGCAACGCTGCACCAATTCGGTCAATGCGGTGACCTCACCGGCCACGACGACCGACGAGACCCCGTTCACGGCAGCCACATTGAGTCGATCGCTCCACTTCTCGATCAGCTGCCGCGCCCGGGCCTGGGAACAGGCCAGCGAAACCATGCCGCCGGCTCCAGACAACTGCACCAAGAGCTTGCTGCGCAACGCAACCACCCGGGCAGCGTCCTCCAGCGACAGGGCACCGGCCACATAAGCGGCCGCGATCTCGCCTTGCGAATGTCCCAGCACCGCGTCCGGACGCACCGGCTTTGGACCGGGTCGATGTGGTGCAACCCGCGCTGTGGGCGGTGATGGTGTCGCTGGCCGAGTTGTGGCGCTCGATGGGCGTGCGTCCGGACGCGGTGCTGGGACATTCGCAAGGCGAGATCGCGGCCGCTTATGTGGCCGGTGCCCTGTCGCTGGA